>JBCCLR010000099.1:0-12809 GCA_039026755.1 Pseudomonadota bacterium | reverse complement strand
GGGCGCCCCAGTTGGCGCTTGGCTAGAGGGCGACGGGGCTTGTGACCCAGCGCAATAGCGCTGCCACAAATCCGGCCGCCGTTGCCGGGTTATCTGTTCCGCCTGCGCCTGCCTCCAAGCGCGGACTTTTGCATGATCTCCGGACGTTAAAATTTCCGGAATTTTGCGCCCTTCCCAAACGTTGGGGCGCGTATAGTGCGGATATTCAAGCAATCCGCCGGTAAAACTCTCTTCCTCCAACGTCTCAGGCGCGCCGATCACGCCTGGTAACAACCTGATGCACGCATCCAGCAATGCAAACGCCGCAGGCTCGCCGCCTGACAGCACGAAATCGCCAAGGCTAACCTGGCGGACGGCGCGGGCCTCAAGCACACGCTCATCAACACCCTCAAAGCGGCCGCACAGCAGCGATATGCCGGGGCCGCTTGCGAGCGCTGCCACTGCCCCTTGGTCAAGCCGATCCCCCCGCGGCGATAAATAAATCAGCGGGCAATCAGCGGCCTGGCTGCTTGCAAAATCTAAAGCCGGTCCAACAACATCGGCGCGCATGACCATTCCAGGTCCACCACCCGCGGGCGTATCGTCAACCGATCCGTGCTTATCTATGGACCAGCGCCGAATGTCCAGCGTTTCTATGCCCCAAATGCCGGTTTTTAGCGCTTTTCCAGCCAAAGAATACGCCAATGGACCGGGAAACATATCTGGAAACAACGTCAGAACCTGAGCGCGCCACATCGTTGGCTCCAGGCCTAGGCCATAAATGCCGGGTCAATGATGATATGCCCAGCTTCAATATCAATCTGCGGCACAGCATCTTCAATGAACGGCAGCATGACGGATTTGCCCGAACCAGCGAGCGCAATTTCGATCACGTCGGACGCCCCGAAGTTATTAACCGCTTTCACCGACCCAACCACGCGCCGCGCTTCATCAAGCACCGCCAAGCCTTCTAGATCGCTTAGAAAAAACGCTTCAGGTTCGTCGTCGTCAGGGTCAAGCACACTGCGCGGCACAAACAGCTGCGTGCTTTTAAGAGCCTGGGCGGTGTCGCGATCTGAAATGCCGTCCAGTTTCGCAATCAACACATCTTGTTTTTGCATCTGCGCCGAGATCAGCTGGACCGGCGCGCCTGAGGCGCCGAAATGCACCACCTGTAATGCGCTGAAATGCGCCGGATCTTCCATAAAGCACTTTACCTTGACCTGACCACGCACGCCATGCGCGCCCATGATGGCGCCAATCATGACCATGCTGTCCTCAGGCACCGCCAAAACAGCTTATTCGCTCTTTTCTTCTTCTGCAGGGGCCTCTTCCGCAGCCGCCTCTTCCGCCGGCGCCTCTTCTGCAGGGGCTTCATCGGCAGCGGCCGCTTCTTCTGCGGCGGCTTTAGCTTCGGCTTCCTTCTCAGCCAAGGCATCGAGGCGCTCTTGCGCTTTCTTGCCGGGCTTGGCTTTAAGCGGGTTGTTCTTGGGCGTACGCTTCATGAGGCCTGCGGCATCTAAGAACCGGGCCACCCGGTCAGACGGTTGTGCGCCCTGGCCTAGCCAATAGGCGGCGCGCTCAGTGTCTAAAATCACGCGGTTTTCATGATCCTTCGGCAGCAGCGGGTTATACTGCCCAAGCCGCTCAATATAGCGGCCATCGCGCGGCGCGCGGCTGTCAGCCACCACGATGCGGTAAATCGGGCGTTTCTTCGCGCCGCCCCGCGCCATTCTAATTGCAATTGCCATAGTGTTTTCCTTTTTATGGGTATTCTTAAATTTCGATTATTTCTTTGGCAGGAAGTCTTCCATGCCGGGCGGTAAGTCCCCCATGGGACCGCCCATACCGCCACCCAATCCAGGCGGTAGCATGCCTTTCTTGCCCATCTTCTTCATGCGCTTCATCACTGTGCCCATCTGCTGGTAAGCCTTCATCAGCTTATTGACGTCCGACACGTGCACGCCCGCACCGGCGGCAATGCGCTTTTTGCGGCTGGCCGCAATCATTTTCGGGTTAGCCCGTTCTTTCGGCGTCATCGATAAAATGATGGCTTCCTGGCGCTTCATGACGCTTTCATCGAGATTTGCGCCGGCCATTTGTTTCTGCAATTTGCCCATACCGGGCATCAGGCCCATCAGCCCTTTCAGCCCGCCCATCTTCTTCATCTGGCGGAACTGGGTCAGCATATCGTTGAAATCAAACGTGCCTTTTTTAAGCCGCTTGGCGAGTTTTTCAGCTTCTTCCGCTTCTAAGGTCTCGGACGCTTTTTCCACCAGCGAGACAACGTCGCCCATTCCCAGGATGCGCCCGGCAATGCGCTTGGGATGAAACTCTTCCAGCTCATCGAGTTTCTCGCCAGTGCCAATCAGCTTAATGGGCTTACCCGTGACCGCGCGCAATGACAGCGCCGCCCCGCCGCGACCATCGCCATCCATCCGCGTTAAGACCGCCCCGGTGATCCCCATCTGTTTGTTAAAGCTATCAGCAACCGTAACGGCGTCTTGGCCCGTCAGCGAATCTGCCACCAGCAGGATTTCCGTCGGGTCAGACGCTTTCTTCACTGCCGCAAGCTCTGCCATCAAAGAGGCATCCACATGCAGCCGTCCGGCGGTATCCAGCATCAGCACGTCAAAGCCCTGCAGCTTGGCCGCGTTCATGGCCCGGCTGGCAATATCTACGGGCATTTGCCCCGGCATGATAGGCAGCGTCGCGACGCCAGATTGCTCCCCCAGCACCTTCAGCTGCTCTTGCGCCGCCGGCCGCTGGACATCGAGCGAGGCCATCATGACCTTTTTCTTCTCGCGCTCTTGCAATCGTTTGGCGATTTTCGCCGTTGATGTGGTTTTACCCGAGCCCTGCAGGCCGACCATCATGAACACCACCGGCGGGTTGGCAGCAAAATTTAGGCCTTCGCCCTCGCCGCCCCCATCACCGCTAAGCATGTCGACCAGCGCGTCATTAACGATTTTAACAACTTGCTGGCCGGGGGAGACAGACTTGATCACCTCCGCGCCAACCGCGCGCTCTTTCACCTGGCCAACGAAATCTTTGACCACCGGCAGTGCCACATCAGCTTCAAGCAGCGCCACGCGCACTTCACGCAGCGCAGCCGTCACATCGCTTTCACTGAGCGCGCCGCGCCGCTTCAGCCCGTCAAAGACGCTCCCCAATCGCTCCTGCAAGCTTTCAAACATCTGCTTGGTTCGATCCTTATTTGACCAGTCAAAACCCCAACGCAAAATGCACCGGCGGGCGAACCTTCGCTGACCAGTGGACATCCGTAGACGCGCTAAACACAAATTGCGTCGGAGAGTTGCGAGCGGTGTCTCTTATTTCTCCCGGGAAGTCAAGCATAGCGAGCGACGGCGCAGTCTCCGCCCGCACATTCCAATAGGACCTAAGTTCGACGTTGCGGCCACGAAAAGAACGACATTGAGATTTTAACCCATTGAGCGAGATGTTTAACTGAACGACTGGACATTATTGATCCATAAACTTCTTAATCGCCCGTCATTGTTCGATTATGCCAGTTATTGGGCGCTTAGGCTCAATGGGGCACGCGCTAAGCTGTCTGATGCGATCCTTAGGCAAAAAATTGGTAAAAAGCGGCAGCTCGCTGCACTTATGGAAGACATTCTTTTAAAAATAGCGCTTGTTCAGCAACGAGCTTTCGGGAAACACTTTGTGCGGATCGCAGCAGTAATGATCGAAACGCGCGGCTCGGTATGTGCTGCATCGGATATTAAATACATAGAGATATGACGACCATAGCTTAGGGAAGACCCAACCTAAGCCACCTCTTCCTCAAACATCTTGCCCATCTTCATCATATGGTGGTTGGCAACGGTTATGGGCTGATACTTCGCCGGGTTTGCTGCCGTGGCGCAGCTGGGGATGCAAGAGACGATGGCATCGTAGTCCGGCACGTGGAAGAAGACTGCAGACTGCCGCCGCGCGGCCGGGCCCGCTGCAGCGGGCGGGTTTGCAACGCGGTGCATGGTGGAGACCCAGCGGTCATTCGTCCAACGCGCCATCATATCCCCAAGGTTCACAATAAAGGCGCCGGGCACGTTGGGCGCAGCGATCCAGCGGCCATCGGGCAGCTGCACCTCAAGCCCGCCAGGCAGCGACCAGTCGGAATGCACCAGGGTGAGGCTGCCGAAATCGGTGTGCGCGCCGCCGCGCAATTGGCCTTTTTGCGGCGGCTTTGTCTGTTCAGGATAGTTAAACAGCGCGAGATTACTGGCATGCCGTTCCAGCGATGCATCAAAATAATCGAGCGGCATGCCGAGTGCGACGGCAAAAATCTTCATCATCCGTGCCGCTAGGTCAGAAAGCGCATAGTAAGAGGATGTCCAAGTCGCATGAAATCCACCCACTTCGCTTGGAAAGTCCACATCAAAGCCAAAATGAGCCACTGCTTCGCTGCGGAAATAAGGATCTCCAGTGGCAATGTCCGGGCGGCTGGAGGCAAACGCTTCACGCAGGTCGGGCTTGGCCTCGCCATCATCAAGCGAATAAGCAAGCGTTGAGCTTTCCATGGGGATGTAGCCGTAAAAAGAGCCTTCGGGCGCCTGATAGATGTTCTTGGTCGCTTGCGACAGGTCGAAAAAGGTGCTGGCAACCCCGTGCAAGCCATCGAGAGTGCTTGTTTTGATGCCGTGGCCAGTCACCACCAAGAATCCGATGCTTTGGCAGGCGTCATCAATAAGCCGTGCAATCTCGTGCGCAGCAGGGCCAGTGCCGTCACCGAAGCCTGAAATGTCAATAACTGGAATTTCACCGTCCATAATGCCCTCCGTGTTTTTGAATGTATTCAGCCTGGCAGCTGCTCAAGGCCTGCAAGACTAACACCCCTTCAAACCAACGCAAGCGCGAGACCGCTCACGAATAGGTGCAGATGTCTCGCCGTCCTGGAAGCTATAATCCGCAGCACCGCCATCGCTTGGCGAAAACCAACGGCAAATCGGCACTTTATTGCCGCTTCAAAGCTATCAAAGACATAGAATTTCTGCGCGCAATGCGAGAGGTTATTGCCATTATGCTCGGCTTTGCCAGACTGTTCTCACAAAGAGGATACAGTCGCCATGCAAAGTGTAGAGCGATATCTGCGCGAAATGCAAAGCCTTCAAACGTCAGAGGACTTGTGGCGCCTCGGCATTGCGTATTTCAAATCGCGGCACATTCACATGGTCAGCTATCATCATGTCCCGCCCATCGGCGCCCCCGATCACCAAGATGTTCATGTGGTCGCCGAGGGCTTCCCGGACGCATGGGTAGAGAAATATGTGCGGCGCCGACTGTTTGATTTTGACCCAATCCCCACCCTGGCCCTGCAGCGCTCTGATCCTTATCGTTGGTCAGATGTCGGGCAGTTGATGACGCTGTCACAAGATCAGATCCGCTTTTTAGAAGAACTGCGCAATGCAGAGCTTGGCGATGGGCTGGCCATCCCCGTCTTTGGCCCAGGCGGGCGCAATGGCTATGTCGGGCTGGGCTTTGACCCGCACAAGGCAGAGGTGTCAAACATTGTCGCTTTAAAAGAGTTGCAGTGGGTCTGCCAAGCAACGCACCTAAAATTTTGCGAGGTGTTGGCGCCAAAACTACGCCCACCGACATCGCTGTCGCCGCAAGAAAAAAGTGTCTTAAGGTGGGTTGCACGCGGCAAAAGTAACGCCGACATATCAGCAATCATGGGCGTGTCGCAGGCCACGGTGGATACCTATCTGCGCCGAATATTTTCAAAACTTGGTGTCGCAGATCGCGTGACGGCGGCGATTAAAGGCGTTGGCAGCGGCACGATCACCTTATAGCGCGCCAGACGTGTGGCCATTGAACTACAAATCTGAACGCCGCCCACCTGTGTCACGCAGCTACGTGACATGCCGCTTTATCTAACACGGCTTATATCCGCCTCGATTTTTTTGCCATCAAGGAGCAGTGCGGATGTCGCAGACCCCACCCAGAAACCGGATATTTGATCCAATAGACTTGAGCCTACCGGAAAATGTGGACTTAGCCGTCTTAAGACGGGAGATGTTCTCCTATATCGATTTACATGATGTCTTCTACCCGGCAGTGGAAACACCGCCAGAACCGTTGGTCGAAATCGCAAAGGAGCTCGAACAAAGGCTGACCGGCATCATCGATCTGGCGCGCCATCAAAGTGCGGCGTCTATTCCAGATGCTGTACACAAGCTCGACATTTTGTCCGCAGGGCTGAATGTAACAACGACCCGGATTGCAAAGTCACATATCAATCTTCTGTTGCAATCAATAATAACGGACTTAAAGCAGATCAACGCGCCCGGACACAATGTCAGCGCCTCATCATAGCGGGTCTTACGATTTATGTTGCGCTCTCTTCTCAGCACCGTGATCGGCGTGCTTGCTGCGGTGCTCATTGTGCTTATCATGCAGGCACTGGCCGGCGCGCTGTTTCCCGCAGGCAAAGCGTATGACCCAGACGCGCCGGCGGCGGAGATTGCAAATTATATTGCCAGCCAACCGCTACCCGCACTCTTGTGGGGGCTATTGGGCGATGCCATGGGCGCGACTGGCGGGGTGTTTGTGGCGGCCCACTATGCGCAGCCAAACCGTCTGCCCGCCGTCATTGTATCGGTGTTTTTGATCGTTGGCATGATTTCAAACGTCACCGCGCTGCCTTACCCCATTTGGCTCAGCATCGCCTCTGTTGCCGCCGTGACGATTGGCGCACTAACGGGCTTCGGGCTGTCGGCGGGGCGGCCGGCCAAAAGCTGAGCTTTTTAAGCAGTGAGTGCTGTTTTTTACGGCGCTTTGGTGCCGGGCAAAGGCGCTGCTCGCAGAACGTCGGCTGGTGGCCGCCAAGAAAATCCGGGCGGCGCAATACCATGGTTGGAGCAGCGTCAACGGGTTTAATCGAGCCAAACACGCTAGACTTAGGCCGGCATCGTGCTTACATCCCCCGCTATGACCACACTCAGCCCCTCCCCCGCCAGCCAAGGCATGACCCGCAGCTTTGTGAAAATGCATGGCCTCGGCAATGATTTTGCCGTGTTTGATGCGCGCCAGCAGGCGCTGGAGCTGTCCCCTGCGCAGGTGAAAGTACTGGCTAACCGGCATGTGGGTATTGGCTGTGATCAGCTAATGATCATTGAGCCGCCGCGCTTCGGCGGAGATGCGTATTTGCGCTACTTCAATGCCGATGGCGATGAAGTTGGAGCCTGCGGCAACGGCACGCGCTGTGTCGGCGGGCTGATGTTTGCTGAAGGCCCGCGTGAACATCTCATTATCGAGACCGATGCTGGCCCGCTTCTGGTCAACCCCGGCGATGACGGCAGCATTACCGTCGATATGAATGAACCCGGCCTTGAGGCGGCAGATATTCCGCTGGCTCAGCCACTGGATACCATGACTTTGCCGATCCGCGAAGGCAAGCTCATCAACCCCAGCGCGGTGTCCATGGGCAATCCCCATATGATCTTTTTTGTGGATGATATCGAGGCGTATGATTTGGCCACTTTAGGGCCAAAACTCGAAGTTCATCCGCTGTTTCCGGAAAAAGCGAATGTGAGCGTCGCGCAGGTGATCGATCGCGAGCTGATCGAGCTGAAAGTGTGGGAGCGCGGCGCGGGTCTTACGCTCGCATGCGGCACAGCGGCTTGCGCGGCGCAAGTGGCTGCCGTGCAGCGCGGGCTTACCGACAGGATTGCCGAGGTGAAACTACCGGGCGGCACGCTGAAGATTGCCTGGCGCATGACAGACAACCATGTGCTCCAGTCCGGCCCGATCGCCGTGGCATTTATGGGTATGGTGGAAATCCCCAAGATCAATTAAAGACCCCGGCATGACACGACCGGACATCATAACCTTTGGCTGTCGCCTCAACATTTATGAGAGCGAGGTCCTGCGCGGCCAGTTGGAAAACCAGCAGGACGAAACCGCCACCGACACGGTGATTTTCAACACTTGTGCGGTCACCGGCGAAGCTGTTCGGCAAGCACGGCAGTCCATCCGGCGCACCAGGCGCGAACGGCCCGATGCGAAAATCATTGTCACCGGCTGCGCGGCGCAGATCGACCCAGAGCAGTTTGCAGGCATGGCCGAAGTCGACCGTGTTGTTGGCAACAGTCACAAAGCCGAAACGTCTGCCTTTGCCTTTGATACCTTGCAGCCCAAAGTGGTCTCAAGCGACATCATGGCCGTGACAGAAACCGCAGGCCATTTAGTGTCCGGCTTTGCCGATAAAGCGCGGGCGTTTGTGGAAATTCAAAATGGCTGCGACCACCGCTGCACGTTTTGCATCATTCCCTATGGCCGCGGCAATTCCCGGTCTGTGCCTGCTGGCGCAGTGATTGAGCAGATTAAAATGCTGGTCAGTCAAGGTTACCGTGAAGTGGTGCTCACGGGCGTTGACCTCACCAGCTATGGCACTGACCTGCCAGGGCGGCCGCAACTTGGCACGCTGGTGCAACGCATTTTAAAGCTCGTGCCGGACTTGCCGCGCCTGCGCATTTCTTCCATCGATTCCATTGAGGTGGATGACGCGCTTATCGACGCCATCACGGGGGACATGCGCGTTATGCCGCATCTCCACCTGAGCCTGCAGGCAGGCGATGATATGATTTTGAAGCGCATGAAACGGCGGCATAGGCGCGAAGATGCTATTGCGTTCTGCGGGCGGGTGCACGCTGCGCGGCCCGACATTGTATTTGGCGCGGATATCATTGCTGGGTTCCCCACCGAAACCGATGCCATGTTTGAGAACAGCCTGAGGTTGGTGGAGGACTGCCGGCTCACATATCTGCATGTTTTTCCGTATTCCGCGCGGGAAGGCACGCCAGCGGCGCGCATGCCGCAGGTGCCTATGCCCGTGCGCAAAGAGCGGGCCAAAGCTCTGCGCGCATTGGGCCATGCACAAAAACAAGCCTACTTCACCAGCCGCATTGGCGCGCGTGAACGCGTGCTCATCGAGCGTGCAGAGAACGGCGGCATGCGTGGCCATAGCGAAAGTTTCGCGCCGGTTGAATTGCCGGGTCACATGGCGGTCGGCAACGTCATTGATGTTGATATTATCAGCGTGAATGACCGCGGCCTTGTTGGCATTGCCGCAGGGTGAGCGAGGCTGACGCAAAAAAGCCGGGCTGGTTTGGCCGCCTAAAAGCTGGCCTGAGCCGCTCGTCAGGCAAAATCTCCAGCGGTATCACCGGTATATTTTCCAAAGCCAAGCTGGATGATGACACGCTGGAAGAGCTTGAAGATCTGCTGATCATAGCAGACCTGGGCGTGCCGACGGCGGCACAGGTGTGCGCCGGGCTTGCAAAAGAACGCTATAATAAAGCGATAACCGCAGAAGAGGTGAAAACCGCGCTTGCCGAGAAAATCACGGAGATTTTAGAGCCGCTGGAAAAACCATTGCAGATCGACACCGCACTTCAGCCACACGTTGTGCTGGTGGTCGGCGTCAATGGCGGCGGCAAAACTACGACGATTGCGAAGCTCGGCAAAACGTATTTAGATGATGGCAAATCGCTTTTGCTGGCTGCGGGCGATACGTTTCGCGCGGCGGCCGTTGACCAACTCAAGGTCTGGGGCAAGCGCCTTGATGTTGATGTTGTCACAACAAAAATTGGCGGCGATGCGGCAGGTTTAGCCTTCGACGCCGTTAGACTGGCGCGTGAGCGCAGCGCGGATGTGCTCCTTATCGATACCGCAGGGCGGCTACAAAACAAAGATGATTTGATGGCGGAGCTGGAAAAAATTCGCCGCGTCATCGGCAAACAAATGGACACTGCGCCGCATGATGTGGTGCTGGTGCTCGATGCCACTACGGGGCAAAACGCGCTGAACCAAATTGAGGTGTTTAAGGATATTGCAGGGGTTACTGGGCTAATCATGACCAAGCTGGATGGCACAGCGCGCGGCGGCGTGTTGGTGGCTGCGGCTGAAAAGTTCGGCTTACCCATCCATGCGATTGGTGTGGGCGAGGGTATGGAAGACTTGCGCCGATTTAATGCCGCAGATTTTGCAAAAGCCCTGGTTGGCGTCGATGCTGAGGATATATAAAACCGTATGAGTGACAGCGAGAAAACACCCCCGGCCTATCAGGACGATGCAAAGACCGCAATTCAGCGGCTGATTATTGAGATTGGCCCATTGCTGGTCTTCATTGGCGTCAATTGGTACGCAGGTAAATTTGAAGACCTTGCGTTCTTTGGTATGGAAACGGCCAATGCCGGTATTTTGTACGGCACAGCCGCGTTCATGGTCGCCATGACCATTGCGATCGCCTATAGCTGGCTGACCACACGCCATGTGGCACCAATGCTTTGGGTCAGCTTTGTCTTCGTCCTATTTTTCGGCGGGCTAACGCTCTATTTTGATAATGAGCAGTTCATCCAAATCAAGCCAACTATCATGAATCTCTTGTTCGCTGTGGTCTTGCTCGGCGGCTACGCCTTTAAAAAGCTGTACCTAAAAATGTTGCTCGGCCTCGCCATGCCGCCACTTGAAGAAAAAGGCTGGCGTGTTTTGACAATAAATTGGGGCCTGTTTTTCATCTTCTTGGCCGTCTTGAACGAAATTTTCTGGCGCTCCTTTTCCTTCGAAACATGGCTGAACCTCAAACTTTGGGCTGTCATGCCCATCACGCTGGTCTTCTCAGGCTCACAGATCCCTGTGCTCAATAAATATATGATCGATGAGCCGCGCGCGGCTGAGTAGGTGTTCTAGTAACGCGGCTGGACTTCAACAGGGTTGTATACGCCGCAGGTTGAGCTGCATTAACTGACGTTTTCATCGTTTGTCTGCGGCTGCACCGGCACCATAACCTCATTTCGGCGCATAAAGGCTGGGGTGAACGGGTCGTTGTAATAGCCATATTCAAAACCGCCTTGCGCCTCTAGACCTTGTTGCTCTACCCACGCTTGGAGGCGTTGTGAGGCCTCCTCAAACTTCGCATCGCTCCAAGACCCTGAAAACCGGATGGCGGCCATCGTGCGTTCTGGCTGGTCGATGATTTGTACATCTCCGGCAGGGGCCGGCGCAGTGTCGGCGGTAAGCGGGGCAGACAAAATGAAGGATACAGTCCAGCCATCCTCGGCTGCCGACTGCACCACTGGTGCGGTCATGGCGATTTTATCGCCAGCCCGCTCTTTTGCGAAGATATAGCCGGCGAGCGGCCTAAAGCTCTGGCCGACCGCGCTTTGGCGCGAGCCGAGGCGCCGCACCTGCGCCAACGCCATGGCCGGATATGTGCGAATTTCAAAGTCACCGTCGCTGCGGTCAACGCGGTAGTTAGGTGTCTCCACTGAGGATACTGACCAAGCATAAGCTGCGCCCACAGCAGCAATGGTCAATGCGCCTCCAGTGAGGGCAAGCATCTTGATCATTCCCAAACCTTCCTGACTTCAAAATTGCGGCGGTTGCTCTAACGTATTTATAATTATTTCGTCCCGGGTCGACCCCAGCGCAAGGCAGTTGCAACCCTTGGTATCCCGGCAAATGGGCTGGTTGAGCGCATCCATGAACGGCTGAGACAATCGAGCCTATGCTCCAACCAGTGCTGCGACCGGCAGCGAAGATGCGTGGCACGATGTGCCGCGCGCTTTAGATGAGGATATTCACTACATTGCCGGGCGGCGGCGGGGTTTGTGGCCGGGCGCCGAGCGCTTCGCGCTTTGCCGCGCCTGAAAAATCTGATCTGCCGCGGCCTGTTTTGGCGTTCAGTTCGTCTTTAAACGACTTGCCTTGAACCTTGCGCACTTCATCTTGTTGCGCGGCGCGCGCGGCCTCGATGCGCTGCGCGCGCACGGCAGCGCGTTTGGCAATGCGCTCATCCGCGCTGCTTGCCGCTTTGTTTTGATTGTCTTGGCTGAGTTGCGTTAAAAACGCAAAACTTTGGCCAGCGATTTTCATGTCTCTATCCCAAGTGGGGTGGTGCTTCGTTTTCTACGTTTTCTCCACCAACGCCTAAAACTACAGAGAAAATCCTAACGCTGCCTCAAACAATGTGATTAAAATTTTATAAAAATTATTGGGCAGCAAGGCGCTGGCGCAATGTCTGCGCTTGCGCGGCGATCGCATCGCTCACATCACCAAGCCCGGCAAGGCGGTCAAGCGCAGCGCGCGCATCGCTAGGCCGTTTGAGCACCAGATAAGACCGGGCCAGCATCAGCCAGCCTTCCGGGTCATCCGGGTCATCCTCAAGCCGCGCCGCAAGGCCCTCGACCATGCCTTGTATTTGCGCAGCACCGATTTGGGTCTGAGCGCCTGGCGGCTCCTGTCCCAGCGTGCGTGCTGCCACCGCAAGGCCGCGATCGAGCTGCGCCGTCCACGGCGCCGTCGGCTGGGACCGTGCTTTTAAGCTCAGCCAAATGGCTTGCGCGGCTGCGGCATCGCCCTGCTGCAAGCGTTCAAGGCCGGAATAATACTGTGATACCGGATTACCCGGGCTCAGCTGCTCAGCACGTGCAAAAGCCAGCATGGCCGCTGGCGATATCTCGCCTTTTTCAGCGGCAACGAGAGCTTCACCTTGGGCCAGCCACCCTTCCACCCGGCCCGGCGCGCGCGCGCTTGCTGCTTCATAGGCGTCAAACGCGCCGGCGTGATTGCCAGCGTTAAAGCGCTGCTGACCGAGCGCCATCAGGCCGTCAAAATCACGCGCCGGCACGTCGCCGCGCTGTGCCGGCACGGATGGTGACTTTGCGCCCGATGAGCGCACAGGAGCGTCATGCTGCCATACATAGAGGCCAACCGCCGCGCCCAAAGTAACCACGGTTACCACAACAGCCGCCGGTACGGGCCGGTCATGCAGGTCTGGCATCCCTTCCGAAAGCCGTTTCAGC
>JBCCLR010000098.1:0-12826 GCA_039026755.1 Pseudomonadota bacterium | reverse complement strand
GCGCTCGATGATTTCGATCTGCGATAAGTAAACAATCCCAGACTGCTGCGTGAAAAATCGATCACGCACATCGGTTGCCAAAGCGTGCGCCTGCGCGTCATCCGCCATGATGGCTTCAATGCGGATGATACTAAAATCACTGACAATCACCGCACGATCACTGGCGCGGGTGAGGTGTTGGCCCTTGCCGCTGCCATCGACGATTGTATAGCCCTTAGCGCCAGCTGCTTCGATCGCATCAATTAGCTTATCCTGCAGCAATTGCTCTGCAATAATGGTTACCTTGGTTGCCGGGTGAAACATGGAACGCTCCTTAGCCATCGGCGATCTACTGTGCAAATACCACGCCGGCAAGCGTGGTGAAAAGCGGAATACACAGCGCAATGGCAACAGGCGTCCCAATGCTTGTGGAGGCACCAATATAAGAGGATGGATTTGCTCCTGGAATGCCAGCGCGCAGCGTCGGCGGACCAGAAATATCGGAGTTCGACGCGGATATCACAGCAAGGATGACCACCCCGCCCGGGCTGAGCCCGACCACTTCATGGGCAACCCAGCCAAGCGCAAAGCCAATCAGCCCGTGCACAATGGGGGCAAAAAAAGCATAGAGCATGTACCAATGGGCAACACGCCTAAGCGCCGCCAACCGAGACCACGCTTCCATCCCCATCACCAACATGAGAATGGACAGAAATCCGCGAAACAAGGTCTCGTAAAACTCTTCATACACCTGCCCTGGTTGGGCCAGTAGGCCAATCACCATACCAAGGATAAGGGCCGATAGCGCCGAGCCGCGCAGACTATCGACAATAATTTGGCCCACGCCGTATTGCCCATCAGCCCCTTTGGACTTTTGCGCGTGCAGCGTGGCCAGCACAATGGCGAGCACCAGCGCGGGAATATCCATGAATGGGTAAAGCGCCGGCGTCCAGGCTTCAAAAGGGATCGCTTTTTCATCGAGCACCACCATGCCCGCCGCCAGCGTGGATGCGCTGACAGCGCCAAACAAACCGGATGTGGCGAGCGCATCATCACGCGCGATGCCAGGCAGACGCGCCAACGTAACAGCGCCCAGTAAAACGCAAATACAGCCAATGAGGATGGCAAACAACGCGGGCAAAGCCAGCGCGGCAAGATCCGCATCGCGAATCTCCATACCGCCATCCAGCCCTATACTCATGAGCAGCACAAAAATAATGAAGCGATACACTGCATCGGGAATGGACAGCTTGCTGCCTGCCGCAGCGATCGCCATGCCGCCAATCAAAAAGGCAAGTGTCGGAGACTGGAGCTGATTGAAGAAGCTCGCAGCGAAAGAAGCGATTAAATCCATACCCGCCCTGCTTTATGCGCATATCATGCGCGTGAACTAATGTGAATCAACGCGGAGTAAACACGCGCGTTACATCCCTGAAAAAACGATTGTGCAATTCTCGAGCACCCGGACGGCGCTAAACCCCTTAAACTTACGAAGCAGACCCCTCAGTCATCTGTCTGTCTTTTGTTTTGAGCAGCGCATCAAGCATGCGCGCAAGGGGCACCAAATCACCCGTAATGCGCTGATCGGCCCAGTCCTGGCGCTGCGCGCAGGCCTCACTCATGAGCGGCGCGATGCCGGCATCTGCTATCGTTTTGGCAACTTCGCGCATTTCTTCGCCGCGGCGCTTGCCGTGCGCAATTGACCTCGACATCATATAGGGCGCGAGCTGCAACCAGTCTGGCCCTGGAAACAAATCATCCAGTGACCCGATGACCGTCTCTTCAACACCATAATGGCGGGCCGCAACCAAGGCTTCAGTGAGCAGCGCCTCGACCCCTTTGATCATCACGCTGCGACACATTTTGGCCGCTGACGCAGGGCCATAGTCACCAGAGAACACCCGCATTCCAGTAAAGCCAAGTGGCTGTGCGATTGGCAAAAATGCAGCCGCATGTGGCCCGCCAAGAAGCATGGATGTAGCGGACCTTTTTGGGCCAATCGGTGACATTACAGCCGCTTCTATGTAGCGCCCGCCCGCCCCGTTGATGATGTTTGCGGCGCGCTGTTTGGCTGTGGGTGCGGCGGAGTTCATATCGATAAACCATGCACGCGATGGAATATGGGCGCTGAGTGTTTCAGCAGCAGCGCAGGTTTGTGCCGCGGTAACAGCGCAGACGATCATATCGGCGTTCTCGCACGCCTGCGCAGCGCTGCTATGGACGGCCAAACCACGCTGCGCCGCCGCGCGGGCTGGGCCACTTTCCGCGTCGCAAAACTGCTCGTCCCAAGCAGAGATGCTGCAGCCCAATTGCATGAGATCATCCGCTAAGATCTGGCCCACTTCACCTAGCCCAACCAGACATATTCTGCGCGGCCCGGTCATGGCGCAGGCCATGCTGAGGCTGGTACATAAACGGCGCCAGCCATAAGCTTGCGCGCCGTGCGGATAAGCGCCGAACGCTGCACATGAAATGGTGAAGCGCTGGCGTCGAATTCAAGCTCAATAGAAAAGCATCCAGTTGGATGCTCTATCTTCAGCGGCTGCACACCCACATGCGCAATGCCCTGTGCCACCGAGCCAGGCAAAACGCATGCCGTTGCAACACTCACGGCCCCCAACACGCCGATCGCCTCGTGCACGCGGTGCGGAATAAAACTGCGCGTTGACACCGCGCCGCCAGAGACTGGCGGGGATACCAAGGTCATTTTCGGAACTGTTTTTTGTGAGACGTCCCCCAGCTGCATGCGCGGCCCAAGGGTAAGCCGGATCGCTTCAATACGGCGCTTTAAAGCGTCATTCGCTTCAAGCTGCGGCGGCGGTTCTTGGCCACTAAGGCCAAAATCAACCGCCCGCAGGACAACCACAGGCATCCCATTATCAATACAGGTCACCTCAACACCGTTCACAGTATCGATCACGTTGCCGGTGGGCAGCAGGGCGCCGCACGTCGCCCCGGCAATATCTAAAAAATCGAGCGAAATGGGTGCAGCTGTCCCCGGTACACCGTCAATCTGGGCCGTGCCGGTATAATCGACCTCACCACCAGGCGTGGGCACGGATGCTACGGCAAGAGCCCCGGTATTCACCATATGAATGCGCACCTGCGTAATCGGGCCAGCGGCGCCGACCAAGCCATTTTCGATAGCCCAGGGACCAACGCCGGCCAGGATATTGCCGCAGTTCTGCGCCGCTGAAACGTCCGCCCTATCAACACAAACCTGTAGAAAAAGATAGTCAACATCAGCATCGTCGCGCGCGCTGGGCGACAAGATAGCGACTTTGCTGGTGAGCGGATGCGCGCCGCCAACGCCGTCAATTTGCCGGACATCGGGCGAACCCATTGCAGCCAATAAAACCCGGTCGCGGGTAGCTGTGTCAGTGGGTAAGTCTTGCTGATGAAAATAAAGGCCTTTAGAGGTCCCGCCGCGCATCAACGTCGCCGGGATCGCACGCAAGGTCATACGCCCGTACTTTGGCGGACGTATTTAAGGCCTTTTTCAGCAAGCCGCGGGCGCATATTGTAAATATCAAGACCAAGTTCACCCGCTGCCAACCGGCGGCGTTTGTCCGCCTCGGCTGCTTCACGTGCCAGTGATTTTTCCAGCACGTTTGGCGCATCCTCACGCGCCACCACCACCACGCCATCGTCATCGCAGATGACTAAATCTCCTGGATTGACCACCTGCCCGGCGCAGACCACAGGCACATTCACACTTCCCAGCGTTTCTTTTACGGTGCCTTGGGAATGGATGCATTTAGACCACACGGGAAACTGCATCTCAGTAAGGTCTTTCGTGTCGCGCACACCAGCGTCAATCACCAATGCCCTAACGCCGCGCGCCAGGAGTGATGTGGCCAAGAGATCGCCAAAGTATCCAGCATCCGATGGTGATGTTGGCGCCAGCACCAAGATATCACCCGCTTGGCACTGCTCCACCGCCACATGGATCATCCAGTTATCACAAGGCGGCGCGGAAATCGTAACAGCGGGCCCCGCAGCATACGCACCAGGATAAATCGGGTTGATCGCCGCCGCCAGCAGGCCTGTGCGCCCCTGCGCCTCATGCACCGTTGCAACGCTAAGCCTTTGATCAGCGTAAGCTTTAACGATGGGCAGCGCGGTGCGCTTAATATCGGTCACAACAATAGACAAGCGTGTTTCTCGGCTCCGTGAACGGCCAATTAAAAACGTGAACCACCAAATAAAAAACCGGCGACATGCCAAAGAGAAATTGAAAGTGCGCAGCTGCGATAAGCAAAAGCTATTGCCCGGCGCAGCAAAGCCTTACGGAAAAAACCGCTCAAAACAAACAGCGCTAATTCAAGGAGATGAAACTCTGCGCCTCAGGCTCAAGCAGCCCGACCGCGCGGTAGCCCAAAAAACATGGCGGAGTCGGAGGGATTCGAACCCTCGAGGGGTTGCCCCCAACACGCTTTCCAGGCGTGCGCCTTAAACCGCTCGGCCACGACTCCGTAAGAGCGGCTACCTTGCCGCGCCGGCACTATAGCTTCGAAAAGTGAAGTTGCAACCGGGCAAAGCCATGCTCTGGCAATTGCCTCGGCTGGTGTACGTTCGACTGCCAAGCAGACCGACGCACTAGCGCTCATCGCCCATGCGCAGCGCTTGAATAAAGGCATCATGCGGAATATCGACCTTACCAAACTGACGCAGCCGCTTTTTGCCTTCTTTCTGCTTCTCCAGCAGCTTCTTTTTGCGGCTCACATCACCGCCATAGCATTTCGCGGTTACATCCTTACGCAAGGCAGCGATGGTCTCGCGTGCAATGATTTTGCCGCCAAGTGCGGCTTGGATCGGAATTTTAAACAGGTGGCGCGGAATAAGGTCTTTCAAGCGCTCACATAAAGCCCTGCCACGCGCTTCAGCTTTTTCCCGGTGCACGATCATCGACAACGCGTCGACAGGTTCGGCATTCACCAAAATGCTCATCTTTTGCAAATCACCAATCCGGTAGCCCAGCATTTGGTAATCAAAGCTGGCATAGCCTTTAGAGACCGATTTTAGCCGGTCATAAAAGTCAAACACCACTTCATTCAGCGGCAGCTCGTACACGGCCATGGCGCGAGAGCCCACATAGGTGAGGTTCTTTTGGATACCACGGCGGTCTTGGCACAGTTTCAGCACCGCTCCCAAATGTTCATCGGGCACCAGGATGTTTGCTTCAATCCACGGCTCTTCGATAAAATCAATTTTCACCGGGTCTGGCATGTCCGCCGGATTGTGCAGTTCCAGCATTTCGCCATCGGTCATGGTGAGTTTGTAAATCACGGACGGGGCAGTGGTGATGAGATCGAGATCAAACTCGCGCGACAGGCGCTCTTGAATAATCTCAAGATGCAGCATCCCCAAAAAACCGCAGCGAAAGCCGAAACCGAGCGCTGCTGAAGTCTCCGTCTCATACTCAAAGGAGGCATCATTGAGCCGCAGCTTCGCCAGCGAATCACGGAGCCGTTCAAAGTCATTGGCATCGGATGGAAAAAGACCGCAAAAGACAACGGACTGCGATGGCTTAAATCCGGGAAGGGGGCTGTTGGTGAGCCGCTTGGTCTCCGTAATCGTATCGCCCACACTGGTTTCAGCAACTTCTTTGATCGCGCCAGTAAAAAAGCCCATCTCGCCAGGGCCAAGCACGTCCACGCTTTCAGGCTTGGGCTCAAACACCCCAACGCGCTCGACCTGATGGTCTGTCCCCGCATTCATCATACGGATTTGCATGCCTTTTTTGATCTGGCCATCGACCACGCGAATGAGCACCACCACACCCAGATATTGGTCATACCAGCTATCGACCAGCATGGCTTTCAACGGTGCATGGGGGTCACCGGCCGGCGCTGGTAGCTGGGTGACAATGGCTTCAAGCACCTCAGGTACATTGAGCCCGGTTTTTGCCGACACCCCAACGGCGCCCGACGCATCGAGGCCGATCACATCTTCGATTTGTTGCTTCACACGCTCGGGCTCAGCCGCTGGCAAATCAATCTTATTGAGCACCACGACCATTTCATGATCGTTTTCAATTGCTTGATACACGTTGGCAAGGGTCTGCGCTTCAACACCCTGGCTGGCGTCAACCACCAGGATCGAGCCTTCACAGGCTGCCAGTGAGCGCGACACTTCATAGGCGAAATCAACGTGGCCTGGCGTATCCATGATGTTGAGCACATAAGTTTCGCCGTCTCTGGCCTTGTAGGACAGCCGGACCGTCTGCGCTTTAATTGTAATGCCGCGCTCGCGCTCGATATCCATATTATCAAGCACCTGGGCTTTCATCTCGCGGTCGGTTAGGCCGCCGCAGATTTGGATAAGCCGATCGGCAAGAGTCGACTTGCCGTGATCAATATGCGCAATGATTGAGAAATTGCGGATGTTGGGCATTTGGGTCATGGCGTTGATGTATCATTGCGACGGACACGGTGCTAGCGCCCTTTTTATCGCAGTCAGGCCATATTTGGCTTACTTGCGCAAAGCGAAGATGCGTGAATATTCCAGCCGACCCTCTTTGAGCGCTTTTGACATTGCAGCCCAGCGATTGGTCTCCTGTGCAATGAAGCGGCCATATTTGGCAATATCAAACTTAGCGTCTTCATCGGATACGCGCTGATCCATTTGCAGCCAACCGGCTGCGATATGGGCCAGGTGCTCAGCGCTGCGATTTTCAATGGTGCGCACTTCAAAGCCCATCTCTTCAAGCGCCGTTACATACACATCACGGCTAATCAGGGCATGCGGCGCTGCGAAGCCATCCATAATCGCTTGGGTCTCTTCATCGAGCAGCCCCTTAGCGCCAGCGGTGTATTCATTCAGCAAAATTGAACCATCTTCTTTGAGCAGCGCCTTAATATTTTGCAAGGTGCCGAGTGGATTTTCCATGCGGTGTAAAAACCGGTTGCTCAGCACCCGATTATACTTCCGGTCGCTTGGCAGTTCACCGTCGGGCAAAAGAGAGTAGCTGGTGAATTTACGCTCTTCCGCGCTGGCTGGACATTTCTCGGACGTTTCGACCGTCAGGTCGTGCGCTTCATAACAATCGACGTAGCAGATATTTGCTTCACCAATGACGCGGCCATACGCTCCGAGGCCAGCACCAAGCTCTATCACAGTGGTCGAGTCAGTCAGCAGCATCACCTTGCTGTCATTGAGATAATAATCGCGTGTGCCCGGGCGCATATGCCCAGTCCCCCAAAGCATCTGCAAAAACGCGATCCAGTCGGGCTCCATGACGTTGGGGTCAACCACGGGCTCTTCTTCAGACACATCGTCATCGCGGTCAGAGACTTGGCTGCGCGCTCGCGCTGCCTCCAAAGCATCGAGGTCATAGCCCTCCCACCAGGCATGTAGCTTTTGTTTTAACGTAAACGCCATGCGTGCGCATGCTCCAGTAGAGACAATCCATTCCGCGTACCAAAAGTTAACGCGGTAACGTCAAAGAAGCGTTAAGCGCGCAGGGTGGCACCGGTGGATTTTTCAGCGGCTTTGGTGATTTTTTGGGCAAGCGCGTCAAGCGCAGCCTCGGTAAAGCTTTCGCCGCGCGGCTGCAGGGTCACACACACGCCAAGAGAAACCGTGCCAGGCTGAAGGCCTACGCCATCGTAACGATCGAAAACCTGCACGTTGGTAATCGCCGTTTTATCAGCGCCCTGAATAGCTTTGACAAGCGATTGCGCCGGTGTTTCGGCACTGACGATAAAGGCAAAATCACGCTCAACGGGCTGCAGATTTTCAAGCTTTAGCGCAGTTTTTGTGGCGCCTGACGCGCGCTTTGGCTGGGGCGCGTTTTCAATCAACCATTCCACGGCAGCCACCGGGCCAGACACGCCGAATTGCTTGGTGATTTTTGGATGGATCAAGCCAAAGCGGGCGAGCGTATTTTTAGGACCCAGCCGCAACTCGCCCGCCTGCCCGGGATGAAACACCGCGCGCGGCCCATGCCCTGTCACGCTCGCGAAGACTTGCAATTTCTCCACCGGCGCGCCAAGCGCCTTGAGCCCGATGAGCGCGAGCGATTTGGCATCAAAAACGCTATAGCTGGCAGCCGCCTTCGACCATGATCTGGGCACCGCTTGGCCGGCGAGAACAGCTGCCGCTTCAACCGGCTGGTCTGTTGGCCCAAAGCCGCGGAAGGCACGGCCAAGTTCAAACAAAGACACCTGGCTTTGGCCGCGATCTAAATTGGTTTGGGCCGCGCGCAAAAGGCCGGGCAATAGGCTTGGCCGCATGGTCGTCATGTCGCTGGAAATGGCATTGGCCAGGGCAATGAGTGCGCCGCCTTCTAAAAAAGCTGCCGCTTCGCTGTCTTTAATAAACGCATAGGTAATGGCTTCATTAAGGCCGCTGGCGGCAAGCGTGCGGCGCAGGCTGCGTTCGCGCCGCTGCCCAGCGGACAAGGTGCGCTTGGCAATTCCTACAGATCGCGGCAGCGGCGTATTTGGCACCGCATCAAGGCCCTTAATGCGCATTACCTCTTCAACCAAATCGGCGCTGCCATCAATATCGCCGCGCCATTCTGGAACGCCAATCGCATATGGCGGTGTCTCAGAAGCGATCGAAAACCCAAGGTCTTTCAAAATCGCAAGAGCATCATCAGCGTCGACAGCGATGCCGGCAAGCTGCTCGACATGGCTGGGGTCAAACGCCACCATATGTCGGCGCAGCGGCGGCGCGCCAGCGGTCACGATCTTTGAAGGCGTACCACCGCAAAAATCTAGGACCATCTGCGTCGCGACAGCCATCCCATCATCAACAAAAGCAGGGTCGACGCCGCGCTCAAAACGGTAGCGGGCATCGGACTCAAGGGCCAGTTTACGGCCGGTTTTGCCCGTGCGCGCGGGGTCAAAATAGGCAGATTCGATAAACACATTCACGGTCTCACCTGAGACCGACGTTGGCATACCGCCCATTACCCCGCCAAGCCCGACAACGCCGCTGTCATCCACAATCGCCGTCATCGTCTCATCAAGCGTGTATGTTTTCTCATTGAGGGCGTCGAGGGTTTCACCCCGCTTTGCCAAGCGTGCGCCAACGTTGCCTGACAGTTTATCAGCATCAAAAACGTGCAGCGGGCGGCCCAAATCGAAGGACACATAATTGGTAATATCAACCAGTGCGCTAATCGGCTTAGAGCCAATTGCATTGAGCCGGCGCTGTACCCACTCCGGCGACGCGCCGTTTTTAACGCCGGTGACCAGGCGCCCGACAAAATACGGGCACGGCGTATTATCGCCACCATCAAAATCAAGGAACACGCCGCGCCCAGGATCTCTCTCGCCCGCAATGTGCGGAATGTGATAGGGCTTTAAGGTGCCGAGACCGCGCGCAGCCAAGTCGCGCGCAATACCGCGCACGCCGTTGCAATCAGCTCGATCAGGTGTGATGGCGATATCAATGACAGGATCATTAACGCCCAGAATCTCTGCCACGGGCGTTCCGACCGCAGGACCAGCGTCTAGATCGATGATGCCGTCATGTTCATCTGACAGTTCAAGTTCACGCTCTGACACCAGCATGCCAAAACTCTCAACGCCGCGGATTTTCGCCTTGGTCAGTGTGACATCTATACCGGGCACATACGCGCCAACCGGCGCATACACCGCCGTCATACCCGCCCGTGCATTGGGCGCGCCGCAGACGATTTGTTTCTCGCCGTCTTTGGTTTCGACCGTGCACACGCGCAGCTTGTCCGCATCGGGATGCTTGACAGCAGCTTTCACATAAGCCGCTGTAAAGGCTGCAAATTTAGCTGCTGGATCCTCGATGCCTTCAACTTCCAGGCCCATGTCCGTCAACGCATCACAAATCTCTTGCAGGCTGGCCGACGTGTCTAAATGGCTCTGCAGCCATTCAAGTGTGAACTTCATTTCGACAACCCTCCTGCCAGGGTGGGCATATCAAATGGGGAAAAACCGTAATGCGACAGCCAGCGCTGATCCGCATCAAAAAACGGGCGCAGGTCCGTCATGCCGTATTTCAGCATGGCAAGCCGGTCGATACCGCAGCCAAAGGCGAAGCCTTGATAGCGCTGGGGGTCTAGATTGCAGGCCTGAAGCACGCGTGGATGCACCATGCCGCAGCCAAGAATTTCCAGCCAATCATCACCTTCCCCCACTTTCAACGCGCCGCCTTCAAAACTGCAGGCGATGTCCATCTCCGCTGATGGCTCTGTGAACGGGAAGAAGCTCGACCGCAGCCGCATTTTGATATTATCAACTTCGAAAAACGCCTTCACAAACGCTTCCAAGCAGCCCTTGAGGTGGCCCATATGAATGCCCTCCTCAATCACCAAGCCTTCGACCTGATGGAACATGGGCGTGTGCGTAGCATCGGAGTCAGAGCGATAGGTTTTGCCTGGCGCAATGATGCGGATCGGCGGCTCCTCGCGCAGCATGGTTCGGATTTGTACAGGGCTGGTGTGCGTGCGCAGCAGCATGCGGCTGCCGTCTTCGGCTTCTGGAAAATAGAACGTATCGTGCATCGCCCGGGCAGGGTGATGCGCAGGGATATTCAATGCATCGAAGTTATGGAACTCATCTTCGATCTCAGGCCCTTCAGCAACCGCAAAGCCCATATCGGCAAATATTTCAGCCAGCTCATCCATCACTTGGCTGACCGGGTGGATGCTGCCCTGCGGCGGCAGATCAACTGGCAAAGTCGTATCAACGCGTTCATTGGCCAGCTGCGCTTCAAGCGCCGCATCTTCCAAAACCGTTTTACGCGCCGTAATCGCCTCGGCCACGTCGCGCTTCAGAGTATTCAGCTTTGGACCTTCGACCTGGCGCTCCTCAGGCGTCATTTTGCCAAGTGTTTTCATGAGCGCGCTGACCGAGCCTTTTTTGCCAATCGCGCCCACACGGATCGCTTCCAGCGCATCAAGGCTATCGGCCCCGGCGATCTGGGTCTCTAAATCTGCTTTAAGCTGGGCTGCATCTGCCATCATTCATATCCACAATAAAAAAAGGGCCCCGAGAGGCCCTTCCTAGCGTCTCTATCGCCGCTGTCTAGGCGGCTTTACTGTCGAGCGCTGCTTGGGCCTGATCAACCAGACTTTTAAAGGCCTCCGGCTCGCGAATGGCAAGATCGGACAGCACTTTACGGTCGATCTCAATCTCCGCCAGCTTCAGGCCGTGCATAAAGTTGCCATAGGTCAGGCCGTGTTCGCGTGCGCCGGCGTTAATGCGCTGAATCCACAAGCTGCGGAAGGTGCGCTTGCGTGCCTTGCGATCGCGATAGGCATATTGATGCGCCTTATCAACGGCCTGCTTGGCCACTCGGATGGTGTTCTTGCGGCGGCCATAATAGCCTTTTGCCTGCTCAAGAACTTTTTTATGTTTTGCTTTCGTGGTCACCCCACGGCTTACGCGTGCCATGTGTCCGTCTCCTTAGCGCGAATAGGGCATATACTGCTTGACCAATTTGGTGTCTGAAGCAGACATCACCTTGGTGCCGCGCAGTTTGCGAATTTGGCTGTTAGAGCGTTTGATCATGCCGTGGCGCTTGCCAACTTGGCCGCGTTTGATCTTGCCTGAGGCGGTGAGCCGGAACCGCTTTTTGGTCCCACTCTTGGTCTTCATCTTGGGCATTTCATGCATCCTACTAGGGGTTTCATTTCATCAGCCGACATGGCAGCCCGACCTGGCCAGCCCGCTGGAAGCCGCGTCTATAGCGGCGGCCGCTTAAAATCGCAAGTCCTATTGGCGCTTAAAATCCGGGCTTGCCGCCCATTCATACATGCGGCCCACATAGGTTATCGGTGCATCTGGCGTTTCCGACCAGCCGCAAAACTTTAAGCCGCCCGGCGTCTCCTTAATCAAACAGAGCGTGTGATTGACCCCGCCCATGGCTTTGCCGCCATGCGCGAAGTCTTCTCCTTCAAACGTGTCTTTCCCGCTGGCAAAAGCAATATCCCAGCGCATGTTGACAATCACCATCGCATAGCCGCCGGGGAGCGGGCGAATTTGCGGATGAGAGAACGCAAGGCGCACACGGTCATGAAAGCTCTCATTATGCGCCCAATATTGGGTGATCTCCTCCCAACTGGTGAACACATGCGCAATCTCTTCAGCTTTATAGAAAATAGCATTATCGGTGCCATCCCAATGGCCAGCGATCGCCGCACCATCGTTCGCGGCCCATGCCGCGCTATAGCTGTCGAACAGGGTCGTTACCGCGTTTGGGTCCAAAACATCCTCCTCCTCATGTGAGCGCCGCCGAACATTTATGCGGAGATGTCTCGCGCTGCTTGCCGAACGCCTCTGCTCTACCCTAATATGCGTGTAAAGTGAGATAGTAGCGCACGAAAACCATGTCGCATAGCGCAGATCATGAGCGAGGTATTTCCTATCCTGAGCTGCGCGGCGATCTTGCCCATCCGCAATCGCATGATGGCGTACTTGCGCAAACTGCTGTCGAGCCGATTTTTGTGCTGGTGATCTTGCTTGCCGTCACCGCGATGTATTCTGCCTTATTCGCCCGTGCTGCTTCTGAAGATGTGAAATGGCGCCATGAGGCGATTTTCTACCCGGTATCCGTGCCGGTTTACATCATCATGACGGTGGCCACCTTTGGTCTTTATACGACCTTTTGGCTGTTTAAAAATTGGCAATGGTTACGCAGCGTAGAGCGGCATGATATCTGGCCGATTTGGCGCACCTTGTTGTTGCCCTTCAACGCGGCATTGTTGTTCATGCACATCGGGCGTTATGGCGATGCACCTAAAAATTGGTTTTCACAGGTGGCTATACCGCTGGGTGTATTGATCTTGGTATTCAGCTTTTTGAATGCAGCCTATGAGCAGGTTGCGCCTGGACCATATTTTGTTGTCCAGGCCCTTCTT
>JBCCLR010000097.1:0-12923 GCA_039026755.1 Pseudomonadota bacterium | reverse complement strand
TCACCAAGCAAAACCCTAGCGTTCTGATATTTATGAAATTTTGATTACAGCATGGACTTTGGTCGCTACCAGTGGCCACAACGGGGCCAATTATGATCAACGCAAGGTGAATCAGTTAGCCATGCCTCAAGTCTGCAATGCGCTCATATATATAGGTCGCGCCGCGCGCCGAAATGCTTGGCACCTGGCACTCTGGGCTACGGCAGTGGCCTGTCTTGCCGGTGGCGCGCAAGCCGCCGATCAAGGCGCTGGCACACATACGCTCACCGGAATTATTTATCGCCCGGATGGGCCATCCAGCGCGGTGTTTAATACGCCCGGCGGCGCACAAAAGTTGGTATCTGAGGGGCGCTGCTTAGACCAAGGTACCGACGTCCTGCAGATCACCCCAGAGCGCGTTCAAATACGCCACAATGGCCAGCTCAAATGGCTCGATCTTACAGAGTCAGAACCGACCGGTACTGCAAGTGCGCAGGCTGCAGCACAACAAGCCAGCAGCGTACAGAAAGCCGCAAGCCCGCAACAAGCAATCTCATCTGTCCGGCGACTGAAGATCCGGCTGGCAACAGCCCTAGAGCCTGCATCAAACGGTTCCCGCGGCATCGGTCTGACAGTCACCAGCGACACGGTTTTCGACCTATTGCATAGCGCGCCTTTGCAAGTGGGTGATGTGATCACCAAAATACACGGCCAGGTCTTTGTGAACGCTGAGGATATCGAAGATTTCGCCCATGAGTGGCGCGCCGATAGGGCGCTGCGCTACCGCGTTATTCGCAATGGCCAAACGCTTATGTTGCCGTAAAACCAGGATGATCTGCAGCCACAAACACCATCCACGTTACAAAGAACCCAAAACTTAAAAACGGTCCGAAGGGTAACTTTAAGCTGCCAGTGACAACAGCGCCGCTTAGCGCGAACAATGTAACAGCCGCCAGTGCAGAAACAGAGCCGAGGAGGACAACGAACGGCAGCTGAAGTGCGCCGCACCAGGCACCGGCCGCACACATCAATTTGGCATCCCCAAGGCCCAAACCGTCCACCCCACGCAGCCGGCGATAGAGCGCCGAGACAGCCCAAAATACGCCGTAGCCAAGCGCCGCACCACCTGCTGCGCTGATAAGGGAAGGCCCTAAGCCAACGGCTGCCAGACCCAAGCCCGCTAAAGCGAGCGGTAAGGTGTAGATATCAAGGAGAAGATAGCGCCGGGCATCCACATAAGATGCCCAGCTTAGCCAACAGGCAAGCCCCGCGCCTATCAAGCGAAATGGTCCATCCGCGATAGACAACGCGCCTGCGACGCCGCACAGGCACGCCGCACTAAAGCCAAGCGCCAGCCAGCGCGGATTAAGCTGCCGGGTCAAGCCTTAAGATACGCCCGTCTTCGTTGTCGGTGAGTAAATAAATGTAGCCATCTGGTCCTTGCACCACATCGCGCAGCCGTTCCTCTAGTTCGCCAAGCATCTGTATCTCTTGCATAACCTTTTCGCCTTCGATCACGAGCCGGACCAAGCGACTGTGAGCAAGCGAGCCAATCAGGATATTGCCCTTCCAGCCAGGGTATTTATCAGCGGTATAAAACGTCATTCCAGATGGTGCGATCGACGGCACCCAGTAATGGATCGGCTGTTCCATGCCAGGCTTGGCTGTATATTCGGTTATCGTACTCATATCATAATCAATGCCGTAGGTGATTTCCGGCCAGCCATAATTACGGCCCGGGCGAATAATATTGAGCTCGTCGCCGCCGCGCGGGCCATGCTCATGGGTCCACAAAACTCCAGTCTCAGGGTGCAGTGCGGCGCCCTGTAAGTTACGGTGTCCATAGCTAAACACTTCGTCAAAACCCGCCGCATCCTGCAAAAACGGGTTGCCGGGCGCGGGCGCGCCGTCTGTGGTGATACGCACCACTTTGCCAATCGCATTGTTGGTCTTTTGCGCGTCTTTCATGCCGATGTAGCGCTCGCCTGTCGTCACGTAGAGATAGCCTTCGCGGTCAAACACCAAGCGAGACCCAAAGTGATAATCAGATTCCATTTTTGGCGCTTGACGCCAGATCACAGTTACTTCGGTGAGTGCTGCGCCGCTCAGCCGCGCGCGCAGCACCGCTGTTCCATTGCGCTCGGGCATGTCGGGGTCGGGCTCTGAAAAACTCATATAGATACGTTGGTTGCTTGCAAAATTAGGGTCGAGGGCAAGGCCAAGGAGCCCGCCTTGCGCATCGGTGGAGATGGCCGGCAGACCGGTGATTGGCTCAGACAGTGTGCCGGCGCTGTCAACGAAGCGAAGCCGGCCTGGCTTTTCAGTGACCAAAAGTTGGCCATTCGGCAAAAACGCAAGGCCCCAGGGGTTTTCCAAACCGCGCGCCAAGGTCACCACCTTCACGCCGGCCTGCGCCGCCGTTAGGTTTGGCATTTTGGGACCTGGATTTGCGAAGGATTTCAATCCAAATGCCAGGCCCACAGCAATCGTTGCGAGTGGCAATCCAATCCACCACAGCTTTTTTGAGATCCTCATTGCGCATTCCCTATCACTGGTCTGGTTGCAAACCGACACATTCGGTTTTTTACTCGGTTGGTTTGTACATGCAACACCCACCTAAGGCAGATGGCCTACATTGGTATAGCTCACTTTCACAATGTGCGCTTCAGAGCCTTCGACCGGCGCTGTTTTTTTCAGCGTGGCTGGAAACAGATAGGCAGAGTGATACCGCGCTGCATCATTTTGCCCTGCCGCGTAAAACAATACGGCCTCGCCGCGCAGCAGATAAGACGCGACGATGTAGTTTATGAGCGCATGTTCCAGCACGTGGAACCCGGCCTTCCATTCACGATACTTTGGGCGCGCCAGATCAGGACCGATTTCTGGCCGGTAGCGCGCCCAGATACCGCCTGCGTTTTTATCCACCATCGTTGTCAGCCAGAACTGATTTGCCGCATTGAGCATTGGCACAAACGCATCGTCAGTGAGGGCGCGAAAGGCTGCATATTGAGACAATTCAGCTGACACCCACCATGTTGAACTTGGATCAAGTTGCTTGCCAGTGTCATAGCCAGTTGCCCAGCTGCCTGTTTTAGGCAAGAAAGCCTGGCGCAAAACGGCATCGGCGCGCGCCCGGTATGCCTTAAACAGTTCGAAAGCTGCAGCTTTTTGAGCAACCATTTCGGCAAACCACAGCGTCTTTATCGTATGCCCAAAATCAATCGCCGGCTCGGGCGCATTTAGCACTTTAACGCGGTAAAGTGTTTGTGCCGGATCATAAAAATGCGTGTCTATACACGCCAGCGTTTGCAGATTTGTAATTCCGTAAGCCGCCGCAAGGGCGGGACCTTGTTGGCGCGCCAACAAGGTCCGATATGCATTTAAATGATCCAAGTGATCGGGTAGCCGTGGACTAAAGCCTGAGGCATTCTGCGTATTGGTGTAGCACCCAGGATCGCTGCCGCTGTGCAGCTGTTGCATGGCGCGGATAATGGTCACAAGGCGGTCCAGCAGCTCCGCATCATGTGTGACCGTATAAAGCAGGGCTGGGCCAATAAGCCCATAGGCTTGCATTTGCGAAGACGTGCTTTTTTGCGGCGAAGGGGTACGCTTATACCGGTCAACGTTCTGATGAAATAGGCCATTGTCATTGATGTAGTGGGCAAACAAATACTGCGTGCCGCGCTTAGCGATATCGAGGTAACGGACATCACCGGTCATATGAAAGGCAGCAGCATAGGTAAATATCATGCGTGACTGGCCGACAAGCGGCTGGTTACGCTGGTACCTACCAGAAGAAATGCAACGTGCGCGCGGCGCTGGCGTTGTGCCGCTTGGGACATCAGTTTGTGCATCGCAGCGGCGCGACTGGAAGTTGCCCACCGGATCGCCCAAAGCCTGCGCCGTCATAAAATTTGGCATAATATCACGCACCACGTGCCGCTGCCAATCTTCCGGCGTATATTGAAGCGTGTTTGCAGCCGGCGAAGATGCGGGCCACCATAGCACTGACGCGGCCAGGGCAATGATTGCAAAAACCCAATGCACAAGGCGTCCTCGTATTGGCATTGCCGCACTCCTTCAGGATGACTGTTGCGGGTATAAGGCCCTTGACAAATGGCAATCCAGAGCGCGGAGGCGCACATGTCGCGGCGATCCCCGCTAGTGGATTGACAAATGTCAAAGTACAGCTTTTCGTGGTCTATAATAGTCGCAAACACGCTCGCAAACTAAGTCAAGGCAAGATTTATGAGTAAACACGTCTCCCATGATTTGAAGCTGCAACCCTCGCGCGATGAATGGGCGCGGCAAGACTTTGTGTCAGCGCTGCGCGCCCGCGTCCTCAATGACATGGCAAACACCATGAAGCAGCACTACGAAGTTGCAATTGCCCCAAAAATGGAAAAGCCAGCAGAAACAGGTCAGGATGTGCATAAGGCGATGAAGCCGGACCTGTATTTCAAGTTCTATTCCGGGCTGCGCGTAAATGCACAAGAGATGGTTTGGGATGCCGTACGCCCAACGCTTGAACGCGATGCAGACCGGCTGCAGGGTGTGGCGCGCGAGCTCGGTGAAAAGGCTGTCGGTGGCAGCATATCATTAGATCCGGAGTTTGTGGTCCCAAGCAATGTGGAAAGCATTGATGTGCATCTTATGCCGGGCTCTTATCACAGCGAAAGTGGCTTAGACGACCTACGCGCGGGCGCGCTGTATGACAATGGGCTAGATGTTTTCTCGTTTGGCTTGATGGGCCAAAATTTGGACGATATCGGCCAAAGCATTTCCACCTGGGTCAGCCAAAAGTTCCCCAATTTCAAGCCTGAGCGGATTCTGGATATGGGCTGCAGCATTGGCCACAATACGCAGCCTTGGGCCCAGACCTATCCGGACGCGCACGTCACCGGCATGGACGTGTCTGCGCCATGCCTGCGCTATGCCCATGCGCGCAGCCAGTCTCAGGGTGTTCCTGTGCACTATAAGCAAGGCAATGCAGCGCACACAGATCTGCCAAGCGGCAGCTTTGATTTGGTGTTCTCGTCGATGTTTTTGCATGAGCTGCCAAAGAAGGACATTCGCGGCGTTTTCGCTGAAGCATTTCGCTTGCTAAAGCCCGGCGGCCTTTTGCTGCATTACGAACTGCCGCCCAACTCTGCCACGTCTCCCTATGACGGGTTTTACCTCGATTGGGATAGCTTTTATAATTACGAGCCCTACTACAAAGGTTTTCGAGACATGGACCCGCTGGGCTTGTGTACAGAAGCCGGCTTTTCAAAGGATCAGTTTTTCCAAACGGTAGTGCCCAGCATCAATTGGTATGGCCGCGACGCTGTCATTGAGAGCCTGGCTGTTGATAAGGCCGAAGCCGGTGACGACAATACGGGACGGTTTGCCGATGGCGTTAAATGGTTTTCCTTCGGTGCTTGGAAGGACACCGCCGCATGACTGATGCGCAAGACACAGCGCCAGACAAGCAGCCTTTGCCGCGCAACATTCGCGGTAAGCGCCCGCAGTTTTTCAGTGACCCCGCGGTTGACCATTTGCTAGCGACTGTCCTTGAACTGTCTGCCGAATTGTGGGTCTCGCGCTCACGACAGGCGGCACTTGAGAGCTATTTGGCGAAGACTGGCGTGCTTGACACTGCTGAATTTGAAACGTTTCAAATTCCCGAAGAGGAGCAAGAGGCGCTGCAAGCTTGGCGCAGTGAATTTATGCAGCGCCTATTTCGAACGGTTGAAGGCGAAGCATCAACCGCTGGCTAGATGCTCGCGAAGACCTGCCCTGCCACGCCCCTAAAACGGCTTGGTGGTGCCCAAAAACCCAGTCACAAACAACAGAAAATAGAGTGAGACCACCCATTTTCGCGTGTTGTTCATGATATGCAGCACTTTATCTTCACGCTCGGTCGTGGAGCCTTCTTGGATCAATTCACCAAGCGCCGGACCCAGCGGTTTAAACGCCACATCAATCATGATGGCAAACGCGAAAATGACCCCGAAAATAAGCGCTTTGCTGGCCAGCCAATTGGCCTCAAGCGGATAGCCGAGCGTCACAGATTGGCCGCCAAGCCACAGATAAAAAGCCGTGAGAAAGATCTTCAGCCAAAATTCGTATTTGCGCAGCACCGCTGCTTTTGGGGTTTGATCATGGATGAAGGCCGTCCACACCAGCCAAAGCCAAAAGCCGCCAATCACCCATGAAAAGGCGACAAGCGCTCCTGGGATGGCAGCGCCGCTTGGTACCACCCACCAATTTCCCATGTAAAGCAACGTGAGCGTGGTCGGCACCATGAGCGCCCAAGCAGACCGCGGCAGCATATCGCAAATGACCAAGATGCGCAGCACCGTCAGGCGTGTTTCCATCGGCAGTTCGCGCTTTCTAAAATACTGCCCTAGGGTGAACACGCCAAGGTCTACGCCAAGCCACACCACAAACAAGAGAATGTGGAAAAAGAGCACATAATCATACGCATTAACATGCATCGCAGCAGTAGATCCTTTCCATCATCAACACAAAACTATGGCCTTTCGGCAACGGTATGTGATGAAATTTAGTGGGTGCGGCAGTTCCAACTTGTCCGGACAAATAATTGCGTTAGGTGAAAAGGCAAGCTGCGGCAAGTCGTCCACAATCAATACGCTTGTTAAACGAGAGACGCAGCAGAGGATATCCAGGGAATAGGATTTTACAACATGGCCCCCAACTCTCCCACCGCTGCGCAGCGGTCGCATTCTTCTTTGAAAACTTTCCTTCTAGGCAACGCAGCGGTGCTTTTTGCGCTGACCCCCAGCACATTCGCACAAGAGCAGGATGATGGTTTTATTGGTCTTGAGGAAATCACCATAACGGCGCAGCGGCGGGCGGAAGGGTTGCAGAATGTCCCTATTCCCGTCAGCGCATTTACGGAGAACGAGCTGAAACTGCGCGGCATTAACCGTGCACTAGATCTTGTAAATTTTGTTCCCAATCTGTTTGGACTGAATAATACCGGGCTCGGCTCGGCAAACGCATATTATTTGCGCGGTTTAGGAAACACTGAATCGATCGCTACATTTGATCCACCAATCGGCACTTATGTAGACGACATTTATTTGAGCCGACAAAACGCAAACAACCTAAGCTTCTTTGATATTGAACGGGTCGAAGTATTACGCGGACCGCAAGGAACTCTTTTTGGCCGAAATACAACGGGCGGCGCGATCTCAGTTGTTTTTGCCGAGCCTGGTGAAGAATTTGGCGGATATGCCGAGGCTGGCTACGGGGCATTTGATCGTGTGCTGTTAAGAGGCTCAGTTGACGTTCCAGTGAATGAAGATGTGGCATTTAAAATTTCGGCGTATCTCGACGATGATGGCGGATATGCAAAAAATACGGTCACGAACGAAGATTTAAACGACAATGACAGCTGGGGCGTGCGTCTTGGCGCCAGAGCCAACATCAATGAAGTGGTCAGTTGGACTGGCTCTTACATGTATGTAGAGGCCAATGGTGAGAACATTTTAAACTTCGAATGTGACCCAGCCAATCCAACGGATTGCGACGGCCGGTTTATTTCAACAGGCTTTAGTGAAGAAGGGGGCGCGCTAGAAGGCCTCTTAACGGGCGATAAGCAGTTCTACGGCAATAGTAACAACACCGGCCAGCACATCATAACGTCGAATTTTGAATTGGAGTTTGACACCTTTAACGTCAACTTCATTACTGGCTATGTCGATCTTTCTCAGCAATTTGCGCTTGATTTTGGTGATGGGCGAACGGGGCTACCTACGCTGGCAACGCCTGTTCCTGACGTACCGGGTACACCATGGGCAACCGGCCTCTTCACCATCGCAAACGACAGCACACACGAGCAATTTACGCAAGAAATCAAAGTCAACGGTTCTTTCGGTGACGGTGCAATCGATTATGTCGCCGGTATCTTCTACTTCGACGAAACCAACGTCACTGATTTTGGCGATGTCTTCACGATTGGACTTAACTTAGCCACCTTTATGCCAGCCCCTGGCGGGTTCCCACTGGTTTTGGCAGACCGCGTGCTAACCAACACCACCGAAGCCTGGGCCGGGTACGCTCAAGCTGACTGGAATGCAACCGAACAACTCAAGTTAACCGTTGGGCTGCGCTACACAGACGAGACAAAAACATTTGCCGTGCGCGACAATAGCGCAAGCTGCACAGACGGGACTATAGAAGCAACGTGCCTCGACACGTCCAATCTCGTGGCGTCTAACGGCGTAGCCATTCCGACATCCGTGAATGAAGGGGTTCTAACGCCTCGTTTTGCTGCGAGTTATCAACTCACGGACGATGCCTTGGTATTTGCGTCAGCAACGCGCGGATTTAAATCCGGCGGCTGGAATGCACGGGGAACATCGCCGGATACGTTGTTACCTTTTGGACCAGAGAAGGTATGGAGCTATGAGGTCGGCGGCAAGACCGAATGGTTAGACCGTCGTCTGCGTGTGAACCTTACAGCCTACTACTTAGATGTATCAGGACTACAAACACCCTCGGCACTTACCGCAGACGATGGGTCAGTTACATTTTTAACCCGCAACTTTGCCGATTACGAAAATTATGGCGTTGAACTCGAAATTACCGCTGTCCCAGTTCCGGGTCTAAATGTTTTCTTCAATCTGGGTTATCAACAAGACGAGTACAAAATTGGTGATACGACTGCCCAGGACGAGTTTGGGTTTGAAAGCACTTTCACAACGCAGCAAAACTGTATTGCAGAGTTGGCTACAGGCGCAGTCGCTGGTCCAATCCCAGACGCCCTTGGTGGTCGGGAGTCCCCCAATTGCGGCATCGGGATTGTGAGCGCGGATGGGCAGCTCTCTGAGCCAGTTCGGACACCTGATTGGTCATTGGCATTTGGGGCAAGTTACGACTACCCCATCGGCAACACGAGCTTGTTTGTAACCCCGTCCGTTAACGCCACATATCGCTCTTCGAGTGAAACGGGCACGTCAAATGTTACGCTTTTCGATGCACCAGTAACGAGCGCTTTAACAGGCGCGACTTTCCCAGCAAACATTGATGGCAATGGTGATGTCATATCAGGATCTTTCAGCCCAAGCTTTTGGTTCGTCAACGCCAATATTTCTTTGCGCGATGAGGACAATGGCTGGACGATCGTGGCGGAGTGCAACAATTGCTTTGACGAGGCAGCTGTGCAGTCATCACTTGTCGAGTATAGTTATATTTCGCCACCACGCACGTGGATGGTTCGCGGTCGCTTTGACTTTTAAACGCGCCAAAGACCGTTGATGACAAATGTGCGGGGTGGTTTTCATCCCGCACTTTTTTTGCTTGCTGAACGGCAGCGAGCGGGCACATTGTCACCTTTAACGACGGGTTAGACGGGGCAAGCAACGGGCGATAGCACATGGTTGAAACGTCCTGGACACGTCAAAGGATGGAAATATGCTAAACCGGCGCACGCTTCTCTCTGCAGCCGCAGCAACCAGCGCTCTGGTTGCAGGCAAACGCGCCCGTGCAATGACAGACCCAAAGTCAATGGAAAACTCAGCGACGAAAAAACAGACCTTTGTCCTCGTGCACGGCGCCTGGCACGGCGGCTGGTGCTGGCGCCTTGTGGCGGATGCGCTGCGTGCGCAAGGCCACATCGTTTATACGCCAACACTCACCGGCATGGGCGAGCGCGAACACTTGGGCACAGCGCAGACAGGGCTCACAACGCACATTGAAGACGTGCTTGCAGTGCTTAAATATGAAGAACTCAGCGATATCGTGTTGGTCGGCCACAGCTATGGCGGGCCGGTGTGCCAGGGGGTGTATGACGCCGCTGCCGACAACATTTCAAAGCTCATCATGCTCGACGCCGTCGTGCGTGAGAATGGGACGTCGATGACATCGACGGCGCCGCCGGAGTTGATTGAAAAGACCGAAGCGACACTTATTGACGGCTACAAACTGCCGGCCTGGCCGCCTGAGGCGTTTGCCGTGTTGGCTGAAGATGGCGATGTCTACGCGTGGCTGAAACGGCGGCTGACCACCATGCCCTATGGCAGCCTGTCCCAACCGCTTGAACTGAAAAACCCAACGCCGACCGGGCCAGACGTCCTCTACATCCAGTGCACAGGCCGGCGCTATTCAGGCGATTCCAGCATCAGCGCAGGTCAGGCCAAAGCGCTGGGCTGGACTCTTCAAACCATCGACACCGGCCATGATGCCATGGTCACCGCGCCGCAAGAACTCACTGCGATGTTGCTCGCGGCGGTATGAGCGTGTTTGCGCGTACTCTGCTGCTTTTCTGCCTATTGGCGCAACTTGGCGAGCATCGTGTCATGGCGATGGGACGTGCGCCGGACAATCCAGATGCACCAACCAAAGTTACAGTTGGCGCCTTTGCATCGCCCGGTTCACCCTGGTGGAACGATTGGCAGACCTTTAAAGCCAATGTAGAAGCGCGCAGCGCTGGCAGTGTCGACGTTAAACTCCTCATCAATGGCGAAGCGGGCGGCGAACCTGCATCCATGACCTATGTAAGGCGCAACCGGCTCAATATTGGGGGTTTCACGCTCGGCGGGACGTCCGCCATCATTCCTGAAGTGGATGTCATGCTGGTGCCGTTCTTTTTCGATAGCGTCGAAGAAGTTGATTTCATCCTCGATACCTATCTCCTTGATGTGTTTCGCGACTTGTTCGCCCAAAAAGGGCTTTACCTGCTGCAGTGGACGGAAGTTGGCTGGCTCAATGTGTATGGCGTCGAACCAATTCTGCGGCCAAGCGATGCCAAAGGCCAGCGCATGCGGGTCCAATCCACTGAAGCGGCAGAAGTCTTTATGCAATCGTTGGGCTCAGAATATCTGCAGATGGAGTTTGCCGATGTCATTCCATCGCTGCAGACGGGCTTGATCTATGGCGGGGAGACCAATTTGGTGCTCTACCAAGTCACCGGATTGGCCGGCGAAGCGCCGCACATGACCTTCACCCGGCATACCTATGATACCGGCACGGTGGTGGCGAACTTAAATTGGTTTAACGCACTGCCGCCAGCGCGCCGCAAGATCATTGAGGACAGCCTGGTGCCGACGCCGCAGGCGCGCATCAATATTCGGTCGATGGCTAATACGCTGCGCGGCAGCTTAGCGTCCTCAAATGTGATCGGCCATCCGCTCAGCACGGCAGATCGTGCCGCCTGGAAACAAGCCACAAAAACAAACCACCTGGAAATCATTCGCCGCGCCGGCGGACGTGGGCAAGAGGTTTATGACGCCATGGTGGCTGGCAAAAAAGCCTTTAAGGCGCGGATGTCGAGCCGGTGAAGGCAGCGCAGAGTGTGCTCGCCTGGCTGACGCGCTGTGAGCGGCTCATCGCCGTTTTATTGTTTGCGTTCATGGCCGCCATCGTGATGGCCGATGTGGCGGCGCGCGAATTGACCGGCCTTGGCATCTCCGGGGCACCTCGCCTCGCCGTTTATGCGTTTATCGCCATGTCCCTCATCAGCTTTGGTTTGGCCAGCCAATCGGCAGAACACTTACGCCCGCGCTTTGTTGACAGTTTGTTTCCCGCCCGCCTTGAAACCAGCTTGCAGCGTATTCAAGAGTGTTTGATGGCGCTGTTCTGCCTCACCTTTGCTTGGGTGGCGCTTGGCGTCGTGGCGGAAACCGCGGCTTTAGGTGAGGTCTCTCGATCGCTTAAAATTCCCATTTGGCCCATGCAGGCGATCTTTCCGCTGACGTTCTGCATTGCCGCAATCCGGCATGGCCTGTTTGCGCTATACCCGCAGCTCAAGCCTCTACCACCCTCGAAAATCAGCGCTGAAGGCGCCTAATATGAGCGCCGCCGTGCTCTCTATCGGCCTCATCGGCCTCATGCTGCTGCGCCAGCGCATTGTGGTGCTGCTGGCAGTGGCTGCCGGCGCGCTCTATCTGCTCTATGGCGATGGCAAACTGTCTTATGTGGTGCTGGACGCATGGGCCGCGGCAGACAAAGAAGTGCTGCTGTCGATCCCGCTGTTCATTCTGGCCGGCAATATCATGGCCAAAGGGTCGATTGCCGAACGGCTGATTGCTGTCGTACGCATCGCTACTGGCCCAATCCCCGGCGGGCTTGCCATTGCCACGGTGCTCAGTTGCGCCGTGTTTTCAGCCATTTCCGGGTCATCCACCGTCACGTTAATTGCGGTTGGCGCGATTATGTATCCCGCGTTGCAGGATGCGGGCTATTCAAAGTCCTTTGCGCTGGGCCTGCTCTGCGCAGGCGGCACACTCGGCATCATCATTCCGCCGTCAATCCCGCTTATTCTTTATGGTGTTATCACCGAAACCTCGATTGCCGACTTGTTCATCGCTGGCGTTCTGCCCGCGTGTTTGCTGATTGTATTGATGGTAATCTACGCAGTTGCGCGCAACATCGGCGCGCCGCGCAGTGCCATTGATTGGCGCGCGCTTGCCAGCGCGGCAAAGCGAAGTGTTTTTGCTGCGTTCATGCCTCTCCTTATTTTAGGAGGCATTTATTCCGGCGTCTTCACGCCGACGGAATCCGCTGCTGTTGCTGTGTTTTACGCCATACTGATTGAGCTTTTCATCCACCGCGAAATGGACCTGAGGAAGCTTGAGCAGGTCACCTATGAGACCGCCAAAACGCTGGGCGCCCTGCTGCCGGTGCTCATGATGGCGCTGTCGATCAATACATTTCTCGCCTTTGAACAAGTGCCGCAGCAAATGGTCGAAACTCTGTCGGGCATGGTCGATAGCAAATTTGGCTTCCTGCTTGTCTCCATGGTGCTGCTGCTGATCGTGGGCTGCGTTATGGATATCGGTTCTGCGATCCTTGTCATGGCACCACTGCTTGAGCCGCTGGCCGCCAGCTATGGCATTGATCCCGTTCATTTTGGCATCATGATGATCGTGAACCTGGAAATTGGCTATCTCACGCCGCCGCTGGGGCTTAACATTATTGTCGCAATGGGCGCGTTC
>JBCCLR010000096.1:0-13007 GCA_039026755.1 Pseudomonadota bacterium | reverse complement strand
TATTTGTCGGGCTTTGCCGAAGCAATGGGCGCGCGCGGTATCGCCTCTTTCATTATTGACCAACCGGGAACCGGCGAAGCCTTGCGCCGACATAATATGCCGCTGGAAATTGAAAGTGAGCATGCCGCCGGCGCAGCCTATAATTTTATCGCGAACGACCCAGATATTGATGCCGGGCGCATCGCCATTGTCGGCCAAAGTCTGGGCGGATATTACGCGCCCCGCGCTGCAGCGATGGATGACCGATTTGCCGCGTGTATTGCCTGGGCTGGGTTTTATTCCATGCAGCTTTACTATGAGCAAGAAAACCCAAGTGCTGATGGGTTGCCGGGCATCATGGAGTATGCCTTTCGCGCCTACGGCGTTGCCAACGAAAAAGAGCTGGTTGAAAAGGCTCTAAAGCTGACGCTAGTGCCGGTGCTCGATAAAATCAAAGTTCCATTCTTATGCGCGCACGGCGGCAATGACCAGCAGACGGGCCCGCTTCATGCAACGCGCGCAGTGGCCGGGGCGGTTAACTCGCCCAATGCCAAGGCCCATATCTTCACCGAAGATGAGGGCGCGTCAGAACATTGCGGCGTTGATAACCTGGCGCTCGTAAATGCCTATATGGCGGACTGGCTCGCACAACAGTTTGCGCCCGCCGCTTAATCTATCTCGCGCATCCAAAAATTGAGCCGCTCGGCGGTATATGTGATGTCATTTTCACTGTGCATTCGGCTGATTTGAAACCGCAGACGCGCTTTGTTTTTCGGCACGACAGGATAGCTAAACGCGGTCACGAAGATCCCGTCGTCATACAGAGCTTCGGCAATTTTTTTCGCCCGTTTGGCGCTGCCGATGGGAATGGCGACGATGGCGCTTTGGGTGTCAAGCATGTCGATCCCGTGCTGCGCGCACGTGGCTTTGAACAGTGCCACATTGTCATGCAATGCGCTCACCAGCTCGGGCGCGGCTTCAAGCAATTCAATCGCTTTAAGGGTTGCGGCAATCGCGGCGGGGCATTGGGAGTTTGAAAACAGCTGCGGCCGGGCCTCTTCAAACATCACGTCAATAACCAGCTGCTGGCCCGCAATAAACCCGCCCGGCGCGCCGCCGAGGGCTTTGCCCAGGGAGCCAGTGAGGATATCAATACGATCAAGGCAGGCCGCCCATTCTCCCGCCCCGCGGCCAGTGCGCCCGACAACGCCAACGCCGTGCGCATCATCAACCACAGTAATGGCCCCATAGCGCTGGGCTAAATCGCAAATTTCGCTCAGCGGGGCGACGTTTCCTTCCATGGAAAAGACACCATCCGTCACAATGTAGCGCGTGCCTTCACACGGCGTCGTCTCAAGCAGAGATTGCAGCGCGTTCATATTACAGTGCTCATAAACGAACAGCTTCGCTGCTTTTCCCGCCAATCTGCAGCCGTCAATGAGGCTGGCATGATTAAGCTGTTCTGCGAAAATGACGTCGCCGTCTTGCGCCAGGGCAGGCATGACAGCGGTATTGGCAGCCCAGCCGGACACGAAGGTAAGCGCGGCCGGCTTGCCAAAAAAGCGCGCCAAGGCACGCTCTAAATCCTGATGCAGCGTCATCGTTCCAGAGATAAAACGTGCGGCCCCGGTGCCGGCACCAAAGCGCTCAACCGCCGCAACACTGGCCGCACGAATGCGCGGATCATTGCACAAGCTTAAATAGTCATTGGACGCAAATAACCGCTTTGCGCCATCGGCCAGCGAAATATCCGGCCCAATGGGCCCATGGATTGGCCGCATGGCTTTGCGGGTGCCGTCTGCATCTTTTGCGTCCAAGCGTTGTTGAAGACGATGCTGAAATGGCGTGGTCATGGTGCGTTAAAGTCCAAGACCACGCGGCCACAGGCGCCGCTATCCATCATATCAAACCCCTGCTGATATGCCCGTGCTGGCAATGTATGCGTAACAATCACATCAAGGCTGTCTGGCGCGCGCAGCATAAAGGCATCGACCAGCCGCCAGGTGTCAAACAACCGGCGACCATTGATGCCAAACAGTGTCAGACCCTTGCCTATGATTGCGTGTGAGACATCAACGTTGATAGCCGAGGTAAACAGCCCGAGGAGGGAGATCGCGCCGCCAGTCCGGGTTACATCGAGCGCAAGTTTGAGCGCCGCAGCTGCGCCGCTCATTTCCGCTACAACATCGGGGCCGTGCCCGTCTGTTTGGTCTTTAATGGCTTGCACAATGGCCTCTTCGCTGGACTCCAGTACATAATCTGCGCCGAGTTTTGCCGCGAGGGAGCGGCGCTGTGTGCCGGGCTCGACCACGCCGACACTGCGCGCGCCAAGCGCTCGCGCCATGGCAATAGCAAACAGCCCAATCCCGCCGGCACCAGTGATGAGCACATCTTTGCCCGCAACGGCCAAGGGCTGGAGTGTATGCATGGCATTGCCCGCCGGGTCATACAGTGCGGCGTGGGCATCGGGAATGGGGTCGGCTATGGGCCAAACGTTATGGGCCGGCACGCTCACATACTCGGCAAAGCCGCCGGGCCGATCCACACCAATGATGACCGTGTTGGTGCACACATGGCTTTGCCCCATGCGGCATTGATAACAATGGTGGCAAACTGTGTGGCTTTCCACTGAAACGCGCTGGCCGACGGCCAAATGCGATACCCTCGCGCCGCATTCAACAATGTCACCAACGAGTTCATGGCCTAAAACTTGCGGCGTCTTTATACGCGCTTGGGACCAGGCGTCCCACGCGTAGATATGATGGTCAGTGCCGCAGATTGCTGCCTTACGCACTTTTAAAAGAACCTCATGCGGACCCGGCGTTGGCACGTCATGATCCGTAATATGACTAATGCCGCGTCCGGGTGCGTCTTTTATGACGGCAAACATCGGGTCTCGTTAATCCACACTTTTAAATATCCATGATATTATATTATCTATCTATATATTATAAAGTATGATTTTCAAAATGCTTGAAAGCGCGGCATGTCAGACTTTTCAGTATCAGACTATAAATCTCATGACGGTTTGGGCCTCGCAGCGCTTATCCGCCGCAAACAGGTCAGTAAAGCAGCCGTTTTTGAGGCTGCGCGTGCCGCAATTGACGCCGATAACCCGCGGCTGAATGCCATGTGCATCGATTATGAGGCGCAGTTTGCATCGCCCGCCGCATCGGCAAGCGAAGCGGCGTGCTTTTATGGGGTGCCGTTTTTATTAAAAAACCAAGGGGCGCAGGCAGCGGGGTGTTTGCAGACGTTTGGCAGCCGGCTCTACACGGACTATCGGCCCGATTATGACGCTGATATTTTCACGCGGTTTCGCGCAGCCGGGCTGCTGCCGCTGGGCCGCAGCAATACGCCTGAAATGTCTTTGACCCCGGTGACGGAGCCAGACCTCTATGGCCGCACGGTTAATCCCTGGCACTCAGATTTAATCACTGGCGGGTCCAGCGGCGGCGCTGCGGCGGCTGTCGCGGCTGGGCTAACGCCGCTTGCGCATGCAACTGATGGCGGTGGCTCCATCCGCCAACCGGCGGCGTGCTGCGGCGTTTTTGGCCTTAAACCATCGCGCGCACGCAGCCCCTTTGGCCCAAAGCTAGGAGAAGGCTGGAACGGGCTGTCCACGCAGCTGGTCGTCTCGCGAACGGTGCGCGATACGGCGGCGGCTTTAGATGCGATCTCAGCGCCTAGCTTGGGTGACCCCTATGCTGTGCCGTCGCCGACCCAAGCGTATCGTGCGCTCGATAAAGCCCATTTTAAATCCTTGCGTATTTTGGTGAGTTATGACCTCGGCGGCGAACCGACCGCGCCGGAGTGCCGTGCTGCTGTGGCCGATGCCGCGCACCTGTGCGCCAGGCTCGGCTACGATGTGACCGAACGCGATTACAGACTGGAATTTGAACCGGCGAGGCAGATTATCCAGACGATTTATGGCAGCCATACCGCTGCGGGTATCGCCCAACGCGCAGCAGATTTAGGCCGGCCAATTGCCTCAGAAGAGCTTAGCGCGGCTGCGCGGCTGCTGTCTCACCACGGCACTACGCTCTCAGCCACTGATTACGTAGGCGCCATCACCGCAGCCCACGCCCTGGGCCGCCAGCATGCACAAATGCTTCAAGGTTTTGATGTCTGGCTTACCCCCACCATGACGGTTTTGCCGCCGCGCCATGGTGTGCAGCTGCAACACCTGCGTACTGTGGACGACTATACCGACATGATTTTTAACATGATGCCCATCACCGCGTTTCAAAACATCAGCGGCCAACCGGCCATGTCGATGCCGCTTGCTTGGACTGAAACAAACATTCCCATCGGCTGCCATTTTACCGCGCAGTTTGGGCGCGAGGACATCTTATTGCAGTTGGCCTTTGAACTGGAGAAACACCAGCCCTGGATTGACCGCTATAAGAGCATTGATGGCCGCTAAAACACGTTGATTGGCGTTTTGAGATAGCTGTGACCATTGGGTTCGGGGTCCGGCATTTTGCCGGCGCGGATATTCACTTGAACCGATGGCAAAATAAGTTTGGGCATGGCCAGCGTCGCGTCGCGTTTGGTGCGCATGGCAATGAAATTAGGGCGGCTGATGCCATTGCCCACATGGATATTGCTGCGCTTTTGCGTGCCCACGGTACTCTCCCAAGCAAAGTCGTCGCGGCCCGGCGCCTTGTAGTCATGGCAAAGGAACATACGCGTGTCGCTTGGCAAAGCGAATAGCTTTTGGATGGAATCGTAAAGCATGCCCGCATCACCGCCGGGAAAATCGCAGCGCGCAGTGCCGAAATCGGGCATGAATATCGTGTCACCCACAAACAGCGCATCGCCAATCAAATGGCTCATGCATGCCGGGGTATGACCTGGCGTATGCAGGGTTTGGGCTGTTATGCTGCCAAGCGTATAGGTTTCACCATCGCTGAAAAGATGGTCAAACTGGGTCCCATCGGTGCGGAAGTCTTCGCCTTCGTTAAAGATATTGCCAAACACCCGCTGGACATCTGGAATTTTATCGCTAATGGCGGTTTTTCCGCCAATTTTGCTGCGAATATAAGTCGCCGCACTTAAATGATCGGCATGTACGTGCGTGTCGATAATCCAGTCGCAGATTAGCCCTTGATCTACAATAAAACCGATGAGCGCATCGGCAGATGTGGTATGCACGCGCCCTGCTGCTTGGTCAAAATCAAGCAGCGAATCAATAATAGCACAGCGTTTTTCCACCGGGTCGGCCACCAAGTAGCTGATCGTGTTCGTCGCCGTGTCAAAAAAACCGGTAACGTCTGGCTGGGTCATCATTAGGTCCAAGTGTCTTGCGCAGCGCACGCCATGTCAGGCTCGCGTTTCTCCTTAATATTAGCGTATCCCCGCGTTCATTGTAATCTCGATGTTACTCAGCATCGGGCTCGAGGCGAGCAGCTCAAAAATCGACCGCTGACCTTCCTTTAAGTGCCGCTGCGCTTTGTCTCGGGCGGCCTGCGCATCGCCTTCAAGCAGCGCTTGAACAATATCATCATGCCCGTGGCGCCACACATCGCTACTGTCCCCTAGCTGCAGCCCGACCCACATGATACGCATGGACGCGTCTTGAACCTGCTCAATAAAGTCCGCTTGCAGGCGATTGCCGGCCGCGTGGGCGATGGCCATGTGAAACGCTTTATTGGCTTCTAAAAAGGCAAATTCACTGTGGGGGTCGCCAAGGGTAAAATCTGCTCGGCACGCGTCATCCAAGCGCTTGAATGTAGCTCGGTCAATGCGCCCTGCCGCTTTGGCCGCGGCGTCAGGCTCAAGCAGGGTACGCAAGTCAAACAGCGCGCGAATGCTTTCCATTGTGAGCGGCGCCACAATAGTCTTTTTAGGCGAAATTGCTTCAATGAGCTGCTTTTCTTCCAGCCGTACCAATGCATCGCGTATGGCAGCGCGGCGCAAACCATAACGCTCTTCTAAAAACCGCTCGGATATGCGTGTGCCGGGGCGCAGCTCATGCGTCACAATCGCTTTGCGCAGCCTATCAAAGGCACTACGGGCAAGGGATGCTGTTGGCGGCGTTGCTGCGCGGTGTGCGGTCTCAGCTGCGGTCTTAGGGGCCGGTTGGCCCGATGTGTTTACCGTCATAACCATACAGTATCCATTGAATTTAAAATGTCCGTAGTGGGTAAGACTTATTTTTTGACATGTCAAAATATTTGATTTATTTCTGTTTTGGCATTTTAATAGATTGGGTTGAGTAGCAATGGCTCAGTATGACGCGCTGTTAAAACCGCTTACCATCAAAGGTCTGACGATCCGCAATCGGGTGATGTCAACGGCGCATACGTCTGGTGCCGGTGAAGATGGCAAGCCCAAGGAGCGCTATCAGGCCTATCATGAGGAAAAGGCCAAAGGCGGCATTGGGCTGACTATGATTGGTGGGTCAACGGCGATTGCGCCGGACACACCGGGCGCGGACATGCTCCACCTCGATGCGTCTACAGACGACATTATTCCCTATTATCAACAGATCTCAGGCCGGATCCACAAACATGGCGCGAAGATATTTGCCCAGCTGGCGCATATGGGCCGACGCGCCAATTGGGATAATGATCGCTGGCTGTGGCCAGTGGCCCCGTCGCGGGTGCGCGAGCCCGCGCACCGGTCGTTTCCCAAAGAGATGGAAGAGTGGGACTTTAAGCGCCTGCGCGAAGGCTTTGCCAGCGCCGCAGGCCGGGTCAAAAGAGGCGGGATCGATGGGCTGGAGCTGTCAGCGACGCATGGTCATCTGATTGATCAATTCTGGTCTCAGCGCACCAACATGCGCCAAGATAAATATGGCGGGTCCATTGAAAACAGACTGCGCTTTACGTTCGAGATTCTCGACGCGGTGCGCGAGGTGGTCGGCGATGATTATATCCTCGGCCTACGCATGTCCGTGGATGAGCTGTTCCGCGGCGGCCTGAGTGGGCCAGAGTGTATCGAAATTGCGCAAGCGCTCACCTCAAATGGGCGGCTTGATTACATCAGTGTTCTTGCCGGCCAGGCTGAGGACTTGCCTTCCCACGCAGTCATTTTCCCCAACATGTCAATGCCCGCAGCGCCCTACATTCCGTTTGTCAGCGCCTTTAAAGCGTCACTGGACGTGCCGGTATTTCACGCCCAGCGCATTAACGACATCAATACAGCAAACCGTATCATCTCTGAAGGCCATGTGGACATGGTCGCCATGACCCGTCCGCACATGGCTGACCCGTACATCATGCGCAAATTGATGGAAGGCCGCGCGGATGACATTCGGCCTTGTGTTGGCGCCAATTATTGCATCGACCGGCTCTATTCCGGCGGCCAGGCCTATTGCCTGCATAATGTAGCAACCGGGCGAGAGGATGTTATTCCCCACACCTATGACAAGACCGATGCCGGCAAAAAGGTGGTGATCATTGGCGGCGGCGTAGCTGGCCTTGAAGCGGCGCGCATTTGCGCAGTGCGTGGACATGATGTAGTGCTGCATGAATGCACCGCCGACACGGGCGGCCAAGTCACCTTGGCGGGTAAAGCGCCGTGGCGCGATGGGCTGACGGCAATTTCGCGCTGGATTGACGGGCAAGCACGCAAGCATGGCGCCGATATTCGGCTTAACAGCACCGCTACGTCGCCAGATATTCTCAGCCAAGAGCCGGATGTGGTGATTGTTGCCACCGGCGGCGTTGCAGACAAAACTCAGATCAAAGGCGCCGACCTTCTGACCACAACGGCGGATATTCTCTCCGGGGCTGCCAAAGTTTCCGAGACGGTTTTGATCTTTGACGACAATGGCCGGGAAAATGCGCTGTCTTGCGCGGAATATATGGCCAGCCGAGATGTACAGATCGAATTTGTCACGGCTGACCCGCAGCCGGGCCATTTGCTAGAGCGCACCACGCGTCCGACGTTTTTAAAAAACCTGTATAAAAAAGATGTCGTCTTCACCCCCAATCACCGGCTCATAGAGGTCTATATAGAGGGCAACCGCCTGGTTGCGGTGTTGCTCAATGATTATACCGGCGCGGAAGAAGAACGCGTTGTGGACCAGGTCATCATCGAAGCCGGCACGAAGCCGCATGATGGGCTCTATTTCGACTTAAGACCTCAATCTAAAAACCTCGGTGCGGTTGATCTCGATGCTTTTGTGAACGCTGAAGCCCAGACGATTGAGAACAATCCAGGGGGCCAGTTTCAGCTGTTTCGGATCGGTGATGCTGTCGCCTCGCGCAATATCCACGCTGCCCTGCTTGATGCAGCGCGGCTGTGTAAAGCGCTTTAGGCCCTGCTATGACCCTTGCTGGCCTGATGTTTAGCGCTGCGCTTGGCCTTGCCGTTTTAGGTGCGGCCCGGCGTATCCTCCTCTGGCGCCGCGGGCGCCGCGCGCCGGTCAGTTTTCTCTCGAGCCTGCTGACGATCCCAAAGCGCTATATGCATGACGTACATGACGTTGTGGTGCGTGATAAGCGGGCTGCGCGAATGCACATCTTTGCCGCTGGCGGCTTTGTGGCGTGCTGCGTGCTCATTGTGCTGGTACACGTCCTTGGCATACAAACGCGTGTCTTCATCTATGCTTTGCTGTTTACATCTGCCTTTATGGCTGTCGGCGCTGTGCTTGCCTTTTTACGCCGTTGGCGCAGCCGCGCGGCACGCCTGTCGAGCGGGCCCTATAATATCCTGCCCTTCGCTCTGGCCGGGTTTGCCGGCTTTTATAGCTTGGAGACGCTCGCACTCACTGGCCAGATACCCGCTAGCACTTGGGCTACACCGGTTGGCCTTCTCATCATCGCCGCAGGCCTTTTTGGCACCATTTTCATGGTCCCAGGCCTCACGATTGGCCCTATGCGCCATGCTTTTGCTGGCGCGGTGCATCTGGCGTTTCATCCGCGCCAGCAGCGTTTTGAGGGAAAGCCGTCGGTGGCACTAGCGCCGCTGGATTTAGAGGTTGATAAGCTTGGCACTGAAACGCCGGAAGACTTCACATGGCGCCAACTGCTGTCCTTTGATGCGTGCGTTCAATGTGGTCGCTGTGAGAGCGTGTGCCCGGCGTTCGCTGCTGGCGCGCCGCTTAATCCCAAGAAGCTGATTTTTGACCTGTGGGAGGCAAGCGCGGGCGACCCGGTTGCCTCAGACTATGCTGGTTCGCCCACCCAAGAGCCGTCAGGCCCTATTCGCCTGACTGGCAGCAAAGAAGACGGCCTGATTGCGCAGGATACTTTGTGGGCCTGCACCACCTGCAGGGCGTGCGTTGAAGAATGTCCGATGCTCATTGAACATGTCGACGCGGTTATTGATATACGCCGGTTTGAAACGCTTGAAAAAGGCGCAACGCCGGAAAAGGCGGCAGCGGTGCTTGAAAATACCGCGCAAACCGACACCGTGAGCGGTAAGCCCCCTACTGCACGGCTGGACTGGGCCAGTGATTTAAACTTGCCGATGGCGCGCACCACACGGGCCTTTGATGTACTGCTGTGGCTCGGTGACAGCGCTTTTGAGCTGCGCGGGCAACAAACCTTGCGCGCGCTGATCACAGTGCTGCGCGCGGCGGATGTGGATTTTGCCGTGCTGTGTGACGAAGAGCTTGATGTCGGCGACGTGTGCCGGCGTCTGGGCGATGAGGCGGGCTTTCAGCGGCTCGCAAAGGCCAATATTGAAACGCTCAAACAGTATCAATTTAACACCATCGTCACCAACGATCCGCACGTCCTCAACAGCCTTAAAAACGACTATCCGGCCATGGGCGGGCATTATGACGTGCTGCATCATACTGCTTTTGCCGAAAGGTTGATGACGGAGAATAAGCTGAGCTTAAAGGCAAGTCAGAGCCGCGAGATAACCTTTCATGATCCATGCTATTTGGGCCGATACAATGGTGAGTTCGACGCCCCGCGCCGGCTTTTAGAGGCGCTGGGCGCGACCATCACGGAGATGGAGCGGTCGCGCGAACGTTCTTTCTGCTGCGGCTGGGGCGGCGGTGCGGTCTTTACCGATGTTCCATCGCAAAGCCGCATTCCAGATTTGCGCATGCAGCAAGCCAAAGACACCGGCGCATGCCTGGTGGCGGCCGCCTGCCCCAATTGCACCGTCATGCTGGAAGGCACCCCCGGCGCGCGGCTGGACGTTGCCGATGTTATTGAGTTGGTGGCTGAAGCTATAGACCAAAGCGCCGATAACCAAGGCACAAATGAAAGAGCAGCGGCATGATGGGGCAAACACGGCCTCGACGAAAAGTGCACGCCCGCCGGGCAGCGATGTTTCCTGGTCCCACCGGCCGGCTGCGCTATGACCCGCGCCGGGCGCCGAATGGTATGTTAAAGCAGGCTCGCCGCGCGCCAACGCCGACGCTGCAAGCGCCGCTATACGTCGTTGAAAACCCGAAATTTTATATCCTCTGCGTCCTGGAAGGCGACACCGCTGGCGATAACACGGCTTTGAGCGCGGCCCGCGCACTTGCCGATGTCACCTATGCGCCAGCTAAAGGCGCGGTTGTGTCTGTCGCAGCAACGCCCATTGATGCGCTCGACAATAGGGGGGCGGACCGCACGCTCACGCTTGCACGCGCGCCAGCTGGCGCCTTTGCAGCGGAGCATATGGCGACATCCCTGACGGTGGCACTGCACAGTTTGCCGGCCCGCCATGTCGTATTTTCTGATACCAGCACGATGCGCGATGTTGCTGCGCGTGTGGCAGCGCAGCTTGGCGAGCGCCCAGCTTTTGGCGTCCATGCTTTTGATGGTGATCGCTGCATTCGCTCTGGCTTTGGCAGTACAAAAGACATCAAAGCGACCATTCCAACAGTCCTGAGCGTAGACGATGGGGCAGCAAAGCCTGTGCGCGGACAGCGTTTTGAGGCACGATGCATCGCTATTGATCTGCCCAGCCAGAACATGCCGAGCTGCATCATGGACCTCGGCGCTGAAGCAGTTCCAGCGAACCATGTGGCGCTTGAGGAAGCACCCCTTATTCTTGCGGCAGGCGCTGGCATTGACGCATGGGACGCGTTTGCCGATGTTGCTGAGCACCTGAATGCAACGCAGGCCGGTTCGCGCGTTGTGTGCGACAACGGCTCTTTGCCGCGGGATCGGCAAGTGGGCGCATCTGGCCGGCTGGTCACAGCCGATTGCTATATCGCGCTCGGCATCTCCGGCGCGCTGCAGCATCTGCAGGGCATTGAAGACTGCGGCCGGGTGATTGCGGTCAACACCGACCCCGCCGCACCTATTTTAAAGCGCGCTGACTTGGCCATCATCGGCGATGCCAATGCTATTTTAAAAGCTGCGGCGCACAAGTTGGAGGAGGCATGAGCTTGCGCGTTGTCACCTTAGTGTCCGAAGGGTTCCACCCTGAAACGCAGCGACCGCGCCGGGCGGATTGTGATGCCCGCGCTTTGGACATGGCATTGCAGTTGCCTGGCGCACGGGTCAGCGCTTTGCACGCCGGCGACCCCGCATCCCCTGCGCTGCGCGATTACCTCGGCATGGGCCTGACGGATTTAACGGTCCTGGAGGTGGCACGCGAATGCGATGTCGGTGCGGCCCTCATCGACTATCTGGCAAACGAGAAGCCGGATGTGATTTTGGCCGGTCAGCAGGCAGATCAGAGCGAAACGGGCGGGTTTCTTCCCTATAAAATTGCGCAAGAGCTGCGCTATCTGTTGCTGCCCATGGCCTGCAGTATGCAAATTGATGGAGACGCTGTAGAAATCCTTCAAGCGCGACCCAAAGGCAAGCGCCGGCGCTTAAAAGCTGCTTTGCCCGCCGTTATTACCGTTAGCCCCGCAGCCCCTGCGCCCCGGCAAGTCGCTTTTGCAAAGCAGCGCCGCGGGCATATCGATGCCAAAAAAGTGAGTGCCCACGATCAATCCGCGCCGCTCACCATCGCCCCGGCTAAGCGCCGGCCCAAAGGCGCGCGGCGCGTTGACGCGGATTTAAGCCCAGAAGAACGGCTAAAAGCGGTTGCTGAAATGGCGGGCAAACAGGGCGAGGTCTTGAGCGGGCTTTCGCCAGAAGACGCGGCGGATAAACTGCTCACATATCTAACATCAAACGGTTTCATCACGCCCACCTCGCCTCAAGCCACAGAAAAGGACAATCATTGACCCTCTCGCGTATGGCGCCCGTGGCGCCGCAATATTCCAAAGTCGTCCGTCACGCTGGCACAGTTTATCTTGCTGGCCTCATCGCAGAAGACTGGGACGGGGACATCGTGCGCCAAAGCAATGATATTTTCAGCCAGATTGATGACCTTTTGGGCCAGGCAGACACGGATAAATCAAAGCTTTTGTCCCTTACCGTCTATATTAAAACCTTTGAGGACTATGCCGCCTTTAAAGCGGCCTATGCAGACTGGATTGATGCCGATAACCTGCCAGCGCGGGCCACGGTGCGGGCGGACCTGTTAGACCCAAAACTGAAAATCGAAATTCAGGCTATTGCCGCAGCCTAAAGCGCTGGGCCCATACATCTTGACTTAGAAAGGACATTTGATGACCAAAGTCACATCCGCCGACCTCCTCAAAGCCGCCCGTGCGGAGATCAACCACTTGTCGGTTGCGGACGCGCAGGCGCTGCAGCAGGCGAACGAGGCTGTGCTGGTTGATATTCGCGACAGCAAAGAGCTTGAAGCCGGGGCAATTACCGGCGCTATTCACGCGCCGCGCGGCGGCCTTGAATTTGCCCTCGACCCGGCATCAGGCATGGGCATGCCCGCGCTTTTAGAAGCGCCGCATCTGATCATGGTATGTGGCTCGGGCGGCCGCGCCGCGCTAGCGACCAAGCTGGCCCAAGATATGGGCCATAATGCCAGCTGCCTGGATGGGGGATTTAAGGCGTGGAACAGTCAAGCGGCAAGCTAGAGCGGTTTAAGGTTTCTTTGAAGCGCCCTGACGGCTTAAGCACTCCAGTGGTTAGGAGCGAGGCTGCAAGACATGCATAGTATATTCAAAGCCGAGCGACGCGGCCACTGGAGTGCTTAAGCCGTCCCGAAGGGCGTCGGTCCATGGCGCACTGGCTGCGTTGCTGGCTTTGCGCGATGCCCCGCAT
>JBCCLR010000095.1:0-13091 GCA_039026755.1 Pseudomonadota bacterium | reverse complement strand
GCTGCACACGCGCATGATTGCGCGCTATGGCGGGCTGGTCAATCGCATGCCGGCTTATGCGCTGGTGTTTATGCTGTTCACTATGGCGTCTGTTGGCCTGCCCGGCACCAGCGGTTTTGTGGGCGAGTTCCTGGTGCTTGTGGGGGCCTATAAAGCTGGCTCATGGGTTGCTTTTGGCGCCGCCATTGGGCTTATTTTAGGGGCCGGCTACATGTTGTGGACACTCTATAAAAACGTGGTGTTTGGCGAACTGACCAAGGACGACTTAAAAACCATGGCCGACCTCAGCCGGCGAGAATGGGCGCTTTTTGCGCCCCTCATCGCGCTGGTTTTGTGGATGGGTGTTTATCCCAAGCCATTTTTGAACTTCATCAGCGTGCCGGTCGCCAATTTAATCGTGCAAATGGAGCGCGGTGAAACGACGGACGAGACTGGAACCGCGCGATGATTGGTCCGGTCGAAAATTGGCTGCTTGCGCTGCCGGAAATTATTCTTGCCGTTGGCGTGTTGGCGACCATCGTTGTCGGCGTCTCCGGGCGCGGACCTTACGCGACTTTTGGTAAGGCGCATGTTGTGGTCATTGCGCTGTTTACGGGTGCACTTGCCGCAATTCACCTCGGCAAGACGCCCATCGGCGAGGCTGCCTTTTCTGGGCTCATCGTCACTGATGCCTTTACCAGCTTTATGAAAACGCTGGTCCTTGTTGGCTGCATTGCCGCTGTTGTCATCGCGCGGCCATTTCTGTTTGGCATGCGGCTGGCGCGTTTTGAAGTTCCGCTTTTGATGCTGTTAGCAGCGCTTGGCATGTGCATCATGATTTCTGCTAACTCATTGCTTACGCTATACATTGGCTTGGAATTGCAAAGCCTAAGCCTTTATGTGCTCGCCGCGCTCGACCGAGATAGCCGTTTTTCGACGGAAGCGGGCCTTAAATATTTTGTGCTTGGCGCGGTGGCATCTGGCATGCTGCTGTTTGGCACGTCGCTCATTTACGGCTTTTCCGGCACGTTGTCCTTTACCGTGCTGGCGGAGCAATTACCCAACCTTTTGGGCGAAAACTTACCGAGTGTCGGGCTGGTGTTTGGTCTTGTTTTCGTGCTTGCCGCTTTGGCGTTTAAGGTGTCTGCTGTGCCGTTCCACATGTGGACGCCGGATGTTTATGACGGAGCGCCCACCGCAATTACGGCATTTTTCTCAGGCGCTCCAAAAGTTGCCGCCATGGCATTGTTTATCCGGGTTATTCTTGATGCACTGCCTGCCTTGCAGGATCAATGGACGCAGGTGATTTATGCAATGTCCTTGCTTTCGATGGTCCTCGGCGCGTTTGCGGCCATCCCGCAGACCAGCATCAAACGCTTAATGGCCTATTCGTCCATAGGGCATGTGGGCTATGCGCTGATGGGGCTGGTGGTCGGCACGGAGGCAGGCGTTACCGCCACAACGTTTTATATGGCGATCTACATGGTGACCACCATTGGTGTTTTTGTGTGCATTTTGGCGATGCGCAGCAGCAAGGGCATGACCGCGAAAATAGAGGACTTGGCAGGCCTGCGCCAAACCCGGCCGCTGCTCGCCGGAGCGCTCGCGTTCTTCATGCTGTCGATGCTTGGCTTCCCGCCTTTTGCAGGGTTTTTCGGAAAGCTCTTGGTGTTTCAAGCGGCAATTGAAAAGCAGCTAATCCTGCTCAGCGTTGTAGGCGCACTGACCAGTGCAGTGGCTGCCTATTACTATCTTCGAATCATCAAAATTATGTATTTGGACGAGGCGGATGTAGACTTTATCCCGCATGGTGATCGGCCATCATCGGCCGTTATGTTTGCCAGTGCCGTGTTTGCATCGCCGCTATTCGTCTTATTATGGTCACCGCTTTTAGTGGCTGCAGAGCAAGCTGCGGCAGCACTTTTTAGCTAAGTGCAGCACATGCGCGACGTTCCATTCATTTGGCATGATGTAGTCGATAGCACCAATGCCGAAGCCGGCCGTTTGGTCGCGGCTGGAACGGCATCGGAGTGTTGGATCATGGCGCGCGAGCAAACGGCTGGGCGCGGGCGCGCAGACCGCAGCTGGGCTTCACGACACGGCAATTTCATGGGTACCCGGCTGTGGCACGTCGGTCGTGACTTAAACCGCGTACACTTGCTGTCGCTGGCAACCGGCATGTGCGTGCGCGACGTGCTCGCCAGCTTGGTGACCGGTAAACACGAGATCACGACCAAATGGCCGAATGATGTCTATGTCAGCAATGCAAAAATCGCTGGTATATTGATAGAAACGCATAAGACACAAGGCGGCGTCTATTGGGCGGCTATAGGCATTGGCGTAAACCTAAAAAGCGCACCGCCGCTCAATGACACGCGCCGCGCCGCGTCGCTAGACAGTTTAGGCAGCGGTATTGCTGCTAGGGATTTCCTTGTCTCACTGGATAAAAACTTGGCAACAATGCTGAGCGATTGGCCACCCGCCTCACCAGCGGCCTTTGCGGATATGTGGGCGGCCCATGCATATGGAATTGGTTCGGAGGTCATACTGAATAACCATGAATATGGGCAGTTTTTAGGGATTGACCAAGACGGCGCGGCACGCGTCATGCTTGACAGCGGTGATGAGACTGTCGTTCATGCAGGCGACTTAATTTTTAAACAGCTTAAAGAGGCGGCCAATGCTGCTGGCGATTGATAGCGGAAACACCAATACGGTATTCGCTATCTTAGATGGCGAAAAAATCTTGCATAAGTGGCGCATTTCGACGGCCAATGCGCGGACTGCGGATGAGTATATGGTGTGGATCAGTCAGTTGATGGGTCTTGCCAAACTCTCGCCCACGGAAATAGATGGCGCCATTATCGCGACAGTTGTGCCACCGACGCTGTTTCAGCTGCGTCTGTTGTGCAAACGCTATTTCAGCGTTGAACCGATCGTGGTTGGGGAGGAAGACGTTGAGCTCGGCATTCGTGTCCAGGTCACAAATCCTAATGAAGTGGGTGCTGACCGGTTGGTGAACGCGGTGGCCGGCTATCAAGCTTATAAAGGGCCGCTTATCATTATTGATTTCGGCACGGCAACATCCTTTGACGTGGTCAGTGAACGCGGTGAATATCTAGGCGGCGTTATTGCGCCAGGCATTAACTTGTCTATTGAGGCGCTCAACCGGGCGGCTGCAAAGCTGCCGCAGATTGCTGTGGAAGTGCCGCGTCAAGGCAAAGTCATTGGCAAATCAACGATTGAGGCTATGCAGTCAGGTGTAATGTGGGGGTATGTGGGTCTGCTGGAAGGCATGGTTGATCGCATCACGGCTGAATATGGCAAGGCGATGAACGTCGTCGCGACCGGCGGTTTGGCTGTGGTGTTTGAAACACAGAGCCAGGTCATCGACCACGTTGATACCGACCTGACCCTGCGCGGCCTTTCCATCATTCACGCGCTCCACCAAAACAGTCTCACACCCCAAAGTATCCGCAGCGCATGAAGCTGCCAAAAGATACTTTGGTGTTCGTACCGCTCGGAGGTACTGGCGAGATTGGCATGAACATGAGCCTTTATGGCTGGAATGACAGCTGGATCATGGTGGATTGCGGCATGTCGTTTCCGCAGGCGCGTGACCCTGGAGTCGAGCTTATCTTCCCTGACCCCGCATTTGCTGAAAGCCTCGGCAACAAACTCAAAGCCCTCGTGCTTACGCATGGCCATGAGGACCATGGTGGCGCGGTGCCATATCTTTGGCCGGACCTGGGCGTGCCGCTCTATGCAACGCCGTTTACCATGGCCATGATGCGCCACAAGCTGGCCGATCATGGCCTTGATATGAAGGACGATTTGGTTGAGCTGCCAATTGGCGCAGATGTGGAGATCGGACCGTTTAAGATCACCTACGTGGCGCTATCGCATTCTATTGCAGAAGGCCATGGCTTGTTCATCGAAACACCCGCGGGCAATGTGTTTCATACCGGTGATTGGAAGCTTGATGATGAGCCTATTGTGGGTGAAGCTGCGCTTCCCGCCGCGCTCACCGCGCTTGGCGATCGCGGCATCATGGCTTTGGTTGGCGACAGCACCAACGCCATGAACGAAACCGCATCTGGTTCCGAGGGCGATGTGCGCACGTCCATGCTGGAGATATTTGCAGGCGTTAAAGGCCGGCTGGTCATCACGACTTTTGCTAGTAATATTGCCCGGCTTGAGACCATTGGCGAGGTTGCGAAAGCGACCCATAGGCATCTCGTTGTGATGGGCCGATCATTGCAGCGCAATATCGCACTTGGCAAAGCGACAGGGTATCTTGAGCATTTTCCGCCAACGCTCGATCAAAGCGAGGCGCAGCATTTGCCGCGTTCAAAGGTGCTTATTTTGTGCACCGGGTGTCAAGGCGAGCCGCGCGCTGCTCTGTCGCGTATTGCGCTCAATGAGCACCGCGATATTTCGCTGGCAGCTGGCGATACGGTGGCTTTTTCCTCAAAAATTATCCCGGGTAATGAGAAGACGTTGGGTGCGCTGTTTAACGCGCTTGCGGCGAATGATATAAACATCATTACCGAAAAAGATGCTTTTATACATGTCTCTGGGCATCCTGGGCGGCCGCAGATCAAGCAGCTTTATGGATGGCTAAGGCCACAAGCACTCATCCCCGTGCACGGTGAAATGGTGCATATGAAAGCGCATGCAGCGCTCGCGCATGATCTTGGTATCAGCAACACATATGTGCCCCTCAACGGCGATGTCATACAGCTCAATGCCAATCGGCTCACGCGGATAGGGTATGCACCTGCCAACTATCTTGCGCTTGATGGCGATGAGATTGTGCTGCGAGACGGTGCCTCGATTGTGGATCGCCGACGCATGGCGCAAAATGGAGCTGCCATTATATCTTTGGTGATGGATGATGTTGGCGATTTGCTTGATGATCCTATCATTCATTTGCAAGGCGTGCCCGGGCAAGAGGATGCTGAACTATCAGATGTTTGCCTTGATGCCATTGAAGCCACGCTGCGCAAGCAATCCAGGTATTTACCTAAAGATCGCGATGGATTAGCAGAAAAGCTGCGCATTGCAGTGCGCCGCGCGCTCCGATCTTACACTGGAAAAAACCCGCAAACGCGGGTTTTGATCCACGCGGTCTAAGCGATTGACGTCAACATGAGTGTCATTGGAAGCATTATCTCGTTTCTGCTGATCTGGTGGGTTTTATTGTTCACCGTTCTGCCTTGGGGTGCGCAATCAGCGCATGAGACCGGCCAAGACGTTGAGCCCGGAAATGAGCCATCGGCACCCCTGAAACCAAATATGGGCAAGAAACTGCTCATCACGACCGTGCTATCCATACCTGTGTGGCTGCTATATTTCGCTTCGGTTCAGTTTGATTTGGCGCCATGGGATATCCTGACGCCAGAAAGTATGCGCGGCGACAGCTATCTCGACGAGCCAAGTTCTTGAAGCGGTCAGTCCCAGGACACAAAAAAACCGGCGGTTCCAGGTTGGACCTGCCGGTTTTTTTGCCACCCCGCAATCTCATCTGCGTGAGATCATTGTCGCGTAAGCGGTTCAAGCTCTCCCTGACCCGAGCTTCCTGGATGCAAACCTATGCAAAATGGGCAGCGAGTCACGCGAAGAATGGCGTTTCAGTAAGAAATGTAAAACCTTTGTGCGACATAGTGTCGTCAATGCAACACTGTGTCTTCATATCGGTTTTGGCATTGGGGCTTGCCGCGCCAGCACAAGCCAGTTCGCTCAACGTTTCTGGTACAAAGTGCGGGTCCACAGCATTTATTGGCAATATTGATCTGACCGCCCCGCCGACCCTTCGGTCAAAACAGCCGAGTGTGCTCGAGCGTCAACGTCCGGCAGACGCGCAACCGGAAAACCCTTCGCCGACGTCTTCGGGCACTGCGCGCGCGCAGCAAGGCGCAATCGCCTTATTGCCGATTGAAGCATTGTTGCCTGCCTTGCAAAGCGGCGGTGATGCCAGCGCAGCCACCCCGACAGCATATGTCGGCGCAGTCAAGGCCTTTGGACAGCCTAAAACGTCGGCAGATTATAACGAAGATTGCGCGGTGCCACCCGCGCCCTAAGGCAAAACAGTTGCGGCTTTCACGATCGCCTTTTAAGACCGGTGCATCGTACTAACCATCTGCCGTTACGCACTGCACCACAAAAGCCAAAGGCACGAACACTATGCGCATGTCGCAGTTTCATCTGCCCGTGATGAAAGAAACACCGGCTGAAGCGGCCATTGCTTCGCACCAACTCATGCTGCGCGCGGGCCTGGTGCGCCAAACCAGTGCAGGCATTTACGCTTGGTTACCGCTTGGCCTGCGCGTCCTCAAAAAGATAGAAAACATTGTCCGCGATGAGATGGACCGGGCAGGGGCGCTGGAAGTGCTCATGCCGACGATACAGTCAGCAGATTTGTGGCGCCAAAGCGGCCGCTATGATGGCTACGGCCTTGAAATGCTGCGCATTAAAGACCGGCACGACCGCGATATGCTATATGGCCCAACCAATGAAGAGATGATCACCGAACTGTTTGCGCGCGATGTGAAAAGCTACAAGGATTTGCCGCGCAACCTCTATCATATCCAATGGAAGTTCCGCGATGAAGTGCGGCCGCGTTTTGGCGTGATGCGTGGCCGCGAATTTTATATGAAGGATGCCTATTCCTTCGATATCGATGCGGCCGCTGGCGCGGTCGCCTATAACAAGATGTTTGCAGCCTATTTGCGCACATTTGCACGCCTTGGTCTACGCGCCGTACCGGTGCGCGCCGATACCGGGCCTATCGGTGGTGATTTAAGCCATGAGTTTCATATTTTGGCGGATACCGGCGAAAGCGCTTTGTATTACGACAAAGCGCTGGAAAACATCTCAAGCCAGCAGATGCTTGACATTCAACCAGGCGACCCGCTGATCAAGCAACTGCAAGACATCTACGCCATGGAAGATGAAAAACATGACCCAGATGCGTGTCCCATCGCGCCAGAGGCACTGCGCACCCGCCGCGGTATCGAAGTGGGCCATATCTTTTTCTTTGGTACCAAATATGCAGAGGCCATGGGTGCAGTGGTGCAAGGCCCTGATGGTAAGGAACGCCCAGTGCATATGGGCAGCTATGGCATTGGTGTATCGCGCCTTGCCGGCGGGATTATTGAGGCCAGTCATGACGAAGACGGCATAATATGGCCGCAATCTGTTGCCCCTTATGACGTGGGGTTAGTTAATCTCAGGGTCGGTGATGATGCGACTGACAGTGCCTGTGACACCATGCTCAACGCTCTCGATAAACAAGGCTGTGATGTCCTATATGATGACCGCAATGAGCGCGCTGGCGCAAAATTTGGCACGATGGATTTGATTGGTTTGCCATACCAAGTGACCATCGGCCCGCGTGGGCTGAAAGATGGCGTGTATGAGGTCAAAACGCGCAGCAGCGGCGAGAAACAGAGTTTGTCGCCTGATGAGACGATGACCTTTTTGGCTCAGGCGCTCGCTTCATGAACGCTTATGAGTGGCTGATCGCCAAACGGTATCTCCTGCCTTCAAAAGGCGAGGGGTTCATCTTCTTGGTTTCAATTCTATCGTTTCTCGGCATAGCGCTGGGCGTTGCGGCCCTTATCACGGTGATGTCGGTCATGAACGGGTTTCGCGAAGAGCTGTTTGACCGGATTTTGGGGGTCAATGGCCATGCTGTTATCCGCGGCTATGGCGGTGAGGTGTATGACTATCAGCGTGTTGCCGAAGAAGCCTTAAAACAGCCGGGCATTACCCGCGCCACGCCGCTTATCGAAAAACAAGTGATGACCAGCTATCGCAGTCAGACCTCAGGCGCTTTGGTACGCGGCATCACTCAAGCGGATTTAGAGGCCTTACCCCTAGTGGGCGAAAACATCAAATTTGGCAGCCTTGAAGATTTTAACGGCGACAATGCTGCTGCTGTTGGCTCGCGGCTGGCCGCTGCGCTTGGCCTTGCACTGGGCGATGACATCACCATTATTTCGCCGCAGGGGACCACGACGCCCTTTGGCACTGCGCCGCGCTTTGTGAGCTACCAAGTTGTGGCCATCTTTGAGGTCGGCATTTTTAATTTCGACAACGCGTTTGTCTATTTGCCGCTGGAGGCGGCACAGACCTACTTCCGCATGCGCGGCAGCGTTTCAGGCATAGAGTTACAGGTGGATGACCCCGATAAGGTTGAGGAGCGGTATCTGCCGATCCTGCCTCTCATCCAAGAGGTCGGCGGCGTTTCAGACTGGCGGCAAACCAATCGTGAGCTTTATGAAGCGCTCATTTTAGAGCGCAATGTGATGTTCATTATTCTGACCATCATCATCTTCGTTGCGGCCTTTAACATCATTTCAAGCTTGGTGATGCTGGTTCGTTTTAAGTCACGCGATATCGCCATTTTGCGCACCATGGGCGCCTCGCGGCGGTCTATGATGCGTGTGTTTATCGTGGCGGGCGCAACCATTGGGGCGGCGGGCACTTTCGCAGGGCTTATTTTAGGCCTCACGCTCACGCTCAACCTCAATTCAATTCAGGATTTGATTAGCGGGGCCACGGGCGCAACGCTATGGGATCCGTCCGTTCGCTTTCTCACAGAGCTCCCATCCAAAATTGATCCGGCAGAAGTTGTCTCCGTGCTCGTCCTGGCCTTAGCACTGACCGTTCTTGCTACCCTTTATCCATCCTGGCGCGCATCGCGCACGGACCCGGTTGAAGTCTTGCGCTACGAATAGACATGTCAGACCTGGTTCTCGATATTCGCGGTCTTCGCCGAACCTATGCCCAAGGCGCGAGCTCAATTGAAGTGCTGAAAGGGATTAACCTGAGCCTCGGTGCGGGCGAGATTGTCGCTTTGCTTGGGTCGTCGGGCGCCGGCAAGTCAACCCTGTTGCAGGCAGCAGGCCAGCTTGAAGGCGGCTATCAAGGCGAGGTTTATATCAGCGGCAAAGAATGCGGTCGGCTAGCCGAAGCGCAGCGCACCAAACTGCGCCGCGAGCACATCGGGTTTGTCTACCAATTTCATCACCTGCTGCCGGATTTTACCGCCATTGAAAACGTTGCCATGGCGCTCATGGTGCGGGGGCAATCCCCCTCCACTGCAAGGGACGATAGCGAAGCCATCCTGGCACGACTTGGCTTGGCCAAGCGGCTGACGCATCGCCCGTCACAGCTGTCTGGCGGCGAACAGCAACGCGTTGCCATCGCCCGCGCGTTGGTGGGCAAACCCAGTCTTTTGTTGGCGGATGAGCCGACGGGAAACCTCGATGAAACGACAGCTGAGATTGTCTTTGAAGAGCTTATCAAACTGACGCGCGAACAAGGCGCGTCTGCGCTGATCGCGACACATAACCCGAGTCTTGCCGATAAGATGGACCGTCGGCTTTATCTGCATGATGGATTGCTAGGCAGCGCCTAGGCTTGACGCATCGCCATTGTACTCGGTGAACTGGCCGCTAAAGTACGGCTCATGCAAACACCTTTTATTCACCTGCGATGTCATTCGGCTTTATCTCTAGCCGAAGGCGCGCTGCGCATTGCGCGCCTTGCTGAACTTGCTGTAAAGCACGAGATGCCGGCGCTAGCGCTGACTGATCGCAATAACCTGTTTGGTGCGCTTGAGTTCTCCGAAACGATGTGGGCTGCGGGCGTGCAGCCGGTTATTGGCGTGACACTGGCTATTGCGCCGCCCAAAGAGCCAGGCGCAGCCGTCCAAGTGCGCGCGCCGGCGCCAGACTGGTTGGTCCTGCTCGCGCAAAGCGAAGTGGGATACGGCAATCTGATGAAGCTTGTCTCTAAAGCGCATTTAGAGACGGATGCTGTGCAAGCGCCGCAAGTAACCCTTGAAGATGTGTTTAAGCACAGTACCGACCTGATTGTGCTGACCGGCGGTATTGACGGTGCCATCGGCCGGTATCTGAGCGCGCAAAAACCGCAAGCCGCTGAAGACTATGCGCAGGGCCTTAAAGCGCATTTTGGAGGCCGGCTGTATCTTGAAGTTTCGCGCCATGATCGAAACGATGAACGGCAGATTGAGCCCGATGTTGTGGCCCTTGCCCACAAGCTCGATATTCCATTGGTGGCGACCAACCGATGCTTGTTTGAAAAAACCAGCCATTTTGAAGCGCATGACGCGCTGAGCTGCATCGCTGCAGGGGTGGTTGCCGCACGTAAAGACCGCCCAAAGCTGACGCCGGAATACCGGTTTAAGTCATCACGTGAGATGCAGGACTTGTTTCGCGATTTGCCTGAGGCCACCGCCAATACCGCCATCATCGCCAAGCGCTGCGCCTTTAAGGTGAAAAAGCATGCGCCGATCCTGCCCAACTTTGCGCAGGGCAGCGATAAATCAGAAGCTGATATTCTGCGCGAGAAAGCGCGTGCGGGCCTAACAGACCGCCTTGAGCAATACATCTTCAAAGCCGGTGCGTCGGAAACAGAAAAAGCCGACATTGCAAAGCCCTACTGGGACCGTCTGGACTATGAGCTGGGCGTGATCGAAAACATGGGCTTTCCTGGTTATTTTCTGATCGTCGCCGACTTCATCCAATGGTCAAAAGAACAAGGCATCCCGGTGGGCCCTGGCCGCGGCTCAGGGGCAGGCTCGGTTGTGGCTTGGGCGCTCCTCATTACAAACTTGGACCCGCTGCAGTTTAATTTGCTTTTCGAGCGGTTCTTGAACCCTGAACGCGTCTCGATGCCTGACTTTGACATCGATTTTTGCCAAGACAGGCGCGAAGAAGTCATCCGCTACGTGCAGCACAAATATGGCGATGACCAAGTGGCGCAGATCATCACATTCGGAAAGCTGCAAGCGCGCATGGTGCTGCGTGATGTGGGCCGCGTCATTGGCATGAGCTATGGTCAGGTCGACAGCCTGTGTAAGCTGGTGCCAAACCATCCCGCGCGGCCAGTGACGCTGCAGCAGGCCATCGATGAAGTGCCGAAGTTGGCCCAGGCCATTAAAGAAGAGGAGCCCAAGCGCCTGGTTGAGTTGTCGCTGCTGCTTGAAGGGCTGTATCGGCATGCGTCAACGCACGCCGCCGGCGTGGTGATTGGCGACCGGCCGCTCGACCAGCTGGTCCCGCTATACCGCGACCCGCGATCAGAAATGCCGGTGACACAGTTTGATATGAAGTGGGTGGAGCAGGCCGGCCTGGTTAAATTTGACTTTCTAGGCCTGAAAACACTGACGGTGCTGTCGAATGCCGTCGATTTCATACAGCAGCGCGGCATCGATATTGATCTGGATTTCATTCCATTTGATGATGAACGGACCTACGAACTGCTGTCAAAAGGCGAAAGCGCCGGCATTTTCCAGCTGGAAAGTGACGGTATGCGCTCCGTCCTCACCGGGCTGAAGCCGGACAGACTTGAGGATATTATTGCGCTGGTGGCACTGTATCGCCCCGGCCCGATGGACAATATCCCCGCCTTTATCAACCGCAAGCATGGCCGCGAAAAGGTTGAATCGCTGCATCCCATGCTGGACGATATTCTGGCTGAGACCTACGGCATTGCAGTTTATCAAGAGCAAGTGATGCAAATCGCGCAGACGTTAGCGGGCTACTCGTTAGGCGAAGCAGATCTGCTGCGCCGCGCCATGGGCAAAAAGAAAAAAGCGGAAATGGACGCACAGCGCGTGCGCTTTATCGAAGGGGCTGCGCGCAATGATGTAGGCGAAGCTGAAGCTAACGGCATTTTTGATACGTTGGCCAAGTTTGCTGGCTACGGTTTTAATAAAAGCCATGCCGCTGCCTACGCGGTCGTGTCTTATCAAACCGCATATCTTAAAGCGAACTACCCGGTTGAGTTCATGGCGGCATCCATGAACCTCGATCTCAACAATTCCGACAAGCTCGCCAGCTTTGTGGCCGAAGCAAAACGCATCGGCATCCCCGTGCTGCCGCCGGATGTCAATGTGAGCCAGCCGCGCTTTAGCGTGGAAATGGTTGATCCGGAAACCACCAAAAACGCCCGCATTGAAGCGCAGGGCAGGGCCGTCCGTTACGGCTTAGCGGCAATGAAAAATGTCGGTGAACAGGCGATGCGGGCAATTACGGATGAGCGCAGCGCTGGTGGTGCCTTTACATCGGTTTATGACCTCGGCGAACGGGTTGATCCGCACGCGCTGAATAAGCGGATGTTGGAGAACATGGTGCGCGGCGGCGCGCTCGATTGCCTGAATGAAAACCGCGCGCAAACGCTAGAGGCGATCCCGCTTATTCTGCGCGCCAGCAATGAGGCAAAATCACGTAAAGAGAGCCAAATCGTTAGTCTATTTGAAGATGTGGACCTGAGCGGCTCGCTACCGCCGTTGCCACCGGTGCAACCATGGGAGCCGATGGAACTGCTACAAGAGGAGCAAATTGCGTTCGGCTTTTATTTGACGCATCACCCGCTCGACCTGTTTGCGGATGATTTGGCAGCACGCAATGTGGAGACCGCGGCGCAATTGAGCGCTGACGTGCCGCCCGATGAAGGCCGGCGCGGTGTCCTCGCTGGGCTGATTACGGAGACCTATGAACGCCGCACGAAGGCGGGAAAGATGTTTCTCAACGTGCGCCTGACCGATCAATCCGGGCCCTATGAGGTGAGCTTTTTTGCCGAACAGGTCGAAGCGGTACAATCGATTGTGATGCAAAAGTGCCCGGTGGTCATGAATGTCTCGGCAGACATTATGGCGGGCGGTGATCGGCTGAACCTGACCGGCCGATCGATTGCACCATTGGCCGGCGCAGGCGACGTACATCACAGCGCGTGCCGGGTTGATTGCGTTGCTGACGCGCAGGTCATCGATGGAGTGCGCTCCGTGGTTGACAATCTTAAGACAGGAGCGGGCTCTGTTACGCTCTATATCCGCACGGACGACGATGATGAAGTCGAACTTCTCATTGGCGAAATGGTGCAGCTTGATGGTGCCGCGCGCAGCGCATTTGCCTCCATTTCCGGCGTAAAACAGGCGGCGCTCATCTAAATGGTGACCCAAGAAAGACCAGTAAAGCCGCGCCTGGCGGCAACCTGTGTGGTGCTGCGCGATGGCCCGACTGGGCCGCAAGTCCTGATGGTTGAGCGCAGCCGCGATATCGTGTTCGGCGGCGGCG
>JBCCLR010000094.1:0-13150 GCA_039026755.1 Pseudomonadota bacterium | reverse complement strand
GCTTGCAAGCAAAGACCCGAATAAAGGCGCTGCAGCAGGCAGAGGGATAGGAGACATATTTGTGGTGAACTCTACTTCACTGACAAAGATCCAAAATCCTGCACGCCCAAGCGTGATATCAATTTGATCCGTCACAAGGCCTGTAAGGTTGATAAATAAGCTGGTTGGGTCCGTGCCGTCCGGATCACCAAAATTAAATGCGCCAAATCCAGCAACGTCAACGCTGGCAATATGATCGACACCGCCGCGTCCGTCTGTATCATCATAGTAAATGGTTAAACCGTTGAAGGCGTAAACCTAATCAAAAAAGAAGGAAAGCTTTGGGTTGATGTTGAGCCAGCCGACATAAGGGCCTGGATTGGGGCCGTCCGGCCCATTCCAGGACGTAACTGCGATTACGCCATCGGTTAAATCCCCAACACCGCCCGTTAAGGCGGCACCGGGTACATTATTACCTCCAGCTCCGTTATACGAATCATCAAAATACGTAAAACTTCCCGTACTACCGTTCGGGATATTATAACTTGTCGGACTGATGATTGCCGCCAATGACACTGCAGCATTTACAATGAGGCCAAAACAGGTCGCGCTGAGCATGAAGACGCTACGCATGATTATTTCCCCCTGAAGCAAAAAAAAGTTTCGCATCCTATATGAAGCTGTCAAGCGGTTTTTGATCCAATGCAAGGCAGTTTTGTAAGGCCGCAGAGGTTCAATGCTGCGGCCTTTTAAATTCTGACTTCAATTAAGCCGCAGCTTTTGCCGGAGCGCCCCCGTAAAACGTCTCGCCGTTTGCCGCCATATCGCGCAGCAGTTGCGGCGGGCTAAAGCGCTCACCATAGGCTTGGGCGAGGCGATCAAGCTCTGCGACCACGTTGGCAATGCCGATGGTATCCATGTGGCTGAAAGGCCCGCCGGTAAAGGGCGCAAAGCCCCAACCAAAGATCGCGCCGAGATCGCCGTCCTCCGGTGTCTCTAATACGCCTTCTTCATAGCATCGGGCACATTCCACAAGCTGGCGGTAGATGAGGCGGGTCTTTACCTCCGCAGCATCCGGCTGATCATCGGCAAGCGGGAAATGGGCAGTGATTTCCGGCCATAGATATTTCTTGCCACCATCTTCAGGGTACACAAAAAAGCCCTTGCCGTTTTTGCGGCCATAACGGCCCATATTGTACATAGTGTCGACAACATCCTCAAAAGCTTCAGGCCGATATGCATCGCCCAAGTCTTTCTTGGTCGCCTCTTTCACCTTCCAGCTCAAGTCAATGGCCACTTCATCGCCCACGGCAAGCGAGCCGACCGGCATGCCGGCGTGGCGGCCGCAATTGTCAACCAGCGCCGCGCCGACGCCTTCACCAATCATCGTATAGCCCTCTTGCACATAGGTGCCGAAGCAGCGGGAGGTATAGAACCCGCGGCTGTCGTTGACGACAATCGGCGTTTTCTTGATCTGCGCCACGTAATCTAGAGCCTTGGCAATGGCTGCATCGCCGGTGTTTTTGCCGGTGATGATTTCGACCAACGGCATTTTCTCAACCGGGGAGAAGAAATGAATGCCGATGAAATTCTCTTGCTTAGACCAAGCTTCAGCAAGCGAAGTGATCGGCAGGGTCGAGGTGTTGGAGCCAAAAATCGTATCGGCGCCGACAATTGCTTCGGTTTTACCGGTCACATCCGCTTTGATCTCACGGTTTTCGAACACCGCTTCAATGATGAGATCGCAGCCTTTCAGGTCATCATAGCTGGTGGTCGGGTGGATTTTGGCCAAGACAGCATCGGCTTTCTCTTGGCTCATCTGGCCGCGCTTCACGCGCTTGGCGAGCCGATCAGCGGTGTAGGCCTTGCCTTTGTCAGCATCAGCTTGCTCTCGGTCGAGCAGCACAACCTCAATGCCGGCTTGCGCAGAGACCATCGCGATGCCTGCACCCATCAAGCCGGCACCAAGCATGCCAACCTTTTGGGTCGGTGCTTTATCAATGCCTTGCGGCCGGCGCGCGCCTTTCTCCGCAGCTTGCTTGGAGACAAATAAGCTGCGGATCATATTGCCGGACTGCGGGTCCATGACCAGCTTGGTGAAATACTTGGCTTCAACGCTGAGCGCTTTATCAATCGGCAACTGCAGGCCTTCATAAACGCAGCTCATAATCGCTTTGGGTGCGTTGTAGTTGCCATTGGTTTCTTTGGTGATCATAGCGTTGCCGGCCGTGAAGGTCATGAAGAAGCCGGGGTTTGCCCAGCCAGCACCGCCAGGGACTTTGAACTTCTTCTCATCCCAGGGCTGGCCGGGATGATTTGGATTGGCTTTGACCCAAGCCTTGGCTTTGCCAACCACCTCGTCCATGGGCGCAACTTCATTGACCACGCCCATGGCAAGCGCTTCTTGCGGCTTCATATTCTTACCAGTGGTCAGATATTGCAGCGCATTTTGCGCGCCCATAAGGCGCGGCAAACGCTGCGTTCCGCCAGCGCCGGGCAGCAGGCCAACCAAGACTTCAGGCAGGCCAAGCTTAATTTTATCGCTATCGCCGACGACCCGGTAGTGACAGGCCAGGCAAATCTCCAAACCACCGCCCAGCGCCAAGCCGTTTATGGCCGCGGCAACGGGTTTGCCACACGTCTCTAAGCTACGGAACAGCCAGGTCAGCTCTGACACCACATCATAGAGCGCTTGCGGGCCTTTTAAGGCGGCGGGGCCAAACTGGCCGGCCATGGCTTTCAGGTCAGCGCCCGCAACAAAGGCAGATGATTTACCCGAGGTGATCACCGCGCCTTTGATAGCGTCGTCTTCGGTAATGGATTTCACATGTGCTGCCAAATCCGCCGTCACGTCCGGCGTAATCACGTTCATGCTGGCGCCCGGTACGTCAATGGTCAAAAGCGCGATACCATCAGCATCAACGTCCATATGTACTGCTGTCGACATAGTATTTATCCCCCTTAGACGCGTTCGATAATCGTCGCTGTGCCCATACCGGCCCCAATGCATAACGTGATGAGCGCAGTTTCTTTATCTGCACGCTCTAGCTCATCCACCATGGTGCCGAGGATCATTGCCCCTGTGGCGCCAAGCGGATGACCCATGGCAATCGCGCCGCCATTTACGTTCATTTTGTCATGCGGCACATCCAGCGCCTGCATGAAACGCAGCACCACTGACGCAAAGGCTTCATTCAGCTCATAAAGGTCGATATCGCCAACGTCCATGCCGGCTTTTTTAAGTGCTTTTTCCGCCGAATAGCTTGGACCAGTGAGCATGATGGTCGGTTCAGACCCAATAGATGCCATCGATTTAATGCGCGCGCGCGGTTTAAGCCCGAGCTTCTCGCCAATTTCTTTCGAGCCAAACAACACAGCTCCAGCACCATCAACAATGCCGGAGGAATTGCCGGCGTGGTGCACGTGCGTGACTTTTTCAACTTCCGGATAGCGCAGAACGGCAACTGAATCGAAGCCCGGCATGCCTTCTCCAATCGCTTGGAACGATGCTTTGAGGCTGCCAAGCGCCTGCATATTGGCATCTGGCCGGACGGTCTCGTCGCGGTCGAGCAAGGTTGCGCCCATAACGTCTTTGACGGGCACCACGGAATTGGCAAAGCGGCCTTCTTCCCAGCTTCGTGCAGCCCGCTTGTGGCTTTCCACCGCATAAGCATCCACATCATCCCGACTAAAGCCATATTTCGTCGCAATCAGGTCAGCGCCAATGCCTTGCGGTGCAAAATAGGCTTGGAATGCAACTGCCGGATCCATCGCCCAAGCACCGCCGTCGGACCCCATGGGCACGCGGCTCATGGACTCAACGCCGCCGCCGATGGCCATATCCGCTTCACCGGTCATCACTTTAGCCGCCGCCATGTTGCTGGCTTCCAGGCCTGAGGCACAAAACCGGTTTACTTGAACGCCTGCGGTTGTCTGCGCGTAATTGGCATTGATGGCAGCAACACGGGCAATATCGGCGCCTTGTTCGCCGACGGGCGATACGCAGCCCAGCACAATGTCATCGACATGGGATGTATCCAGCTCATTTCGATCCCGCACGGCCTCTAGCACCTGCGTTGCCAGCTCAATCGGCGGTATTTCATGCAAACTGCCGTCTGGCTTACCTTTGCCGCGCGGCGTGCGCACTGCATCATAAATATAAGCTTCTGCCATGGGCCTGTTCCTTTCGGGTCTTTATCTTAAGGTCAGCGTGCACCGTTTTTATCGCCGGTGCACCTGGCGCTATTCTGGGTTTTTTCGTCTTGCGGGCGGTTAGAACTGGTCCGCCGCCAGCGCCATCATGGTCTCAGAGCCTGCTTCAACGCGGGCGCGGTGCACCGTTGTCTCGGGCATCATATGACTGAAGAAATAGCGCGCGGTGGCGAGCTTATTTTCATAAAACTGCGGATCATCGCAGTTTCCATCGAGCGCTTCAAAAGCCGTTTTCGCCATTTGTGCCCACATATGGCCAATGGCGACCAAGCCAAGCAAATGCATGTAAGCCACCGAACCGGCACCCGCATTATCAGGGTTTTGCATGGCATTTTGCATAAACCACATGGTCGACGCCTGCAGGTCGTCCAGCGCTTTTTTAAGGCCGGTGACAAACGGCTGCATCTGCTCGTCGGCTTTGTTCTCTGCGATGAAATTTTGCTGCACTTCGAAATAGGTGCGAATGCCGCGGCCACCGTCCTTGGCGAGCTTGCGGCCCACCAAATCAAGCGCCTGGATGCCGTTGGTACCTTCATAAATCATGGCAATGCGCGCGTCGCGCACGAACTGCTCCATGCCCCATTCAGCCACATAGCCATGCCCGCCATAGACCTGCTGAGCGTTGGTAGCGTTTTCATAGCCTTTATCGGTCAAGACACCCTTGATGACTGGGGTCAGGAGGCTGATGAGATCATCCGCGCGCTGACGCTCTTCATCGGTTTGGGCTTTATGCGTTAAGTCCACTTGCAGCGCGCCCCAGAGCGCAAGGGCGCGCGCGCCTTCGTTAAAGGCTTTGGAATTCATCAGCATGCGGCGCACATCTGGGTGGACGATGATCGGATCTGCCTTCGCCTCTTTATCTTTCGCGCCAGTGAGCGCACGGCCTTGAATGCGGTCGTTTGCATAGCTCACGGCATTTTGATAACTGACTTCAGAAATGCCAAGGCCTTGCATGCCAACCCCAAGCCGCGCTGCGTTCATCATAATAAACATGGCGGCTAGGCCTTTTTCTTTCTCACCAATCAGATAGCCGGTAGCGTCGTCATAGTTCATCACGCAGGTCGAATTGCCGTGGATGCCCATTTTATGCTCGATCGAGCCAACGGACACGTTGTTGCGGTCGCCTGGATCACCATCCTCATCAAGGATGAATTTGGGCACGATGAACAGGCTGATGCCCTTCACACTGTCCGGGCTGTCAGGCATCTTGGCAAGCACCAAATGGATAATATTTTCTGACAAATCATGGTCGCCAGAGGAGATAAAAATTTTTGTGCCGGTAACTTTATAGCTGCCATCATCTTGCGGAACGGCTTTGGTGCGCAAGAGGCCCAAGTCTGTGCCGCAATGCGGTTCTGTCAAGTTCATCGTGCCAGTCCAGGTGCCATCCACCAATTTCGGCACATAGGTCTGTTTCTGTTCATCAGAGCCAACCGCTTCAATCGCGGCGATGGCGCCTTGGCTGAGGCCCGGATACATGGCAAAAGCCATATTGGCCGAAATCATATATTCTTCAAACGCTGCGGCAAGCGTATGCGGCAAACCTTGGCCGCCATAGGCAGGATTGGCAGCAAGGGTGCCCCATCCACCCTGAACATATTGCTGATAAGCTTCTTTAAAACCACTCGGCGTGGTCACCGAACCATCATCATGCCGGGTGCAGCCTTGTTGATCACCAGATTGATTAATCGGCTGCAACACGCCTTCAACAAACTTTGCACCTTCTTCTAAAATTGCATTTACCACATCAGGCGTCGCGTCCTGAAAGCCAGGTAGGTTTGAGTATTTTTCCATATTTAAGACTTCGTTCAAAACGAACTTGGTGTCTTTCACAGGTGCTTGATACGTCGGCATTTCAAACTCCTCTTTCTTGGGGATCTACTGTTGTTTTTGTGTGTTTAGTATTTCAGGCCGTCTCGCCAGGTGGCGGCGTATTCCATGGCTCGGTGGGCGCCGCATTGTCTTGATCGGTGACCATTGTTTCGACCGTGATGCAAAACGCTTGCAGTTCAGCAATCGTAGAATCAATGTCAGCACGCTGGCTTTGCAGGTCGGCGATGCGTTGGCGACACTTGGCGAGAGTTACGGCCCGCTGCTTCATGCGGTTATCACCAACATCGTAGAGGTCGAGCATCTCTTTAATATCGTTTAGCGAAAAGCCAACCCGCTTACCGCGCAGTATCCAACCAAGTTTCGCCCGATCTTGCCGCGAATAAATGCGGTTTTGCCCATCGCGCACAGGGCTCAGAAGGTCATGGCTTTCATAAAACCGAATGGTGCGGGCTGTGACGCCAAATTCCGCCGCAAGTTCGGCGATGCGAAACTGCTGCTGCTCCGATGCTGTGACATCTGGTTCCGCCGCCGTGCTATCCAGCGCTGTAAATTGAGGCATTCGCTCTTTCGCCATACGCCGCTCGCGCGCCACCCTCGTTGAAACATCTTTCTCGATCTGTCGACGTCGTGGGTCAGTCGAATCGTCCCAAACCGTACTTGACGTTTACGTAAACGTCAAGTGGGTGTCCTGGCTATGGTGATTAGGACCTGGTTTGACGGTTTTTGTTTAGCCCCTATGTCCATGGCGCTGAATGCACCCATGACCGCCCGCATCAACGCCCGTCTGAAAAGCCTTTTGCATCTACAGTGCGGCCCTGTAGGCGGCGGATATCTGCTAAATCTTTTGGCGGCGCTTTCCACAGCGGTGCGTCCGCCTCGATATACCGGCGAAATTGCTCGGGCACGTCCTCATAGTCTTCCAGCCGCCAGGACACCATGTGCATGATGCATTTGCCTTTGCCAGCCCAGCGCGGCAGATCGCCATAACGCGCCCAGCTCAGCTGATATCGCTCACCCGGCGCTTTATCAGGCTGAATGAAGAAATCATAATTCTCCCACGCCTCATAGCGCGCGGACGTATTGGCGATGGGAAAGTCTAAAAACAAGGGCGCCGTATAAACAAGTGTCCCATCGATGTCTTTGACCGACATCCCGCGACTCGGCCCGATCGTTTGGACAGCCTTGCCCGCGCCTTGCTCAACCACGGTTTCCATCTCATCACCAACCAGAGAATAGGTGATGAATTGGTAAGGATAGGCGATCGCATCAACGGGTTTGCCATTATAGGTTTTCAATACTTCTCCGGTTTTAGGGTCCCTGAAAATATACGTTTTGCGCGAAAACTGCCGCGCCGTCACGTCATCCACACGGGCGCTGCGCGCAGTGTCGTAGCCCTCCATGATAAATAGAATTTCACCGTCAGGAAAGCTGCGCACCGTGCCTGTGGAATACCAATAAACTGGCGCGCCATCGCCTGTTCGCGCGCTAACCCATGCGTCAAAATTGTCTTTGTTGAAGTCTCCCGCTGAAGCGGGACTGATGAGGCCAAACAACACCAGTAGCACTCGTGCCATTGTTTTCATGGCGTTTTCTCCCGTGACGAATATTGAAAAAGCGCTTTATCAAGCGGCGCATTCACGTGCGTGTCTTGCCAATAAATGTGGTTGGTTTTCACGCCGTTATAAAACAGCCGCACTGAGCGCGCTTGGCGCCAGCGGGGCGTATCAAGCATGATGAAATCATCATAGCGCCGCTCATGCCAGCCGCGCGGGGTATTAAAGCCCACATAGCGGATAGCGTAATCCTCTTTGGCAATACCAAACATGGTCTTAGCGCCTTCCGGATCCGTGATTTCGATAAAGTAACTGGCATGGCCATCGACCTCATCATCAGGCTTGCGGGTGAGGCTAAAGCCGTCTTCAAGTGCTTCGCGCACAATGCCAAAGCCAAAACTATTGGCCCAGGTTTTCGCCGCTTCTTCTAGCGGCATCACGCCGTTTTGCGTCCAGGTTTCATCCCCGTCAAAGGCGATTTGGAAAATGACTTTACCCTGCGCCTTTGAATCAATGCGCACCCAGCCATCCGGCCCATGCGCAGCGGTGCGTGCGCCAGAAAACACCCGCCACATGCGATAATCATCCGCAATATAGCTCCCCTCTTCAGTGCCGCTGGGCCAAAATTCGCCGTACCCGGTGAGCTGCAGGGTTTTTGCATCGGTCCAAGCGCTGCCGCCAGCAGCCTCGATGACCTCAAGCATGATATCGCGCGGGCTTAGGCCATCGCCGGCGAAAGCCGCGCTGCTGGTCCATACACCAATCACTGCAAGAGCGTATCTAAGCATGGTTGAGAGACTAATCAGAACCGTTTTAAACAGCAACGCTTTGCCTTCCAGCTGCGTAAAATTTGATATTTGTCTGGTGAAGCCCCATCTGTGAAGAGGAGCGTGCCAGGAGTGTGTTTGATGCCCAATATGATTGCTGTTATTTCGCCCGCCAAGCGGCTTGACGTGGAAAGCCCACCGCGTGTCCAACAGGCAACCCAGCCGCAGTTTTTGACCGACGCAAAGCGCTTGGTAAAAGACGCTAAACGCCTTAAGCCGCAGGACTTATCACAGATGATGAGCATTTCTGATGATTTGGCAAAGCTCAATCATCAACGCTTCAAAGACTTTACCGGCGATTTCGATTTATCGAATGCCAAGCAAGCCATCCACATGTTTAAGGGCGACGTTTATATTGGCCTAGATGCAGATACGCTCGGCACCGGAGCGCTCGCCTTTGCGCAGGATCATCTTCGTATTCTCTCTGGCCTCTACGGACTATTGCGCCCGCTTGATTTGATGCAACCTTATCGGCTTGAAATGGGAACCCGCTTTGCAACGAAGACTGCGGCAGATCTGTATGGCTTTTGGGGCGACAAGCTCACCAAACAGCTGCTGAAAGAACTGGACGGCGCAGCCCTGATAAATCTGGCCTCCAACGAATATTTTGGCGCGGTTAATGGAAAGGCCTTTAACCAAATCATCACACCGCAATTTAAAGAATATCGCGGCGGAAAAGCGAAAATGATCAGCTTTTTCGCAAAGAAGGCACGCGGCCAAATGGCCCGCTTCATGATTGATGAGCGCGTCGACCAGCCAGAGGGGCTCAAAGACTTTAAAGTGGACGGCTATGGTTTTGATGCGGCGCTGTCCAAAGGCGCTACATGGGTCTTCAGCCGGGCTGATACACGCGCACAGGCCGCTTAAGGCCGCGCAGCAGCAATATCGCCAACACCGTCCTTAAACACCTGCCAGCCAGGCCGGCACGTGCCGTCACTCCAGCGGCATAGGCCTGACGTCGCCAGCCACTCTTCTAGCCGCGCGCCCGCCATTTGATTTTCCGCTGCAATGGGCGCACTAAATTCCTCTGCCAGCACTGGCGACCAATCGAGAAGCTGAAATAAAGTCGCCGCGCGAAACTGTGGATCGCTGGCAAATTCATTCAACGTGAAGGCAAAGTAGTCGGCCTGGATATCTGGGCTGCCGCCGAGATCGCCAGCAGGGCGCAGCGGCGCGCCAACACCATCATCGCCATAGCCCACGGGGCAACCAAGCTCTTGTATGAAAATCTGTTTGGCGCCAGCGCTGTCTTTAAAGCTGTCAAATTCCTGGCGCCATTGTGCCTCGCCTGTCACTTGCAGCGCAGTATCGAGGCAGTAATGATTAAAGCTGGCGATATCCATCACGTCCATCATCGCAGCAGTAAACGCCGGTTGATCGGCGATGGCACTTGTGGTCAAGGTGATGGTTGTGGCCAGGTCAGGGTCGAGCGCCTTCACGCGCATGGCAGCGCGCTCATAGAAATCAATCATGTCTTCCGCGCTTTCAACGCCGTCATCAATAATCGAATCCACTTCATTGCCGAGTGCCAGGCCCCACACTTGCGCCATGCCAAGCTCGGGCACCAGAAATGCGAGCATATTCGACAAGGCGCCGCGCACTTCTTCAGATTGTAGGCTTAGCCCGGGCTGCAGGGCATCTGGTGACGCCCGTAAATAGTCCGGGAATTCATAGCTGGAGATGTCGATGGTCTCGAGGGTTACAAACACAAACGCGCCAATATCGGCTGCTGCGTCCAGAACTTCATACAGTGTGTCCGTAGCGTAAACACCTTGCGCTATTTCAATGTCCCGCCAGCTAATCTGCGCCCTGCCAATACTGGCCCCCGCAGCGTGCGCCTGAGCAATCAATGCTTCAACCCGCGCGGGTTGATCATATGCCGTGTTGGTGAGCGGATCAAAGCCGACAATCAGGCCCATATGGGGGCCGTCCGGCAGGCGCGCGATATGTGGGGTTTGGGGCGGAGCGGGCGGGCTTTGGACCGGAAGTGGGGTTGGGTCAGGCTCATTTGCGCCGCAGCTGGCAAAGGCGGCGCACAACAGCGTGGCGAGCGCGCCTTTAGCCCTCCGCTTATTGGCCCCGATTGCTCCACATATCGGCAGATGAGCCATCATTTTGATCATCCTCAAGCGCTGCTAGGCGCGTGCGCAAATCATCGAGCTCAATTTTTAACTGATCAATTTTCTGGACATTCGGATCGGCGTTTTCTTCGCACGGCGTACCATAGGGCACAAATGGCTGCGCATAGGTTTCGCCATCCACAAGCAGCGGCTTTGCTGGGTTGCCAACAACGGTCGCCCCGGCCATGACCGGTTTGGTCACGACCGCATTCGCGCCCACGCGCGCCCGCGCGCCCACATCAATGGCGCCGAGCACCTGCGCGCCCGCGCCAATGATCACGTCATCCTGCAAGGTTGGGTGGCGCTTGCCTCCAACGCCATTTGCGGGGTTAACGCCGCCAAGCGTAACGCCGTGATAGAGCGTGACGTTATCTCCGATAATAGCCGTCTCACCAATCACCACGCCCATGCCATGGTCAATAAAAAGATGCTTGCCAATATCTGCAGCTGGATGAATTTCAATGCCAGTAAAAGCGCGGCTCATTTGGCTAATCCAGCGGCCCAAAAAGGTAAAGCCGCGCGTCCACAAAAAATGCGCGGCAATGTGCAGCGCAACGGCATGCACGCCGGGATACAATAGCGCCACACCAATGCGCGACCGCGCGGCAGGGTCGCGGGCAATGATCGAGTCGAGATACGCTGTCAGTGGCACGTGCTTTTGTCTCCCAGGGCGCAGCACAATCTTTTCTTGAGTTCTAGCATATCTATGCTTTCGTTTAGAAAATCAAACCCCGGCCCAGGTGAACAGCCTGTCAACCCGGGCGAAACAGCCAGGTCTCCACCCCGCCTTTGACAAACACGCGGCTAAAGCCGCAGGCACGGGCAATTGCTTGGCTGGCTTTATTTTCTGGCCTGATGCGCGCGCGCACCGGGCCGGTGATCTGCTCCAGCGCGGCGCGCACCATCGCCTTGCCATAGCCTTTGCCGCGCGCTTCAGGCGCGATTGTCCAGCTCAGTTCCTGCTGGGTGAAGGATATATCAAGCCGCGTGGTGCCCACAGGCAGATCAGCGACTTCAGCGATCCACAAGCTGCGCTTCTTAGAATTGAGCGTTCGGGTGAGCCACACCGCATGGTCACGCGGCGCAACCGGCGTTGGCACCAGCGAGGCAGCCCGCGTTGCCGGGTCATTCCGCCAGGCCAGCAGCCGCGGCGCATCAGCCTGCGTTGCGCGGCGCAATGTGAGGGCAGGGTCCATTGCCTTAGAGCTGTCTCCAGCTTAAGAAACGTCAACCCCTGGTCAATAAACAATGGATGCGTTTTATGTGGAGTGCCTGGCAAAACCGGCCGCTATGGCTGCGCGTGCTGATCGGGCTGGCGCTTGGGCTCATTGTTGGCCTGATCCTCCCGCCGAGCATCGCGCAGCAGATCAAAATCATCGGTGACTTATTTATTCGGGCCATCAAAATGCTCATCGTGCCGCTGATTTTCGTGTCTTTGGTAACAGGCATTTCCTCCATGAGCGACATGGGCCGAATGGGGCGCATCGGCCTGAAAACCATGGGGATTTATTTTCTAACGACGGCTATTGCCGTGTCGATTGGGCTCATTTTTGCCAGTATTTTTAAACCTGGCCTTGGCGCGCCCATTGATGCCGTCGGCAGTGCCGGGCTTGACCGCAGCATCACGATTTCCGGACTACTGCTTGGCATTATCCCAATCAACCCGATTGACGCGATGGCGCGCGGTGATGTGCTGCAAGTGATCTTTTTTGCCTTGCTCACGGGCCTCGGCATCAATGCCGCTGGTGAGAAAGCCGGGCCGGTGCGCAGCTTTTTTATCAGTGCGTCCGAAGTTGTTTACAAAATCACCCATTGGGTGATGGAAACTGCGCCCTTTGGCGTGTTTGGTTTGATTGCATGGGTCGTCGGCACGCAGGGCATTGATGTGCTTGCACCGCTCGCCAGCTTGATCTTGACACTGTATGCAGCCTGTATCGCGCATATTGCGATAATCCTCGGTATTTTTCTCATTGCCCTCATGCGGCTCAGCCCGTGGCGATTTTTGCGCGGCGTTCGCGACGCGCAGCTGGTTGCGTATTCGACCGCGACATCTTCGGGAACACTGCCTGTGAGCATGAGCTGCGTTGAGGAAAAGCTTGGCGTCTCGCGGCCAGTATCAAGTTTTGTTTTACCGCTCGGCGCCACCATGAACATGGATGGAACGGCGATTTACATGGGCATTGCGGCACTTTTCGTCGCCCAGGGCGCAGGTGTCGATTTGGGAATGCTCGATTATGCCACCATCGTGCTCACCGGCACTTTAGCAAGCGTCGGCGCAGCCGGTGTTCCTTCAGCAGGACTTATTCTGATTCCGATGGTTTTATCCTCAGTCGGCCTACCCATCGAAGCGGTCGCGCTTTTTGCTGGCGTTGACCGTATTCTCGACATGATGCGCACCATGACCAACGTGACTGGCGACTGTATGGTCGCCACTGTGGTGTCCGCGTCCGAAGGTGAGCTTGATCGCGAGATCTACGCCGGAGTAGCCTAACGCATCGGTAACCATATTTGCCGTAGTGTTAAGGGTATGAACGGTTTTTCAATTGCGGGCCGCAAAATAGGCCCTGGCCAGCCGCCCTATATCATCGCGGAGCTATCGGCGAACCATGGCGGCAGCCTTGAACGG
>JBCCLR010000093.1:0-13155 GCA_039026755.1 Pseudomonadota bacterium | reverse complement strand
TCATTTAAGCTATGTGGGCGATGCAACAGTTGGCCAAGGCGCAAACATCGGCGCAGGGACGATCACGTGTAATTACGATGGATATTTCAAGCATCAAACACATATCGGGGAGGGCGCGTTTATTGGGTCTAATAGTGCCCTGGTCGCGCCGGTAGACGTTGGCGATAACGCGATCATCGCCGCGGGATCAACAATTACGCAAACCGTAGATGCGGGCAGTTTGGCGTTGACCCGTGCTGAGCAAGTTATGAAACCTGGCTGGGCGGGCCGCTTCAAAGCGGCAATGTCTGCCCGCAAAGCAAAGAAAACTAAAAAAAAGAACTAGTGAAGAGACAGAATGCATGTGCGGGATAATTGGCATAAACGGCGTGGCCGACGTTGCTGAGCGGATGATCTATGGGCTTCGGCGCCTTGAATATCGTGGCTATGATTCCGCTGGGGTTGCTGTTTCTGACGGCACGCAGCTCGCGCGTCGGCGCGCGGCGGGAAAGCTCTACAACTTAGAAAAGGCGCTTGATGACCGGCCGGTGCAAGGTACGCTTGGCATTGGTCACACTCGATGGGCCACCCATGGCGCCCCGACTGAAGCAAACGCACACCCGCATAAGAGTGGCCGCGTTGCCGTGGTGCACAATGGTATTATTGAAAATTTTAAAGCCATTCGTGCGGAGCTTCGCGCCAGCGGCAGAACGATTGAAACCGATACCGATACTGAGGTTGTCGCGCATCTCATTGATCAGCTGCTTGAGAATGGAGCGGCGCCAAAAGCTGCGGTGCAGCAGGCGCTCAATGCCCTAAAAGGCGCTTATGCCTTGGCCATTTTGATCGACGATGATGCAGAGACGCTCTACGCTGCGCGCAAAGGTAGCCCAGTGGTGATCGGCCATGGGGAGGGCGAAACCTATCTCGGTTCTGATGCAATTGCGCTTGCCCATTTAACGCGCCGCTTAACCTATCTTGAAGAAGGCGATTGGGCGATTTTAGCGCGGGAAAGCGTGCAGATCTTTGATGCGTCTGGGGCCTGCGTTGTTCGTCCTCAAAGCACATCGGCGATTACCAACGCATTGATTGATCGCGGCAATTATCGCCACTTCATGCAAAAAGAGATTTTTGAGCAGCCGCAGGTCATCGGCCAAACACTCTCACCGTACGTCGACCCAAATGCCGCGACCTTGAAGCTGCCGCAGCTGCCGTTTAGCCTCGCAGATGTAAACCGGGTCACCATCGTTGCGTGCGGTACCAGCTATTATGGGGGTTTAGTGGCACGCTATTGGATTGAGCAATTTGTGCGCATTCCCGTGGAAGTCGATATCGCCAGCGAGTTTCGCTACCGCAAACCGGTCTTAACCGAAGGGGATCTCGCGCTGTTCATCTCGCAGTCGGGCGAAACGTCCGACACGCTTGAAGCGCTGCGCCATGCCAAAGCTGCCGGTCAGCACTGCATGGCAATTGTAAACGTGCCAGAAAGCTCAATGCAGCGGGAGGCCGATGCAATTCTGGCGACGCATGCTGGGCCAGAAGTTGGAGTTGCCTCAACCAAGGCTTTTACGTGCCAACTTACCGTTTTGGCCCTGTTGAGTGGGTTTTTAAGCAAGGCGAAGGGCCGGCTGAGTGCTGAGAGCGAAATCGACTTCGTCGCCGCGTTGCAGAACTTGCCGAATGTACTGAACGCGGCATTAGCGCATGACGGCAATATGGAAGCGGTTGCGCAAGACCTGGCAAGCGCCCGCGACGTACTTTATGTCGGGCGCGGTCTAGACTACCCGATTGCCATGGAAGGCGCGCTCAAGCTTAAGGAAATAAGCTATATTCATGCAGAAGGGTACGCCGCGGGTGAAATGAAGCACGGACCGATTGCCCTGATCGATGATCAGGTGCCCGTTATCGTGGTGGCGCCATCTGGCCCTTGGTTTGAGAAAACCGTTTCGAATATGCAGGAGGTGATCGCGCGCGGTGCGCGCGTAATTTTGATGTCAGATGCCGCCGGTTTGGCGCAGGTTGATGACGACATTCTGCACCGTATTGAAATGCCGGATGTGTACCCGATGCTGTGGCCGATTGTGTCGGCGGTGTATGTGCAAATGCTAGCTTATCACTGCGCTGTTGCAAAAGGCACAGATGTCGATCAGCCGCGCAATTTGGCGAAGTCGGTAACGGTCGAGTAGGATATTAAACTATGATGGTGTGCGTTCGCGCCAATGTGCCGCAATCGCTATGCGATGTTGATGATGAGCTAAAAGCGATCTACCACAGTGCTGATAGTTTTTGCGTTTGGGTGTTTAGTAGTAGAGCCGATAGAAACCGGTTTATAGACGACACTACAGGCATGAAAAAGCAGGAGCGCGAGGCGCATTATGCCGCGTGCTATGCGCCTCGCCTTTAGCTGTTGAGGCAAGGTTCAAACCGTTACTCATCGAATTGATCGATTAAGCCGCATACACTGTCTGTCAAACTTCGTTTTTCTTTTTTATCTCAGGTGTGGCATGTCCAGCGTTAAAATAATGGTTGATGAAATATGAAACACTTTGACTTATTCGTTATTGGAGCGGGCTCTGGCGGCGTGCGCGCAGCGCGCATTGCGGCAGGCTATGGCGCAAAAGTTGGCATCGCAGAAAGCTACCGCGTTGGCGGCACATGCGTCATTCGTGGCTGCGTGCCCAAAAAACTGTTTGTGTATTCATCGCACTATCCGCACGAGTTTGCGGATGCTGCGGGTTACGGGTGGACTGTGCCTGGTGAACCCAGCTTTGATTGGAAAACGCTGGTCGCGCGCAAAGATGCAGAGATTGACCGTTTAAATGGGCTTTATATGCAAACGCTTGGCAACGCCAATGTTGAGCTGTTTGAAACCCATGCGCGTCTGCTGGGCGATCATAAAATACAGCTCGGCGAAGAGACGATAACAGCCGATAAAATTTTGATCGCCACAGGCGGGACGCCCTATGTGCCGGAAATAGAAGGCGCTCAATATGGATTTACGTCCAACGAGGCTTTCCATCTCGAAGAGCTGCCCAAACGCATAATCATTGCAGGTGCTGGTTATATTGCGACGGAGTTCGCCTGCATCTTCAATGGCCTAGGTGTTGACGTGACCCAAGCCTACTATCGCGACCAGAACATTCTGCGCGGCTTTGATGATGATTTGCGTTCTGGCGTTATGGATGAGATGCGCGCCCACGGCGTCCAATTTCATCTTGGTGCGGCATTCCAGTCTATCGAGAAAACCAATCGTGCCTTGAATGTGAAGATGACGGATGGTGAAGTTATCGAGACCGATGCAGTGATGTATGCCATCGGCCGGATTCCAAACACTTATAATTTAGGGCTTGAGGATGCTGGCGTTGCCTTTGCAAAGGGCGGTGCCATAGCGGTGGATTCTTACTCCAAGACGAATGTTGATCATATTTGGGCCGTGGGCGATGTGACCGACCGCATCCAGTTAACGCCGGTCGCCATCAAAGAGGGGCACGCCTTTGCTGACACCGAATTTGGCAATAAACCCTGGACGGCAGATCATGAGCTTGTGGCGTCGGCAGTTTTCTCCACGCCCGAGCTGGCCACGGTTGGCTTGACGGAAGAACAAGCGCGCGAACGCCATAATGAGATCGATATTTATCGGTCAAAGTTTCGGCCCATGAAGAACACGCTTGCCGAGCGCGATGATAGGTCAATGTACAAGATGATCGTCGATCGCAAGACCGATAAAGTGGTTGGTGTGCATTTGCTAGGGCCAGGCGCGGCTGAAATTATGCAGGGTCTTGCCGTGGCAGTGAAGATGGGCGTCACCAAGGCTGACTTTGATCAAACCGTGGCAATCCACCCCAGTTCTGCGGAAGAATTGGTTTTAATGCGCGATCCAGTTTAGTATAGCGCTCACGGTTTACAGACATAAGAGTAAGAGACAATGGCACAGGCATGGACCCCTGACAGTTGGCGCGCGAGAAAAGCGATCCAAATGCCGACTTATCCGGATGCAGCGGCACTGGCGGAAGCAGAACACGAACTGCGCAGCTATCCACCGCTGGTGTTTGCGGGTGAAGCCACACGGTTGCGCGAAAGCCTTGGCAAAGTGGCTAATGGCGAAGCGTTTCTGCTGCAAGGCGGGGATTGCGCGGAGAGCTTCGCGGAGTTTCACCCCGATAACATCCGCGACACGTTTCGCGTGCTCTTGCAAATGGCGGTGGTGCTGACCTATGCCGCCAAACGCCCGGTCGTCAAAGTTGGCCGCATGGCTGGCCAGTTTGCCAAGCCGCGCTCAGCAGATATGGAAACCCAGGGCGGTGTCGAGCTGCCGAGCTACCGCGGCGACATCATTAACGATAATGAGTTTACCGAAGCAGCAAGGGTGCCCGACCCGCAGCGGATGATCCGCGCCTATACCCAGTCGGCGGCAACGCTCAATTTGCTGCGCGCCTTTGCGCAAGGTGGCTACGCGAACTTAGAGCGTGTGCACGGCTGGACACTTGATTTCGTGAAGAATTCGCCCGCCGCAGAGCGCTACTCTATTATTGCTGATAAAATTGGCGATGCGCTGTACTTCATGGAAGCGTGTGGTATTTCCGCCGATAAGGTACCTGAACTGGACGGCACCGAATTTTACACCAGTCACGAAGCCTTGCTGCTTGGCTTTGAAGAAGCGATGACGCGCCGTGATAGTATCTCTGGACGCTGGTATGATACATCTGCCCATATGCTCTGGGTGGGTGACCGCACGCGCTTTGAAGGTAGTGCGCATTTGGAGTTTTTGAGCGGCATTGCAAACCCGATTGCCATGAAAGTTGGCCCGACCACCGAAGCAGATGATCTCTTGAAGTTCATTGATCAACTGAACCCGGAGAACGAAGCTGGCCGGTTGACTCTGATCAGCCGGTTCGGCGCAGATAAGGTGGATCAGTTCCTGCCCAAGTTGGTACGCACGGTCGCGCGAGAGGGTAAATCGGTCGTATGGTCGTGTGACCCGATGCACGGCAACACCATAAAATCGGACAGTGGCTTTAAAACCCGCCCATTTGAGCGCGTACTGGCTGAGGTGAAGACCTTCTTTGCGATCCACCGGGCTGAAGGCACACATGCTGGCGGCATTCATTGTGAAATGACAGGACAGGATGTGACCGAATGCACCGGTGGCGCGCAGCCGATTACCGATGCTGGTTTAGGTGATCGCTATCATACCTTCTGCGATCCACGGCTCAATGCCAGCCAATCTCTGGACTTGGCATTCCTGATTGCGGAATCTTTGGCAGAAGAACGCCAAGCCCTGGCGGCAGAATAAAGGCTTGGGCCGACGAGCGCCGATATGACCGATACGCTCAAGATCGCGCTGGCGCAGCTGAACGTGCACGTTGGTGATATTCGCGGCAATACTATGCGCATTCTCGATGCGTATGAAGAGGCCAAGGCGAAGGCGGCTGATTTGTTGGTCTGCCCGGAGCTTTGCCTGATTGGGTATCCGCCGGAAGACTTGGTGCTCAAGCCCGCCTTTCAGCAAGATGCTGTGGCCGCGGTTGAGTATTTGGCCAAGATGACGATGGGGCAGTCCTGCGGCCTTATTGTAAGTACGTGCTGGCCAGAAAATGAAAATTTGTACAATAGTTTATGCCTTCTTTTTAAAGGCAGAATTGAAGCTATAATCCATAAACATGACCTGCCGAATTATGGTGTGTTTGACGAAAAGCGCATCTTTGCCAGCGGCGATCCGTCTGGGCCGGTTAGCTTTAAGGGGGTCCGCCTTGGCCTCATGACATGTGAGGACATGTGGTTTCCTGATGTGACGGAGACCCTGGCGGAAACCGGCGCAGAAATCTTGATCGCACCGCATGGCTCGCCCTTTGACGTGAAAAAGGAAGACGCACGCCTCAGCAACGCCGTTGCCCGCGTCTGCGAAAGCGGTCTGCCGTTGATCTTTGTCAACCAGGTCGGCGGGCAGGATGAGCTGGTGTTTGACGGCGACAGCTTCATCTTAAACGCAGACCGCTCGCGCCCGGTCATATTGCCGGATTGGGAAGAGCTGACTTACCTAACTGAATGGCAGCGCGGCGGTGATGGGGCCTGGGCTTGTCAAACTACATATCAAGGTACCCAGCAAAGTGATCTGGCAAGCATTTATCAAGCGATGATGCTGGGCTTGCGCGATTATGTGGAGAAGAACCGCTTTCCTGGCGTGGTGCTGGGCATGTCCGGCGGTATCGATAGTGCGCTCAGCGCAGTTGTAGCGGCTGATGCGCTTGGCCCGGACCGTGTGCATTGTGTGATGATGCCTTCGCGCTACACCTCTGATCATTCGCTGGAAGATGCCAAGGCTTGCGCTGAAGCATGCGGCGCGCGCTATGAGACGATTGCTATCGGCCCGGCGGTAGACGCCTTTACTGGCATGTTCGCAGACAGCTTCGCTGGGCTTGAATCTGACATTACAGAAGAAAACATGCAGAGCCGCATCCGAGGGTTAATCCTTATGGGGTTATCCAACAAGCACGGCAACATGGTGTTGACGACAGGCAATAAGTCAGAGATGAGCGTTGGTTATGCGACGCTCTATGGCGATATGTGCGGCGGTTATTCGGTCCTTAAAGACATTTATAAGATGACGGTGTTTGAGCTGTGCCGTTGGCGCAATGCCAATATGCCGATCAATGCGAAGGGCCGGGCAGGGGCTGTCATCCCAGAGCGGATTATCACCAAACCGCCGTCGGCAGAGTTGCGCGAAGATCAAAAAGATGAAGACAGCCTGCCGCCATATGAGGCGCTGGATGACATTCTGCATGGCCTTGTAGAACAAGAGCTGAGTGTGGAAGACATTGCGGCGCGTGGCCATGCGCCTGAGCTTGTGCGGCGTATTGAGCATTTGCTGTTTATCGCCGAATATAAGCGTCGCCAGTCCCCGCCAGGCGTTAAAATTTCGTCCAAAGCCTTTGGCCGCGACCGGCGGTATCCCATCACAAATGGGTTCCGCGACGGCGCCGGCCCCATCACCTTTCCAGACCAGAAGGCCGCAGAATGACCCGCACCCGCTTTGCCCCCAGCCCGACGGGAAACTTGCACGTTGGCAACATCCGCACGGCTATTCATAATGCGCTCTATGCCATAAAAGCGGGGGGCCAATTCCTGCTGCGCCTTGATGATACGGATACGGCGCGCTCAACCGAGGCATTTGCACAATCCATCCGCGAGGATCTCGCTTGGCTCGGCCTCACCTATGCTGAAGAGGTCAAGCAATCTGATAAGCTCGACCGGTATAACGCTGTGGCAGATGCGCTGCGCGCCTCCGGCAGGCTCTATGCATGCTATGAAACGGCAGATGAGCTCGACTTTAAACGTAAAATGCAGCTCGCCCGTAAGCAGCCTCCAGTTTATGACCGTGCAGCCCTTGCGCTGACCGATGCAGAGAAACACGCTTTTGAAATTGAAGGCCGTAAGCCGCATTGGCGCTTTAAGCTTGATGAAACCGCGCGCGTCGAGTTTGATGATCTGGTGCGTGGGCCGGCAGGCTTTGACATGTCCGCTCTGTCTGACCCTGTGGTCATCCGCGCTGATGGCAGCTTTCTTTACATGCTGCCTAGCGTGATTGACGATATTGACATGGCCATCACGCATGTGGTGCGCGGCGAAGATCATGTGACGAATTCCGCCGTGCAAGTGCAGATGTTTGAAGCGCTTGGCGCGCCCGCGCCGCAATTTGCCCATACCGCGCTCATTACGGCCGCCGATGGCTCGGGCCTGTCCAAACGGCATGGTGCCAAATCAATTGCAGACTACCGGGCCGAAGGCTTTGAAGCGATGGCCATCAATTGCCTGCTTGCGCGGCTCGGCACTGCTGATCCTGTGGAGGCGCAAACCAAGCTGCAAGCGCTTGCTGAAGGCCTTGATTTCGCCCGCTTTGGCCGTGCCTCGGCTAAGTTTTCAGAAAAAGAGTTGGCCAGCGTGAATGCTAAAATCGTGCACCAGCTTGGCTATGAAGATGTAAAAGCGCGTGTCTCAAAAGCCATAACCGAAGATGTTTGGAACGCGCTGCATGCCAATCTCGATATGGTTGGCGATGTGGATAGCTTGGCGAAAATCGTCACAGGACCAATTACGCCGGTGATTGAAGATACGGCGGTGGTCCCGTCGGCGCTGGACACGTTGCCCCCTGCGCCATGGACCGGCGAAACCTGGTCTGAATGGGTTGGTGCGGTGAAATCGGCCAGCGGCGCGAAGGGCAAAGCGCTGTTCATGCCGCTTCGGCTGGCCTTGACGGGCGAAAGCCATGGGCCGGAGCTAGCAGCGCTGTTGCCGCTGATTGGACCAGAAAAAGTCAAAGCGCGCTTGTCAGGCCAAACGGCGTAAGGCCCCATGCAGCCCGCCATTGTCCTCGTGCGCCCGCAGCTCGGCGAGAATATCGGCAAGGCCGCGCGCGCCATGCTTAATTTCTCGCTGACAGATTTGCGCCTGGTTGCACCGCGCGATGGCTGGCCCAATCCAGACGCTGGACCCTCTGCATCGGGTGCAGACGTCGTTTTAGATAACGCCCAAGTGTTTGACTCCATCGATGCCGCGCTGGCGGATTGTAATCAGGTGTTTGCCACCACCGTGCGGCCACGCGATATGATCAAGGATGTGTTCACGCCCAAGGATGCGATCCAAAAAACCCATGTTCTGGCCAGCGCCGGAGGTAAGACTGCATTTCTATTCGGCCCGGAACGTTCTGGGCTTGAAAATGAGGATGTGGCGCGGGCAGATGCGATAGTCACCGCGCCGGTAAACCCTGACTTTGGTTCCCTGAACCTGGCCCAAGCGGTCGTGCTGGTCGCTTATGAACATTTTCAGCAGTCTTCAAATCTGGTTTTAAGCGGCGCACCGGTGCATTTGCCCGCCACCAAGGAAGAGCTGAGCGGCCTTTATGGCCAGCTTGAAGAGGCGCTGTCCGCACGCGATTACTTTCACCCGGAAAACCGCGCCGAGCTCATGCGCCGCACACTGCGCAATATCTTAGAACGCGCTGGCTTTTCCGCGCAGGAGGTGCAAACGCTGCGCGGTTTGGTCAAATCACTGCTGCGCCCGCCTTCATAGCCTCATTTTCGTTTGACATGCTTCGCGCCATCACTATAACCGCGCAGAACTTACCAACGGGCGCGCATGCCGAGTGAAGCGCTGCCCGCATCGGGTCGCAACGATCTGGATGGTGCTAACCTCGGCAGAATGATGAAACGCAGTTGAGGAGAGCTCGAAATGAGCAAGCGGATTCGCGCAAAGCATAAACTTGATCGCCGGATGGGCGAGAACATTTGGGGCCGTTCAAAAAGCCCTGTCAATTCCCGCGACTATGGGCCCGGCCAACACGGCCAGCGCCGCAAGTCCAAACTGTCGGACTTTGGTATTCAGCTGCGCGCCAAGCAAAAGCTCAAAGGCTATTACGGCAACATGCTGGAAAAGCAGTTCCGCCGCACCTATGACGAAGCCGCACGCCGTCCAGGTGATACGTCTGAAAATCTCATCGGTCTCTTAGAGCAGCGCCTCGATGCCTTGGTCTATCGCGCAAAATGGGTCCCCACCATGTTCGCAGCGCGCCAGTTCGTGAGCCACGGCCATGTGCGGGTCAATGGTGTGCGCACCAACATTCCCAGCTTCCGCGTGCAAATTGGCGATGTTGTCGAAATCAAAGAAAAGTCCCGCCAAATGGCCCTCGTCATGGAAGCGTTGGTCTCCAACGAGCGTGAAGTGCCAGACTATTACGAGACAGGCGCCAATGGCATGCAGGTTAAACTCACCCGCATCCCAGCATTGGATGACGTACCTTACCCTGTGCGCATGGAGCCGAACCTGGTAGTCGAGTTTTATTCGCGCTAAATTAGCAAACCAGTGCTTTGACATACAAACCCCGCTTTTGCGGGGTTTTTTTGTAGACGTTTCCGCTATTAACGCCGTTGCCGGGCCAGTAGTCCAATCCCGCTCATTGCGCTCAACATTAAAACCGCACCTCCCGGCAATGGGATAGGGGAGATTTCAGCGGTAATACCGCTCACGAAGGCGCGGTGATTCTGAAAGCCGCCAGTGTCGATGACTTTGATGTCGGTCAGCCCAAACAATAAAAAGTCATCGCCCAGCGTAAACGTAAGGACGTCGAGAGCCTGACCGCTTGAGGCGGAAAACCACGGCGTTGTTGTGCTGGCCGTCGTTTCATTTTCGTAAACATTGTTTACAAAGTTGTAATCACGAATATCAATACCTCCGGTGAGGGCGAACAACTGCGTTGTGCCATTGCCAGCTTTAAACTCGACGCTGGTTTCGCCCGGAGTGGCATTCCCCCAAAACGTGTTGATCAGCATATAGACGGTATCGACCCGCTCAAGATTAATTCCATTTACATCAAGCTGCGCCATGCCAGAAGCCCCGCCTACGGAGTTGGCCGCCCAAAATTGGGTCCCGGTTGTGGGTATATCAAACGGGATCCCAGTTCCTTGGTTTCCGGTAATACCGCTGCCTGTGGGATAGATGCTTGGATTAACAATCGGCGGCGCAAATGCGTCACTGCGCATGAAGTCTATGGTTTGAAATGACGCCGCATGAGACGGTTTGCAAATAAAGAGCGCGAGAAAAACAAAACAAATAAACCGCATAAAAACACCCTTAGCCCCAATAGATACTAGAGCGTAATAGAGCGGTTTTTATGTGTCAATATGCGACGCGAAACCGTTTATCGGTTTTTCGGGAAAGAGCCGAGACGAAGCCGCCGCAACCCCTTTTTCTTCCATTAAATCAAACAGTTCACCCGACGTATACATCTCACGCAGGATGTCGCAGCCGCCGATAAACTCGCATTTGACGCAGAGTTGCGGGATTGTTGGCCAATCGGAAAACTCTTTGATGCCTTGGCGCAATTCGGGGCCCGCAAGACGTCGTGTGTCCCACAGGCAACGCCAGTGCGGTTTAAGATTTCCACTACGCTGCTTGAAAAGCCGCATGCCAGCGCTGAATCATGCGCGTTATCCTGTGCGCATGCAGCCGAACGTTGATATCGAGTTTTTTTAGTCGCGCTGAATGCTGCGCGTCCGGGTCACAGTTAAAAAGAAACCTGTGTTGGCGGTATCTTTGTTCCAGCCGCAGCCCCTGCTTTGACATAGCCCCGAACTTGAGCTTTGCATCTGACCGACACTAAAACCTCAGCTCTTTCGGTGCCGCCGCAGAAGGAAACCACCGGCCAGCGCTGACAGCATCAGCCATGCTCCAGCCGGCAACGGCACAGGCGTGACTTGGAAATCCACAATCACTGAGCCAGACGAGCCGGTTTGTAGGCCGCTGGCGTCAAATACCAAATAATTGCCCGCCAATAGGGGATCGGTTTCATCTACCCGAGGCTCGCCGAAGGGTTGACCGCTAATAATCTCATCCCCAACGACATCGAACCCTACCATGAAATTAGCGTCTGTAATTGTGCTAAAGGAACCACTACCCGCGCCATTCCGCACCGTTACACCCGTAAGAATTCCATCATTGATAAAGTCCAGACCCGCCAGCACAACAAAACTCTGTGGGGCAAAAGCTGTCCCCGGCATCCCCACCGTAAAAAAGGTCACAGAGCTTGCGTTTACATCCGCTTGCACTTGGCTATTAATATTAGGCCACACATCTGCGGCGTCTTGCGGGAGTACCGGTGGATCTGTCGATAGATCAAGCACGTTTGGATCATTGTCTATCACAGTGACCGCATCGGCTTTCGCTGGGAAGGAGCCAATGACGCTTGCAGTTGGAGAACCTGTCGTGTTGACGCTGTTTACTTGATAGAAGCCAACCGTGTCGCCCGGTACGAGTGACGCAGCATTCGAACCAACACTGTAGGTGAACGCCATAAGAAAGAAACAGCTGATGCGGAACATATGTTGTGCGAATACCATTTGTAAACTCCTACAACTAACCATCTCCTGAGCATAACCGTTTCGCTAACGTTTTTTCAAGAACAATTTAGACAAGACCGACCAAAAAGTAAGAGGCAACCGCAAACGCGGCGCATATTTTTGCAAATGCGAGCAGCATTGGGCGGACCACATCTAGCTACATGCTCCGCACGCGCGTCCGCGACGATAATCTAAGCCGCCGCCACGCCTTTTTCTTCCATCAGGTCAAGCAGCTCGCCTGAGGCGTACATCTCACGCAGGATGTCGCAGCCGCCAATAAACTCGCCTTTGACGTAGAGCTGCGGGATTGTTGGCCAATCGGAAAACTCTTTGATGCCTTGGCGCAATTCAGGGTCCTGCAGGACGTCATGCGTTTCATAGCTAACGCCCATGCGGTTTAAGATTTCCACCGCAGTGCTGGAAAAGCCGCATTGCGGGAACATTGCCGTGCCCTTCATGAAGAGTACGACGTCGGATGCGTCGACGGTAGCTTGAATTTTTTCGTGGGTAGGATTGGACATATCAGGCCCTTTTAATGGTTTTCTACATTCTAGCGTCAAGATTGGCTGAAGTGCAAATGGGTTTGTCTGATCTGTGCGATAGCTTGGGTTTATCCGTTGCCGTGTTTGGGCGTGTTCTGGGCTTACTCCGGTGCCGACGTCTGCAGGGCAAGCGCGTGCAATTCGCCGCCCATACGGCCTTTTAGCGCAGAATAGACAAGCTGGTGCTGCTTCACCCGGCTAAGCCCTTTAAACGCCTCAGAGACCACATGCGCGGCATAATGATCACCATCCCCGCGCAGGTCTTGAATGGAGACCTGCGCATCGGGCAGGGCTTCTTTAATAAAGGTCTCAATATCTTGGGCTGACATGGGCATTGCGGCAGGTCTCGCTAGTTCATGAGGTTAGGCAGCCAGTTTTCATAAGCCGCTGCCAATGTGGCTAAAGACATGGTCTCAATGGCGCTTATTTTCAATTCCTGAGTGGTATTTGTTCGGCCTAAGAGGAGAACATCAATACCGGCGGCTTCTGCGGCTGTGATGAGGGCCTGCGCATCGTTGCAGCCAGCAATATAGCGCGCTTGGTCCTCACCAAACCAAAACGCTGTATCGTTTGCCGCGATTGGCGATAGGTCCATGCAGCACGAGCCTGCAAGCGCCATGTGTGCCAGCGCCACAAGCAGCCCGCCGCCTGAAATGTCGTGCACGGTGCGCAATTGATTGGCGGTAATTTGCGGGCGGATAAAATCACCAACTTTGCGCTCCTCGGCGAGGTTAACCTGCGGCGAC
>JBCCLR010000092.1:0-13211 GCA_039026755.1 Pseudomonadota bacterium | reverse complement strand
GCACGCGGGTCGCCGTCAAACACCTCCGGATTGGTGGTCAGGCCTGCCGGGCACTTGACGTTGCAGTTCTTCGCCATGACGCATTTCAGCATCATCAGCGCCGTGGTGCCGAACTCAAAGCTATCCCCGCCTAAGAGGGAGGCTTTCACCACATCCGAACCGGTTTGCATGGCGCCAGAGCAGCGCAGGATCACCTTCTCGCGCAGGCCGTTGGCACACAGTGCCTGGTGCACTTCGGCAATGCCAATCTCCGCGGCCCTGCCAGTATATTTAAGCGAGGTCACGTTGGCCGCGCCGGTGCCGCCGGTATTGCCGGCCACGTTGATCACATCCGCGCCAGCTTTTGCAACACCCACGGCAATGGTGCCAATGCCTTCAGAACTCACCAATTTGACGATCACGCGCACACGTGCTGCCTTGGCGTCATGAATGAGCTGACCCAGGTCTTCGATCGAATAGGTGTCGTGATGCGGCGGTGGCGAGATCAGTTCAACGCCGGGTGTTCCGCCACGTGCCGCGGCAATCTCAACGGTTACTTTCGGCGCGGGCAGTTGGCCGCCTTCGCCTGGCTTCGCGCCTTGACCGATCTTAATCTCAATTTCTTCTAAATTTGGATCGGCGAGATAGCCCGCCCATACGCCAAACCGGCCCGAAGCAAATTGCTTGATGCGGCTGGCTCTTATGGTGCCATAGCGAGACATATGCTCCCCGCCCTCGCCGGAATTCGACATGCCGCCCGCCATATTTGTTCCGTGCGCAACCGCTTCGTGTGCAGGGGCGACCAAAGCACCGTGCGACATTGCACCGGATGCCAGCCTGCTGGTGATCGCAGACGCCGGCGCTACATCGCTGATATCAATGGCATCTGGGGCTGGGCGCAGGCGTGAAATATAGTCTTCAGCCTTGCCGTCGCACTGCACGCGCAGTGCGCCCGCTTCCACCCAATGCCCGGTGATCGCTTCACCAAAGCGGTCCACCAAGCTTTGCGCGAGCGCATCAAGGCGGCTGATTTGTTTGGCCTTAGGTCCGGTGAGCGTCATGCGGTATTCACCTGGCCCGCTGGTCTCTACAACCAACCCACGGATCATGAAGTTTAAATTACCGGCGCGGTTAAACAGCATCATTTCGCGCTTGATGTCGTCGGCTTCACTTAAAAACGTAATGTCGGCGGGAAAGGCCAGAACGTCGCGCAGGGCGGATGGCCGCTTGCCGCGCTCTTCTGACATGGTGCGGCTGAACGCGCGGTAGCCTGGGGTGATTTTAAAGCCGTCGATGCGCTCCTCACTGAGCTTTTCAAAGCTGGTGTTCACATAGGCATCATCATCGATGGAAAACGCATCATCCATCTGGCGCAAGGTGAGCAGGCGCAGCACATCTGTATCGCCGCCAGTCTCGTCAGCATCAGCTTGATTGCCCTGTTGCGCGAAGCTCACAGCTTCTTCCGTCATATCCACAAAGCCGCGCACCGCTGTCACACCGTAAGAATGGCCAGCACCTTCCGCGCGTTCTTTGAACAGGCCTAAGATGGGGATGTCTGCTTCTGTTTGCGTCGTCAGCGCGCGCTCGTGCCAGTCGGCGACAGACTTCGCAATTGTTGGGAACTGCACGCCGCCCACTGGGCAGTACATATTGGGGAAATATTTGGCAAAAACTGGGTCGCTCGTATCAAGAAAGTTCGGCTCAAAAAACTCGCCACCGGAATAGCTCTCCACTGTGCAAAGGCCGACTTTCCCCATGATTTTAAGCAGCGATTTTTCAGCGGCTTTAATAAACTTGCGATAGGCACCAGCCGGATCTTCAGGATATTTTTGCTCAGCGCGCATGCGGACCGACATTGGATAAACCGCACTACCGCCAAAGCCCAGCGCACAGGCCACATGATGCGCGGAGATGATTTGACCACTTTCGATAATCAAAGAGACGCGCAGCCGCAGACCTTCTTCAATCAGCTTTTGATTGACCGCTGAGACCACCATCGTCATCGGCATCGCCGCTTGGGCGCGCCGTACATGCCGATCGCTGATGATCGCAATGCCGCCTTTTTCGCGCGCAAATTTCGCGACATCGCTTGCCAGGCCATCAAGGCCCGCAATCAGGGCAACCTCATTGGCTTTCGCATCGGCAAATTCCGGTGCGTACAGCATATCGAAAACAGCCCAAGGCGTGTCTTCTTGAGATTTGATGCGGCAGATATCACGCATCGCTAAAATTGGCGAATCGACAACAATCTGTTTGGACCCGCTTGGCCCCGAATGGGCCTTTTCACCAAGCGCAACGCGCAGCGTCATCCCATCGGCTTCACGGATCGAATCGAGTGGCGGGTTGGTCACCTGGGCAAAGCGCTGCGAGAAGTATTTGGCAACGCCGCCTTCATCATCGGACAATGCATTAATGGCATTGCCATAGCCCATGGCCGACACTTTTTCGCTGCCTGTCGCCAGCATTGGATCAATCAGAAACTTAAAGCCCTCTTGATTGATATTGTAAGCAACAAAGCGGCCGGTTGAAGGCAAGTCCCCTTCATAATGTGTGGCTGCTGCAAGCGCAGCATCCGTATCAAATCCAGGCAGGTCATTGACATGGACCTGCGCATCGGCGAGCAATCCCGGATAATCTGCGCGCGCTGCCAGCATTTCCAGCGCATCATTGGTTTCAAACACTTTTTTCTGCGCATGGTCATAATAGAGCATGCCGCCAGCTTCGATACGCCCGCGTTTGAGAACGCTTTCCGGCGGGAAATAAATTTGCCCGGCTTCGGACATCACTGCCAAATACTCATCCGTTTCCACCGAGCGCAATGGCCGTAGGCCAAGCCGATCAAGGCGCGCACCAATGATGTTGCCATCCCCGAAAATCAGTGCTGCAGGGCCGTCATTCTTCTCTTCATAGAGGGAGAAGTATTCCAGCATGGCGCGCACATGCGGCGATAGTCCGGCGTCATTCTCCCACGCGGGCGGCATCATGGAGACGACGGCGGTAACGAGATCCAGGCCGTCTTCAAACACCCGCGAATTGAGGGTTTGATCAAGCCGGCAACTGTCTGATTGGCCTTTGGGGCGAATGATCGCTTTGTTTTTGGCGAGCGCCAATGCTGCTTCGGAAAGCCGATTTTTCTTATCGGTATTCAGCTCGCCATTATGCGCCATCAGCCGAAAAGGCTGCGCCATAGACGGGTGCGGGTCGGTGTTGGTCGAAAAGCGCGTGTGAAAATAAATCGTATGGATCGCGTGGTCGGGGTCACTCAAATCCTTGAAATAGGGGATAATCTCCCATGAATTCAGCCGGCCCTTAAACACCTGCATGCGTGTCGAGAGCGACAGTGGATAAAGGCCTTCCAGTGCCGCATCAGTATAGGCCTGGGCTTCGATGTTAAGCAGGGTTTCATGCACCAGCTTATCAAGTGCCGCGCCGGTTACGCCGTCTGGTGTTTTGAACACCCATTGCATGATTGGCAGTTGCAGCTTAATGCCGCGCGGCTCAATCGCTCCATTATCGACGGGCATCTCGCGCTGCAGCAAGATCTCCATGCCGCTGGTGCGCAATTTGTCTTCGACGAGAGCCACAGCAAGTGCCCGTCGATCACTGTCCGCAGGCAGAAAGAAGTTGCCAACGCCAAAGCGGCCGCATGCCAACGGTCTGCCGACAAGTTTCGTGAAAAGTGCAGCAGAAAGATCAACGGATACACCCGCGCCATCGCCAACACCTTCGGAGGACATGCCGCCGCGGTGCGGTACAGCGCAAAGCGCTTCATGTGCTTTGCGTAAGACGTCATGACTTTGCACGCTGTCTTTGCGCGTCAAAAAGCCAACGCCGCACGAACTGTGCTCGCGCAGTGGGTCATACAGGCCAGATATATCGTACTCCGGTCTTATGGTCTTGTGCCCTTATCATTTCGGTTGGATGCTGGCGCACCCAAAACGTCGTTCGCTGCCCGCACCGCATTACAGTATACACGATGTTGAGCGATATTCAAAAATGTGCGGTGCCAAGAGATGTCGCGTCAGCGTCTCATTGGGCTGCATGGAATACAGGTCTGGGCGCCGCGAATCAAGTATCGGCTTTTTGCCCGCAGTTTCCGTGTTGTCGCATATGGACATTTAATGGAAGATTTAAAGTGGTCGCAGCGCATCGCAGCGCCGTGCTTTTTTTATGCAGCTGACGACTTGGCAGCGACGCACCACTGCGCTACATTTTAGGAATGAATACTGATCGCAAGAAGACGCTAGGGCGCTGGGTGCTCGCCGGGCCGGTTTCGCTCGTCATTGGGGTGCTCCTCATGGCATCGACACCAACGTGGTTTCCGGCTGGCGCTGCGGGCGTGAACAACCTCGCATTTGCGGTCATTTTGTTTCCTGCATATTGGGCAATCCCATTCTTTTATGCGATCATTGATAACAATCTAAAACGCGTCAGCTTGGTGTTGTTCGCGGCGCTTGCGGTCAATACTGCGCTCGTGGCGTGGTCATTTTTAAAAGCTTGAAATGGAATGGGGCAAGGCCGGCATAGCATTGCACGTGTGATGCAGGATTTGGGTTTTGCGAAAGGGTATTGAAGCATGAGCTTTGTTAACAAAGACGCTAGTAAACGCTTACTGGCCGTGCATGGCTGGTCAGGTACGGTTCTTGGCCTGTTTCTCTACGTTGTTGTATTAACGGGCGCGATTGCCGTTTTCAGGCACGAAATCGGCGAATGGTCGGCCGGCGGCGCGAAGTCGCATGTTGCCCTTGATCAGCCGCTCAACGCGAGGCTGGCTGAGATCGCAAACCAAATTGACCCCGAATATCTAAAAAGCGCATTCGTATTCAGCCGAGACAGTGGCGAGATCGTCACGCTGTTTAGCACAACCGAGCGGGTTGACGGGGAGCTTCGGCAACGCGGTGTGCGCACGGTGCTCGACCCGGTTACGCTTGAGGAAGTGCAGCGCGATGAAGGCTATTTCGGTGACTTTGCGCCAGATCAGAAAAGTGCCCTTGAGCGCTTTATCGTTCGGCTGCATGTGAGCCTGCACGCGCCGCGCCCTTGGGGCTTGTGGGCGACTGGTATTCTTGGTTTCGTCATGCTCAGCGCTGCTATTTCTGGCATTTTACTGCATAAGAATATGATACGCGATCTCTTCGTTGCGCCGCGCTGGTCTAGTTTACTGCTGAATCGGCGCGACCGGCATATTCTTGCGGGCAGCTGGAGCCTGCCATTTAGCTTTATTCTCGCCTTCACTGGCACGTTCTTCAGTTTTGCTGGTGCAATTGGCCTGCCTATCGTGGCGATCGTGGCGTTTGGCGGAGACCAAGAAAAGCTTATTCGCGAAATCCAAGGTGTGCCCGCCACGCAGGACAGTACGCCTGCAGCTTTGACCAATATCGATACTGTGGTCGCGCAATCGACGCAGATCGTAGGCTCTAAACCGACAGCCATTTCCGTGCGCAATTGGGGCCGGGCGGATGCGCTGATTACGCTTCGTCATCCCGCTGCGCAAGGAAGCCTCAATGGCAGTTTACATCGCTTCGCCGGACCGTCGGGTGACTATCTTGGCCTAAAGCCCAACATCGGAACACAGCCATCTGCAGGCAATACCGCCGTTGGGCTGATTGGCCCGCTGCATTTCGGTACATTTGGCGGTTTATTGTCTAAGATCGTGTGGTTCTCACTTGGGCTTGCCACCTGCTATATCACTCTGACCGGATTGCAGCTTTGGGTGCAGCGGCGTGCTGGGGAAGCGGCCTGGGCGTGGTTGCCGAAGACCGTTACAACCGTAGGCTATGGCACCGGCGTTGCCTTGGCGAGCGCCGGGATGGGCTTTTTTACGGCGCTGCCGTTTGGCCGGGCAGTGGACGCCACAGCGTTTGGTTTTCTCGCCGGTGCGGCGGTCTCAATCCTGCTCGGGGCAGTGGTCTCGACCAACGAACGCCTGGAAAAAGTGTTTGCCGGTCTGCTTGCCATTTTGTTGCCCTTGCTGCCGGCAACGCGCATGGCATTGGCTGAAGATGGCTGGGGCACGCTTTTGGCGACAGGCAATGCTGCCGTAGTCAGCTTTGACATTGTAATGATGTTTGCCGGCGCGTTTATCGCCTACTGGGCGTTTTGGCATAAAGATGCTGCGGCAGACCATGCTGTCGTTGTGGGAACGCCGGCCGAATGACCTCTTTGCTGTGGTTTGCCATAGCCAGTCTGATGAGCATCGGCGCCTGTCTGGCGCTGCGTTTCGTCGACCCAAAAAGGCGCCGGTTGGTGAAGCAAAAACCGCCGGAATTGCCGGGCTTTGTGCGGCCCGGTTTGTGGAGCATGTTCTTCTTGCCTGCCATTGCACTGCTATTCGCATCGCAATATGTGGCATTTCTGGCATGGCTTGGCGCAATCTCCGTGCTCGGCTGGCTTATCGCCTTGCAGCCGCCGAAGCAGGCCGAGTAGCAACGTAGAGCTGTTTTAAGACAATCGTATTGGTTGACCAATCAACCGCGACCTGATTTTCTGCGCATCGAAAAAATCACAAAAAATGGGGGGATGACCATGCTTGAACAGGTCAAAGCGTTTACCGCGCAATCCTTGCAAGATCCAGACGCCTTTTGGGCCAGCCAAGCCGAACTCATTCATTGGGATGAGCCGTTTTCGCAAGTGTTTGACGGCTCTGAGCCACCATTCAGCCGCTGGTATGTCGGCGGTAAAACCAATCTTAGCTACAATGCGGTTGATCGCCATGCCGCCACGCGGCCTGACGCGCCTGCACTGATTTATGTGTCGACGGAAACCGGCCAGCGCAAAACCTACTCCTTTTCTGAACTGCGACATGAAGTCGAACGCACCGCCGCGCTACTCACCTCGCTTGGCGTCGGTGTTGGCGACCGGGTTTTGATTTATTTGCCGATGATTGCCGAAGCAGCCTTTGCCATGCTGGCCTGCACGCGGATTGGCGCAATCCATTCGGTGGTGTTTGGTGGCTTTGCCAGCCGCGCGCTGGCCGATCGGATCGAGGATTTAGAACCCAGTGTTTTGATTGCTGCTGACGCAGGAATGCGCGGCGGCAAGGTGATTAATTATCAGACGCTGCTCAAGGGTGCGCTTGAGGTTTCAAGTCACCAGCCTGAGCATGTTGTGATGGTGGATCGCGGCCTTGCACAAGACGATAAACCTGACGGAGCCATTGATTATGCAGCGGCCATCGCAGCGCTTGAAAACCCTAGTGCGCCGATTGTTTGGCTTGACGCCGCGGCGCCGTCCTATGTGCTTTATACCTCAGGCACCACGGGCAAGCCCAAGGGTGTGCAGCGCGATACGGGCGGCTATGCTGTCGCACTGGCGGCATCCATGCGATATGTTTACGACGGCAAGCCAGGCGAGACCATGTTTGCCACGTCCGACATCGGCTGGGTGGTTGGGCACAGCTACATCGTCTATGGTCCACTGCTGGCGGGTATGGCGACGCTGTTTTATGAAGGCACGCCGGTGCATCCAGACCCCGGTGTCTGGTGGTCGCTGGTAGAGGAATATAAGCCTTCGGTGATGTTCTCCGCGCCGACGGCGATGCGATTGCTTGCAACGCACGATCAAAGCTTTATCGATAAGTACGATATTTCGTCACTGCGCCGCGTGTTTCTGGCAGGTGAGCCACTAGATGAACCCACGGCGCGCTGGACCACTGAGGCGCTGGGCCGGCCAGTCTATGATCACTTTTGGCAAACCGAGACCGGCTGGCCAATTATTTCAGCCATGCCGGGCGTTGCGGAGCATGCGCTTAAATGGGGCTCGCCCAGCTTTGCTGTTTATGGCTATGATATTACCCTCATTGATGCCCACACCAACGCGCCCGCTGATGTGGGCGATAAAGGCCTGCTCACCATCAAATGGCCGCTGCCGCCTGGCACGATGACCACCTTATGGCGGGATGACGAGCGCTTTAAGAGCACCTATTTCGCGCAGTTTGGTGATGACCTCTATTATCAAACCTTTGATTTTGCGGTGCAGGATGAAGCTGGCTACATCACGCTGCTTGGCCGTTCTGATGATGTTATCAATGTGGCTGGGCATCGGCTCGGTACGCGCGAGATTGAAAGCGCGATCTGCAGCCATGATGCGATCGCCGAAGCGGCTGTTGTTGGCGTTGCCGATGACGTGAAAGGGCAGACGCCAGTGGCCTTTGCAGTTCCATCAAATGCCAGCGCGGCGCTCGATGGGCTCGAAAAATCAGTCAAGATCCGGGTGGACCAGGAGCTTGGTGCGATTGCTCGGCCAAGCCGCGTCATCCTGGTCCCAAGCCTGCCAAAAACCCGCTCGGGTAAAATCCTGCGCCGCGCGCTCCAGGCTCTGTGCGAAGGCCGTGATCCGGGCGATCTGCCGACCATCGAAGATGCCAGCGTGATTGAAACGGTGCGGGCACGGCTGTGAGCGTTTTAAGGCCCGCGCTTTAAGTCAAAAACCGCGTCGCGCGCGCGGATGTTAAACCACCACAGGGCATTCTGTGCGCCAGGCACGTCTTTGATGGGTTCAAACACTTCAGAGACTGTAATGCCAAGGTCCTGTGCTAATCGGGCAAAGTCCGTTGCGGTGCACAGGTGAATATTGGGCGTTTCGTGCCAGGTCACGGGCAAGGTGTCATTCACGGGCATGCGCCCATTGAAAAGCAGCGACAGCCGCACCCGCCAATGCCCAAAATTTGGGAATGAAATGATCGCCCGCGGCGCGATGCGCAGCAAATTTTCAATCACTTGCGACGGCGAGCGCGTGGCCTGCACGGTTTTACTCAGAACCGCAATGTCAAAGCCGTCGCTTGGATAGTTTTTAAGGTCTGTATCGGCATCGCCTTGCACCACCGAGAGGCCTTTTTCAAGGCAGGTGTTCACGCCGTCGCGGCTGAGTTCAATGCCGCGCGCGTCGCAGTCTTTATGTGCTTCCAGCCACGCCATGAGCGCGCCATCGCCGCAGCCCACATCAAGCACCCGCGCCCCGTCCGGCACTCGGTCGGCAATGGATTGTAGGTCAGCCCGCAACGTCATCAGATATGGATCACTTGGTGAGCCCGCGCGCCTGCGCTGCCGAGCTTAAAAAGCCATCTAAAATGCGCACCATGTCGGGCGTATCGAGCAAAAAGGCATCGTGCCCGTCATCTGATTCGATCTCCATAAAGCTGACGCGGGCACCGCCAGCGTTAAGAGCACGCACGATGTGCTGGCTTTCAGGTGTTGGGTACAGCCAATCGCTGGTAAAAGAAAGAACACATACCCGCGCCTTGAGCCCCTGAAACGCCTTTGCCAGGCTGCCATCAAAGCGCGCGGCAACGTCAAAATAATCCATTGCCCGGGTGATATAAAGATAAGCATTGGCATCAAAGCGGTCGACGAAGCTGAAGCCTTGATGGCGCAGATAGCTCTCAATTTGAAAGTCTGCGTCAAAGCCAAAGGTCAGGCCATCGCGGTCCTGTAGTTGCCGGCCAAAGCGCTCTGTTAGCCCCGCCTCTGACATATAGGTAATGTGCGCCGCCATGCGCGCCACCGAAAGCCCTTTTTGCGGCTTCACGCCAATATCATAATAGCGTCCGCCATGAAAATTGGGGTCTGCCATAATGGCCTGGCGACCGACCTCATGGAAGGCGATGTTCTGTGCGGAATGGCGCGCAGTTGTGGCAATTGGCGCTGCGGTAAACACCCGGTCAGGATAGAGCGCACACCATTCTAAGACCTGCATACCGCCCATAGAGCCGCCGATCACGCTAAACAGCGTCTGAATGCCGAGATAGTCCATCAGCAGCGCTTGCGCGCGCACCATGTCGGCAATAGTAATGACGGGGAAGTCGAGACCAAAAGGCGTACCCGTTTGGGGGTTGATATCCGATGGTCCGGTTGAGCCCATGCAGCTGCCCAGAACGTTTGGGCAGATCACGCAATAGATATCGGTATCAACCAGTTTGCCGGGCCCGACAAAACGCTCCCACCAGCCGGGCTTGCCGGTTACTGGGTGATCACTGGCGGCATGATGATCCCCGGTGAGCGCATGGCATAGCAAAATAGCATTGCTCGCATCGCTATTAAGCGTGCCGTATGTCTCATAGGCCACATGAATGGGCGACAGCGTTGCGCCGCTATCGAGCACCAGCGGCTTTTCAGTGGCAAGTATTGCCTTCCTATCAAGGCCAAATTTGTCGTCGACAGCGGTGTCGAGTGTCTTTTCCATGCTTCGCTAGGTAATCGCTCGACTGAGCGGCGTCAATTGGCTGCGCCCAGCAGGCTTTGCCAGCGGGCGTCATAGGTGCTATGCGAGCGCGCATCAACGCGAAGGATAAATTTGAAGATGAGTGCGTCTCCCGCGCCGCGGGCAAATCGATGGCTGGATGATCTTGCCGCCTACAAACCCGGCGCGCACGGCGGCCCGGGCCGCGCGAATGTGCTGCGCCTGGCGTCAAATGAGTGTCCGCTTGGGCCAAATCCAAAGGCGCTTGCCGCAGCGCAGGCGGCGCTTGCGAGCGTGCACCGCTATGCCGATGGGGCTGCAGTAGCGCTGCGCCAGGCAATTGCACAGGCCCATGGCCTCGATGTTCACCGGATTGTTTGCGGTACGGGCTCAGATGAGATTTTGCAGCTGTGCCCACTGGCCTTTTGCGCGCCCGGCGATGAGGTGATCCACGCGCAATATGGCTTCATGGTCTATGCTATCGCAGCGCGGCGCGTCGGTGCCGTGCCTATCGCCGTGCCGGAGCAGAATTTTACCGCCGACGTTGATGCGATCCTCGCAGCGGTCTCTGGCAAGACGCGTATAGTGTTTTTGGCCAACCCCAACAATCCAACCGGAACGCGTGTCAGCGATGACGATATCGCGCGGCTGCACGCTGGTTTGCCGTCTGATGTGTTGCTGGTGCTTGATGGCGCTTATGCTGAATATGTTGAGGACCCTGGTTATGATGCAGGCAAGGCGCTGGCCAGTTCAGCGCCCAATGTGCTGATGACGCGCACATTTTCAAAGCTACATGGGTTAGCCGGGGAGCGGATCGGCTGGGCCTATGGGCCCGCGTCGGTGATTGACGCACTGAACAAGATTCGCGGGCCTTTTAATGTGTCGACCGCCGGCCAGGCAGCGGCGATTGCCAGCATCGAAGATGCAGAGTGGATTGCGCACGTGCGCCAGGACAATGCAACCCAGCGCAGCATTTTATTTAAAGCGCTTGAAGAGATGGGCCTAAAGCCAATTCCAGGCCAAGCAAACTTTATTCTCACGCAGTTTCCAAGTGCTCAAGTGGCCGGCCAAGTCGTCAGCACACTCTCCGATCAGGGCATTTATGTGCGCCACCTGCCCGGCCTTGGCTTGGCTGATTGCATCCGTATTGGCGTGGGCACCGCTGCGGAAACGCAGGCTTTTATCGCAGCTTTAAAAGCGGTCTTAGCAGATTTATGACGGGTGAGCCGAACTTTAAACGCTTGGCGATCATCGGCGCTGGGCTGATTGGCTCGTCCATCGCGCGCGCGGCGCGCAAGGCCAGCGCCGCGCAGCATGTCACGTTATGTGATCACGACCAAGTCACAGCAGATCAGGCGGCGGCGCTCGATATCGCGGAGCATGTTACAACCGAATTGAAAGAGGCTGTTACTGAAGCTGATGCGGTGATTTTATGTGTGCCTGTTGGCGCTATTGCCGCGCTTTCGGGTACGCTGGCCGCGCACGTTAAGCCCGGCGCCATCGTCAGCGATGTCGGCTCGGTAAAGGCAAGCGTTGCCGCTGCATTTAAAGCGCTTCCCGCATCCGTGCACGCCATTCCGGCGCATCCTGTGGCAGGCACTGAAAAGTCTGGACCAGAAGCCGGTTTTGACAGCCTGTTTCAGCAGCGCTGGTGTATCATCACGCCGCCCGAAGATGCTGATGCAACCGCTGTCGCTCAGTTAACGCAGTTTTGGCGGGCGCTTGGCTCAACAGTCGAAATTATGACGCCGGATCACCACGACAGAGTGCTCGCGATCACCAGCCATGTGCCGCACTTGATTGCCTATAACATCGTCGGCACGGCCTCCGACCTTGAAGAAGTGACCCGCTCTGAAGTGATCAAGTTTTCCGCTGGCGGGTTCCGCGATTTTACCCGAATTGCAGCTTCAGACCCTGTCATGTGGCGGGATGTGTTTTTAAACAACAAAGACGCTGTGCTGGAAATGCTTGGCCGCTTCAGCGAGGATTTAACAGCCTTGCAGCGCGCTATTCGCTGGGGCGATGGCGATGCGCTTTATTCGCTATTTGAGCGCACCCGCAATGTGCGCCGCAATATCATCGATGCTGGCCAAGAAACGGCTGCACCGGACTTCGGCCGCGGTGATCATGACAGTGCTGGCGATTAGCGCGGCTCAGACCCGAGCCGTGCCACTGGCCCAAGCCTGACGAGCGGCGCAGGGCCGAGTAGGACCAGTCCATCGTTGATCTCAAACATTAGTGGTACAGCGGTTTCAGCCGTGCTGCCGGCACGGCTGAGGCGCAGGGTTATGAGTGCAAAATCCTCCTGCGGGCCCAAGACATCGGTTTTATCAATCGCGTAGGTGAGCGCGGGTAGACCCGTCACGCTGACCTGCAGCTGACCTTTCAAAGCCAAAGCCTCATCCAGTTTTATGGTGCCGCGCGCGTCGCCAATACGCACATCACCCCAATTGACGTCAAATTGAGTCAACTCTGCAGTGCCGCCGTCTTGGCTCCACGCGGAGAGGCCAATGGGTTCAAGCGGGTAGCGGCGCTCAGCGTAGAGCGTGCTGCCCACTTGCACTTTCTTGATCAGGGGCGGCAGCGGCCCAGTGTCAGCATCTTTAAGGGCGAGGTCGGTGGCCTGGCTGTTTAGAATAACGTGGCCGCTGTCAGGCCAGTTCGTGTGGAACTGCATCTGCTGCGCGGTAAATGCGCCAATGGACGCCAGGTTCGTCTCGCCGCTTGGTTGGTCAATCACGCTTGATAGCCGGGCCAGGCTGCCCGATCTGCTGCGCAGACTGGTCTGCATGACCGGGGCTTGCCAAACCATGCTGAGTTCACCGGTTTGGCCATCTGGCAATGGCCCTTCAAGCGACGCGGCAAATCGCGGTGCTTCGAAATAGAGTAGGCTGAGGTCGTCTCTTAGGAGCTGACGGATCAGCACCATTTGCTTTGCCTCAATGGCAAAGCTGAGTTGTGGCGCACTGAATTTGACGATTGGATCGCTGTAACGCGCTTCAAGCCGAAACGGAAAGCCATGTATTGAGCGCGCCGTATATTGCACAGAGATGCCG
>JBCCLR010000091.1:0-13259 GCA_039026755.1 Pseudomonadota bacterium | reverse complement strand
CGGGCCGGATACGATCACCGAACGGCCGGAATAATCGACGCGCTTGCCAAGCAAGTTCTGGCGGAATCGGCCTTGCTTGCCTTTCAGCATGTCAGACAGTGACTTTAACGGTCGCTTATTAGCGCCCGTAATCGTCCGGCCGCGGCGGCCATTGTCAAACAGCGCGTCCACGGCCTCTTGCAGCATGCGCTTCTCATTGCGCACGATAATGTCGGGCGCGCGCAGCTCAATCAGGCGCTTCAAGCGATTGTTCCGGTTAATTACCCGGCGATACAGGTCATTGAGGTCAGAGGTTGCAAACCGACCGCCATCGAGCGGCACCAGCGGGCGCAGCTCCGGTGGGATCACCGGCACAACGCTCAGGATCATCCATTCAGGCCGATTTTGGCTCTCAATGAACGCTTCAACAACCTTCAGCCGCTTGATAATTTTTTTCGGCTTCAGCTCTGACTTGGTTTCCGCCAATTCCTGCAGCAGATTCTCGCGCTCTGTCTCCAGGTCCAAATCGCGCAGCAGCTCTTGGATTGCTTCCGCGCCGATGCCCGCGGTAAAGGCATCCTCCCCATACTCATCCTGCGCCCGGAGGTAATCCTCTTCAGACAGCAATTGCATCTTCTCAAGCGGCGTTAAGCCCGGCTCCATCACCACATAGCTTTCAAAGTAAAGCACCCGCTCAAGACCTTTGAGCGTCATGTCAAGCAGCAGGCCAATGCGGCTCGGCAGTGACTTTAAGAACCAAATGTGCGCGACCGGCGCAGCCAGCTCAATATGACCCATGCGCTCGCGGCGGACTTTCTGCAAGGTAACTTCAACGCCGCACTTCTCGCAGACGATGCCTTTAAACTTCATCCGCTTATATTTGCCGCACAGGCATTCATAATCTTTGATCGGACCAAAGATGCGCGCACAGAACAGGCCGTCGCGTTCTGGCTTAAAGGTCCGGTAGTTGATCGTCTCAGGCTTTTTAATCTCACCAAAGGACCAGGAGCGAATGCGCTCGGGCGAGGCCACAGAAATTCTGATTTGATCAAAGGTTTCCGGCTTTTGCGCTGGATTATAAAGGTTCATCAACTGGTTCATGACCATGCGTCTCCTGTGTAGGTCATAGGGCCCTGACCCTGGGCGAATCTATTGTTTCCTCTCGCGGGCGGGCGACTACATCGCCCACCAGCGTGGCTCTTTAAAGCAATGTCGCCTTACGCTGCTTCATCGGTCGAGGTAAGTTCGACATTCAGGCCAAGTGCCCGCATCTCTTTAACAAGCACATTAAAGCTTTCTGGGATGCCTGCCTCAAAGGTATCGTCGCCTTTGACAATAGCCTCATAGACTTTGGTCCGGCCAACGGTGTCATCGGATTTCACCGTTAGCATCTCACGCAGTGTATAGGCTGCGCCATAGGCTTGCAGAGCCCAGACTTCCATCTCGCCGAAGCGTTGCCCGCCGAACTGTGCCTTACCGCCGAGCGGCTGCTGCGTAACCAAGCTGTACGGGCCAATCGACCGCGCGTGAATCTTATCGTCCACCAAGTGATGCAACTTCAGCATATAAATATAGCCTACGGTCACCTTCCGGTCGAACTTCTCACCAGTCCGGCCGTCAAACAAGTCCACTTGGCCTGACCGGTCGAGCCCGGCTTTTTCGAGCATCTGCTGCACATCTGCTTCGCGCGCGCCATCGAACACGGGTGTCGCCATGGGCACGCCGGAGCGTAAATTGCCGGCAAGTTCAACCAATTGATCCTCATCGAGATCGCTGCCATCGCTGGTCCACTGCTCATCGCCATAGACGTCTTGCAGTTTATTTCGGATTTCGCCCAGCTCGGACTGGCCGGCCTGATACTGTTCAAGCATATCGCGGATTTGCACGCCTAGGCCGCGCGCCGCCCAGCCAAGGTGGGTTTCCAAGATCTGTCCAACGTTCATCCGGCTTGGCACGCCAAGCGGGTTAAGCACGATGTCAACCGGTGTGCCATCCTCCAAGAAGGGCATGTCTTCCTGCGGCAAGATGCGGGAGATCACCCCCTTATTGCCGTGCCGACCTGCCATTTTATCGCCCGGCTGCAGCTTTCGCTTCACCGCGACAAAGACTTTCACCATCTTCATCACGCCCGGCGGCAATTCATCGCCGCGCTGCAGCTTTTCAATTTTGTCAGAGGCGCGTTTCTCAAGCGCCTTGATGGACTCATCAAATTGCTCTTTCAGCCCTTCGATTTGTGCCATAACGCCATCATCGCCAACGCCGAGCTTCCACCATTCACGCTCTTCAAGGTCGCCAAGTGCGTCTTCGGTCACCACCGAGCCCTTGGGCAGCGTCTTGGTGCCCGCCGAGATCGTCTGACCGACCAACATGGATTTCAGACGATTGAAAGTCGAACGGCGCAAAATGGTGCGCTCGTCTTCACGGTCTTTGGAAATCTGTTCAATTTCTTCGCGCTCAATGGCAAGTGCACGCTGGTCTTTATCAACGCCGTGGCGTGAGAAGACGCGAACTTCCACAATGGTTCCAGCCACACCTGGCGGCAACCGCAAGGATGTGTCGCGTACATCTGAGGCTTTTTCACCAAAGATGGCGCGCAACAGTTTTTCTTCCGGCGTCATCGGGCTTTCACCCTTGGGCGTAATCTTACCGACCAAAATGTCGCCCGGATGCACTTCCGCACCAATATAGGCTATGCCAGCCTCATCAAGATTGCGCAGGCCTTCTTCCGACACATTTGGAATGTCGCGGGTGATTTCTTCCGGCCCCAGCTTGGTGTCGCGGGCCATGACTTCAAACTCTTCGATGTGAATGGACGTAAACACGTCCTCTTTCACGATCCGTTCAGAAATCAGGATGGAATCTTCAAAATTGTAGCCGTTCCACGGCATGAACGCGACAAGCACATTGCGGCCCAGCGCCAAGTCACCCAGCTCCGTTGACGGGCCATCGCAGATAATGTCGGCGCGTTGCACAACATCACCCACGCGCACCAGCGGACGCTGGTTAATGCAGGTGTTTTGGTTTGAGCGTTGGAATTTTGCGAGCCGATAAATATCAACGCCGGATTCGCCAGGTTCTAGCGCTTCGGTCGTGCGGATAACGATCCGCGTTGCATCAACTTGGTCTACCACGCCGCCGCGCCGCGCGGCAATCGCCGCGCCAGAGTCGCGCGCCACGACGCTTTCCATGCCGGTGCCGACAAACGGTGCTTCCGCACGCACCAGCGGGACGGCTTGGCGCTGCATGTTTGAACCCATTAGTGCGCGGTTCGCATCATCGTTTTCCAAGAACGGAATGAGCGCAGCCGCCACAGATACGAGCTGTTTCGGCGACACGTCCATCAACGTGATCTGATCTGGCGTCGACAGCTGGAATTCACCAGCTTTCCGGCTCGAAATCAGTTCGGCAGTGAACTTGTTGTCACCGTCAAGCTCTGCATTGGCCTGCGCCACCACATGCCGTGCTTCTTCCATCGCGGAGAGATAGACGACTTCATCTGTCACCTTACCATCCTCGACTTTCCGATAGGGCGTTTCGATGAAGCCATAGGGGTTGATACGGCTAAACGTCGCCAGTGAATTAATCAGGCCAATATTTGGGCCTTCTGGCGTTTCAATCGGGCAGATCCGGCCGTAATGGGTCGGGTGCACGTCGCGCACTTCAAAGCCAGCACGCTCGCGGGTCAAGCCGCCTGGGCCAAGCGCTGATAAGCGGCGCTTATGAGTGATTTCAGACAGCGGATTTGTCTGATCCATAAACTGGCTAAGCTGCGATGAACCAAAGAACTCACGCACCGCCGCAACGGCAGGCTTCGCATTGATCAGGTCGTGCGGCATTACAGTATCGATCTCAACCGAACTCATGCGTTCACGGATTGCACGCTCCATGCGCAACAGGCCGACCCGGTACTGGTTTTCCATCAGTTCGCCAACGGAGCGCACACGGCGATTGCCTAGATGGTCAATATCGTCGATGTCGCCCTTGCCGTCTTTCAAATCCACGAGGGTTTTGAGCACTTCCAAGATATCATCTTTGCGCAGCACCCGGACCGTGTCTTCCACATCCAGATCCAGACGCATGTTCATCTTCACGCGGCCAACGGCAGACAAATCATAGCGCTCTGAGTCAAAGAACAAGCCATAAAACAGCGCTTCGGCAGTTTCCTTTGTCGGCGGCTCGCCCGGGCGCATCACTTTATAAATCTCCGCAAGCGCGTGGTCCTGCGTCTCAGCTTTGTCGGCCACCAACGTGTTGCGCACATAAGGTCCAATATTCAAATGATCGATATCGAGAACGATCAGTTCTTCGATATTGGCTTCATCAAAAACACCGAGGTGCTCTTCGGTAATCTCATGCCCGGCTTCGATATAGATTCGGCCCGTTGAGCCATCCACCATGTCTTCCGCAGCATAGCGGCCAATCAATTCTTCCGCTGGCACGAGCAGATGTGTCGTACCCTCTTTCTCAGCCTTTTTCGCAACGCGCGGCGTTACTTTTTTTAAGGCCTCAAAAATAACCTCGCCAGAATTAGCATCCACCACATCATAGGTCGGCTTTGCGCCGCGCCACTGCTCCGGCTTGAACGGCATGCGCCAGCCTTTTGCATCGCGGGTGTAGGTCAGCTTGTCATAAAATGCATCGAGTATTTCTTCTGAATCCATACCCAGCGCATGCAGCATCACCGTGCTCGGCAGCTTACGGCGCCGATCGATACGCACATGCACAATGTCTTTGGCGTCAAACTCAAAATCCAGCCATGACCCACGATAAGGGATAACGCGCGCAGCAAACAGCAGCTTGCCTGACGAATGACTTTTGCCGCGATCATGGTCAAAAAATACGCCAGGTGAGCGGTGCATTTGACTTACGATTACGCGCTCAGTGCCATTGATTACAAATGTACCATTGTCCGTCATCAGTGGCAGATCGCCCATGTAGACGTCTTGCTCTTTGATATCGAGAACCGACTTCGCTTCGGTTTCCTCATCAATTTCAAAAACGATGAGCCGCAGGATCACGCGCAACGGCGCCGCGTAGGTCATGCCGCGCTGTTGACACTCCTCAACATCATATTTTGGCTCGTCCAAAATATAGCTCTTGTAGTGTAATTCTGACGTCCCAGCGAAATCGGAAATTGGAAACACTGATTTGAGCACACGTTCTAGCCCAGATTCGCCGCTGGCATCGGGCCGCAGAAACGTCTCGTAACTTTCGCGCTGCACTTCAATGAGGTTTGGCATGTCCACCACCTCGCGGATCGATCCGAAGTTTTTGCGAATACGTTTACGCTGCGTGAACGATGGTGCCATAATGTGCCTCACTTTAATCCCACGAATGCGGCGTCTGCGCGCGCTTTCGCGCCACAAAGCACTGGAGAAGCACTTGGGGGCGCGGCTGCGCAGCGTCCTAGCCGCCGGTGCGCTCTTTAAGCCGGGCGCGCACAACACCCGCAACATACGCACCCATCACAAGACACCGATGGGTCAAATAAAGCGCTGCAAGGACAGCGCGGAAAAACAAACGCAACAAAGCGTTAGCGAGCGCCGACCTTAGTCAGCGCATGCCACCGCTTTGTTAACCCTTTGTATGGCTTGGCTTATTTGAGCTCAACCGTTGCGCCAGCCTCTTCAAGTTTCTTCTTCAATTCTTCAGCTTCAGCTTTATCCACGCCTTCTTTAACAGGTTTCGGCGCGCCTTCAACCAAATCTTTCGCTTCTTTCAGGCCAAGACCGGTGATGCCGCGAACTTCTTTAATCACGTTGATCTTCTTATCGCCGATCGCTGCTAGGATGACGTCAAATTCGTCTTTCTCAGCCGCTGCTTCACCGCCTGCTGCTGCGCCGCCGGCGGCTGCAACTGCAACAGGTGCCGCAGCGGAAACGCCCCATTTCTCTTCAAGCAGCTTAGAAAGCTCAGCTGCCTCCATCACCGTAAGGGTTGAGAGCTCGTCTACAATTTTCTCAAGGTCAGCCATGTTTAGGTCCTTTACATTGTGTCATTTGTGAGCCGCTTCAAGGCTCATATTCGTTTGCTTTGCTTTAAAGTTAGGCCGCGTCTGAGGCGCCATAAGCGCCAAACACACGTGCCAATTGACCAGCCGGCGCAGCGGTGACTTGTGCCATCCGCGAGGCTGGGGTTTGCAGCAGTCCAACAAGTTTGCCGCGAAGTTCATCCAGACTTGGCAATTCAGACAGGGTTTTGATGCCGGAGACATCAAGAATGTCGCTGGCCATGGCACCGCCAAGGATTTCCAGCTTCTCGTTGTCTTTGGCATAGGCCGTTAAGACCTTGGGTACCGAAACCACATCTTCTGCATAGGCTATTGCAGTCGGGCCAACGAATTGCTCCGCCAGACCTTCCATCTGTGTGTCCTTCAGGGCGAGTTTGGTCAGCTTATTGGGAGTGACTTTAAAGCTGCCACCAACCTCGCGAATTTTCGCACGAAGGTCGGTCATTTCCGCCACCGATAGGCCCTTATAGTGCGTCAGCACTACAATGCCTGCGGTAGAGAAAACATCGTGCAGCTGGGCCACCAGCTCCCGCTTTTGAACGCGATCCACAATCGTCTCCTCAAGTTTTGATGCACGCGCCTGCGCGCACCCCACGTTGCTGGACATTGGGCAAACCACATTGGGTCAGCCCAATATCTCTCCTTTTTGTCCGTGGGGTAGAACGCAGGGCAACTTGCGCTAGCCGGCGTTCTAAAATTCGGTCCCCATCTCATGCAGGCTAAGACCATTCAGTCTTGGCTTAGGCTCATCTTAAATCTGACGAGCACCTGCAGTCTCGGACGGCATGCAATCAGGCCATGCTGGCGCGTTGCACTCATATCCCGCGTGCCGATCTCAATCGGAACACGGAAAATCCATTTGCTAAGCCGCTTCGCCGCTCAGCGCATCCAAATCCAGCATCAAGCCAGGACCCATGGTCGAGCTGATGCTGACTTTCTGCATATATTTACCCTTCGCTCCTGACGGTTTGGCTTTATTGAGCGCATCAACAAGCGCCATCACATTTTCTTTGATGTCTGCTTCGCTAAAGCTCGCCTTGCCAACGCCCGCATGAATAATGCCAGCTTTTTCGACGCGAAATTCAATTTGCCCGCCTTTTGCCGCTTCAATGGCTTCCGCGACATTCGGCGTAACGGTGCCCAGCTTGGGATTTGGCATCAAGCCCTTAGGGCCTAAGACTTTACCTAGGCGACCAACAATCGGCATCATATCAGGTGTCGCAATCACGCGGTCAAAGTCAATATTGCCACCTTGTACGCTTTCCATCAAATCTTCCGCGCCAACCACGTCCGCGCCGGCCGCTTTCGCTTTGTCTGCATTATCGCCGCGTGCGAAAACAGCAACACGCAGGGACTTACCGGTACCTTTAGGCAGGGTTACAACGCCCCGGACCATTTGGTCCGCATGGCGCGGGTCGACGCCAAGGTTAACAGCCAGCTCAATTGTTTCATCAAATTTTGCAGTGGCATTCTCTTTGACGATCTTCACCGCATCATCAACACTGTAAGCGGCCTTTGCATCCACCTTTTCGCGTGCTGCCTTCGTTCTTTTGCCTAGTCTTGCCATTGCCTCAGCCTTCCACCGCAATGCCCATGGAACGGGCAGACCCTTCGATGATCTTTACTGCAGCATCCATATCCGCAGCATTGAGATCTTTCTTTTTCATCTCCACGATTTCTTCAATCTGCGCCCGCGTAATTGTGGCCACGTCACTGCCACGTCCGGGCGTCTGAGATCCGGACTTTATCTTCGCCGCTTTCTTGATGAGGAAGCTTGCCGGCGGTGATTTCGTCTCAAAGGTGAAGGAGCGATCCGTGTACACTGTGATCACAGTCGGGATCGGCATCGCCTTTTCCATATCCTGCGTTGCCGCGTTAAACGCTTTGCAGAACTCCATTATATTCACGCCGCGTTGGCCTAAGGCCGGGCCAATTGGTGGCGATGGATTGGCAGTACCGGCTGGCACCTGCAACTTAATATAGCCGTCAATCTTTTTGCGCGCCATAGCATCCTCTCGGTTTATCTGCGGGTGCTTATCTTTGTAATAAGCTGCAACCCATTTTTGAGAGCTGTGGTGCGGTCATGGCAAACCTACCACAGGTTTAAGCTACGCGTGTTAGGGCAAAGCGCCGCCGATTTCAAGCTTAATTTAGCAGCGTCTGGCTAGGACTTTTCGACCTGATCGTATTCCAATTCCACCGGTGTCGGTCGGCCGAAAATCGAAACCGACACTTTAAGCCGGCTTTTCTCTTCATCAACTTCTTCGACAAGTCCGCTAAAGCTAGCAAATGGGCCATCGATGACACGCACTTCTTCGCCAATATCGAACAAAATTTGCGGCCGCGGACGTGCTGAGCCATCTTCGACCACATTGCGCATACGGTTTGCTTCGTCATCGGAAATTGGGAGCGGCTTGCCGTTGGCGCCGAGAAAGCCAGACACCTTGGGTGTATTTTTAATAAGGTGAAATGCTTCATCACTCATATTCAGCCGCGCCAGCACATAGCCAGCCATCATGGTTTTCTCGACTTTTTTCTTCTGGCCGCGTTTAACTTCGAGTACTTCTTCCTTGGGCACAATGATCTCAAGCACGTCATGCTCAAGTTCTTGCAGCCGCGCTTGTTCTAAGATTGCGTTTGCAACCTTATCTTCAAAGCCTGAATATGCGTGAATGATATACCAATGCGCTGACATGTCAGTGTTGCCTAAATCTCTCGTCGCCAAACGGTGCTAGCCACCAAGGCCAAACACGTTCCCCAAAATAAACGTAAAAACCGTATCCACCAGCAGAAAGAATATGCCCATGAAGGCGGCGAAAATAAACACCATAAGCGTTGTAATCAACGTCTCTCGCCGCGACGGCCAAGTGACTTTCTTCGTCTCTTGGCGGACCTCACGCACAAATTGCGTTGGGTTTGCTTTAGCCATGGTTGATCTTCCAGTTGGTTTGGTGGCTGGCTGATAGTCCGGTGCCCGCCTTCAAATGTTGAACCCGTCGTAAAACGTTCAACTAAGCGGACACGCGTAGCGACGGCCCAATGCGAAGTCAAGTCGTATCCAACCAAATAGGTCGCTGCCGCATCATGTTAAGCGAAGTTGCCGTGATGATCCGGCTGCGACTTTAGGACACAGGTTTTTTTGCATTGCAAAAAAACAGGTTGCTCAACACCGGAATCCAACCTACCTTTCCGTTAAGACTGCATTAAGATTCATAAATGGGTTGGCGGTCTACTGCAAAGAAGCAGTCACCTTTTCCAATTTGTGCAGGAATTGCGGCATTGATGCTGTGGTCACGGGTTTTTGCGCTTTTAAAGTGCGCCCTGCGATATTGATATCGCACGATTTACATTTGACGATAGCCATTCAGGCCGACGGGTCACCGTGATCACACGACAAAACAAGCTGTCAGTCCGCAAACGGGAAGAGGTCATATCTCATAACGGAAGGAGGAAGTAATGTCGTATATTCAACCTGCTGAGTTTGCATCGAAGATGATCGATGCGGGTGAAGCGAAAGTTTTCATGTCTACCAAGGATACGCTTATCCGAGCTTATATGGCAGGCGCCATTTTGGCTCTTGCAGCGGCTTTTGCGGTCACCATCGCGGTGAATACAGGTCAGTTCATTGTTGGTGCGGTGCTATTCCCGGTTGGGTTTTGCACACTTTACCTGCTTGGATTTGACCTATTGACCGGCGTGTTTACGCTCTGCCCACTGGCGGTGATTGCCAAACGCCCGGGTGTGACCTGGGGCGGCGTGTTTCGCAACTGGGGCCTGGTGTTCATCGGCAACTTCGCCGGCGCCATGACGACAGCGATTTTCGTGGCGATTACGCTCACCGTTGGCTTTTCCACCGATCCAAACGCCGTCGGCCAAAAGTTGATGGCCGTTGGTGAAAGCCGGACCATTGGGTATGCAGCGGCCGGCGGCGCTGGCATCTTGACGCTTTTTGTTCGGGCTGTGATGTGCAACTGGATGGTCTCAACCGGCGTCGTAGCTGCGATGATGTCAACCACGGTGTCCGGCAAGGTTATTGCCATGTGGATGCCGATTTTGGTGTTCTTCTATCTTGGGTTTGAGCATTCGATTGTGAACATGTTCCTGTTCCCAATCGGCATCTTGCTTGGCGCGGAATTCACGTGGGCAGATTATTTCATGTACAATGAAATCCCCACAGTAATTGGTAACCTGGTCGGCGGACTGACATTCGTCGGTGCGATGATTTATTCCACACACTACAAAACTGGCCCATCGCGCAAAGCTGCAGCTCTGAAAAACACCGACGGCGCAGTCGCTGCCGAGTAGGTTAAGGCGCTACTCGGGGCTTCTTGAACAAGAGGCTTCTTGAACACGAGACGGCTGGGTGCATTTTAATGTGCCCAGCCGCTTTTTTTGGTACGTGGTAATATGATGAGGCGTCTCACCAGCAATCAGCGGGGGCTTTGCGCGCGTGCATGTCTAAACAGCCACAGGCACTGCAGATAACGCTCGGACAATACTCCACCGCCGGCGTTAAGCCAGAAAACCAGGATTTCCATGGTGCCATTGTGCCGACGGGCGCTTCGCTGCACCTTAAAGGTGTTGCGATCGCGCTGGCCGATGGCATTAGTTCCAGTGCCGTTGGCGCCGAAGCGGCGCAAACAGCAGTTGGCTCATTCCTCTCTGATTATTATGCCACACCAGACAGTTGGTCAGTACGGCAGTCGGCAACACGCGTGATTAACGCCGCCAATGGATGGCTGCATGGCCGCAATATCTCAAGTCTAAACCCCGATAAAAACGCCGGCCTCGTCTGCACATTTGACGCGCTCGTTTTAAAAGGTCGAGAAGCGCATATTTTCCATGCAGGCGATGCGCGGGTATATGCCGTGCATTCCGGCAGTGCCGAACAGCTCACCGAAGATCACCGCATTCCCGCTGAGGACGGCGGGTCTTATCTAGCGCGTGGTCTCGGGATCCAGCGCAAGCTCGATATTGACTATCGCAGCGTCTCGTTAAGCCAGGGCGATATATTTGTTCTCAGTACCGACGGTGTTCACGATTTCATCAAGCCTGATCGCTTGGCTGAGATCATTGCCGCAGCGGATACCCTTGATGATGCCGCAAAGGAGGCTATTGAGCAGGCCCTAGCAGCGGGCAGTGATGATAATTTGACGCTGCAAATCGTGCGTATAGATCAATTGCCGAAAGCCAGTAGCAGCGAAGCCTTGCTTGAGGTTCAGAGCCTGCCTGCCGCGCCGCCGCTCAGCGCGGGCGATACGCTGGATGGGTTTCGCATTATTCGGCAACTGCACGCTTCAAGCCGCAGTCAGGTGCTGCTTGCCTGCGACGGGCAAGACCGGCAGGTCATCCTCAAAGTGCCGTCGACCGAGCTGCGAGGAAACGCTCAGCATATCAATAGTTTCCTGCTTGAAGAGTGGGTCGCCAGCCGCTTGCGTAGCGATCATTTGATGCAAGCCGCGCCGCGCAGCACGCCAGCCACAGCATTATACGTTGCGATGTCTTATGTTGAAGGGCAAACGCTGCGCGCTTGGATGGCGGACAACCCAACGCCAGACTTGACAGCCTTTCGCTCGATTATCGGCCAAATCATTGCTGGCCTACGCGCCATGCACCGCAAGCAAATGCTGCATCAAGATTTGCGCCCAGAAAATATCATGATCGACCGTGAAGGGACGGTGAAGATTATTGATTTTGGCGCTGTCCATATTCCCGGTGTCGCCGAAGCGGCGCCAGGTGTTGCTGATTTTATCCCTGGGACTTTTCAATACACGGCCCCGGAATATCTCTCTGGCGATATGGTGAGTTGGCGTTCGGATCAATTTGCGCTCGGCGTGATTGCCTATGAGCTGCTGACCGGCCATTTGCCCTACGGCACGGCTGTCGCCAAAGTGAGCAGCACAACCGATCAACGTCGCCTGACCTATACCCACGCACGCACCTACGCCAAAGATATCCCGCTGTGGCTCGACGCCGCCCTGCGCAAGGCGGTACAGCCCGATCCCGTGCAGCGCTATGATGCCCTGTCCGAGTTTTTGGCGGATATTTCCGCTGGCAAACCAAATATTGCTGGTTCGCGCCGCTACGTGCCTCTGGTTGAGCGCAATCCAACCGCGTTTTGGCAAAGCGTTGCGGCGTTCTTCGCGCTGTCCACAGCAATCCTGGCCTATCTGCACTTCAGTGCATGAGGCGCCGCGCCGTAGGCCAGGCGTGCCTGAACACCCTGGGGCGGGCTGGCCAAGCCCGATGAACGCGCCATATGCCCTCAACAGACGTGTGAGGAACAAAATATGGCAAATGGGCAATGGGAGGATTGGGTTGGCACGTCGCAGACGCTAGACGACACATGCGTGCCAACTCCAGCGCTGGCGATGGCGGCGACCCTCGGCCGGCCGGTTGATTTTGCGTCTGACATGCCCATGCCGCATCCATGGTTGTGGCTCTATTTTCTGCCCCTCGCATCTGCATCTGATATGGGCACTGACGGCCATCCAAAGCGCGGCGGCTTTTTGCCGTCGATAGCGCAGCCGCGGCGCATGTGGGCGGGCAGCCGCATGGCCATGCACGATGCTGCCCGCATTGGCGATCCATTGACCAAAGTGTCCACCATCACCGCCGTTACCGAAAAACAAGGCGGTGCTGGTGAAATGGTGTTTGTGACAGTACAGCACGAGGTGAGCGCTGCGGGCCGGCGCGTGCTGTCTGAACAGCAAGACATTGTTTACATGAACATTCCGCCGCGTTTTACGCCGCCCAAGGCAAAGCCGCTCCCTACCGATTGTGATTGGACGGAGACTGTCCCGCTTGACCCGGTGCTGCTGTTTCGGTTTTCCGCCCTGACCTTTAATGGGCACCGTATCCACTATGACCGCCCCTATGCCATGGATGTGGAAAACTATCCCGGCCTTGTTGTGCACGGCCCCTTGCAAGCCATTTTGCTTTATGATGCGGCCTGCCGGCAGAGCCCTGGCAAAATACCCGCCACCTTTTCATTTCGCGGCATTCACCCGTTATTTGAGCATGATAGCGTGAGCCTCAATGGCCGTATGGATGGCGATGTGCTTGAGCTGATGACGGCCAACCAAGACGGCACGATTTGTATGCAAGCCAAACTCACCTGGGCGCCCGCATGACACCGCCGATAAGACTAGAGCGCTCCGTCCTTGTGGTGCCGGGCGCATCGGAGAAGATGATTGGCAAAGCCGCTGCGAGCGATGCGGACGCCGTATGCATCGATTTGGAAGATGCTGTTGCGCCGAGCGAAAAAGCG
>JBCCLR010000090.1:0-13260 GCA_039026755.1 Pseudomonadota bacterium | reverse complement strand
GTTGGAGCTTGAATTTACGCTGTTTGATCAAGCGACGACAAAAGCCGGGACGCTCGGGCCGGCACGTGACCCGATGACCGGTCGAAGCGAACTGCACGGGATGCTGAACGTTGACCGGCTTGATGGCTATGAAGCATTTGTCGAAGAGGTGCTGGCCAATTGTGATGCGCAGGGCATCGACACAACGGCAATCTGCTCAGAATTCGGCAACAACCAGTTTGAGATCAACTTCACCCACTATGAAGACCCCCTAAAAGCAGCAGATAAGGCCCAACTGTACAAACGTACGGTTAAGGCCGTGGCGCGCAAGCATGGCTTTTTGGCTTCATTTATGGCCAAGCCAGACTTGCAACTGCCCTCTAACGGTCAGCATATCCATGTCAGTGTCGTTGATGAAGCAGGGGCAAATATTTTCTCCAATGGAGACACGCACACAGACACCCTGATGCACGCTATTGCCGGACTGCAGGCGGGCGCAAAAGACGCCATGCTGTGCTGGGCGCCAAATATCAACTCGTATCGGCGGTTTGAGCCGGGCTTTTGCGTCCCAACCGGGCCGACCTGGGCCTATGACCATCGTCATATCGCGTTTCGCATTCCGCCCGGGACGGGGCAAGCGTGGCGCATTGAAAACCGGCTGGCTGGCGCGGATGCCAATTGCTACCTATCGCTTGCCGCAACATTAGCGGCGATGCTTGTGGGGATTGATCGGAAGCTGACGCCCAGTGCCGAGACCAAGGGCGCACCGCCACTGGATTATGAAAGCCTGCCGCTCACCATCCGCGATGCCATCGCCGCGATGCGAGACGGCAGCGTCATTAAGTCCATCTTGGGCGCGGACTTTATAGAGTTATATGCCAGTTACCGAGAGGGCGAACTCGATGCCTTTGAAGGGGTGATCACACCGCGCGAGCTGGACTGGTATTTATAAAGTCTTGCAGGCAGCGCTACTTCGGGGAGCGGCGCGCGAGACGCAGGATGACATAAACGGAGACCGAAATGCTGGACGCCAATGCCCGCGAACACACAACCTCCTACTATGCGGCAAGCCAGCGCGATAAGGCCCCCTTCGCAACGCTTGAGCAGGACATTGAGGCTGAAGTCTGCGTGGTTGGCGGAGGTTTTTCGGGCGTTGCTACCACGCTTGAGCTCGCTGAGCGCGGCATCGATGTCGTCCTGTTAGAGGCAAACCGCATTGGCTGGGGCGCGTCAGGCCGCAATGGCGGGCAAGTGATTGGTGGCTATGGTAGCAAACTGACCAACACACCAAGTGCCACCGACAAGCAGCTTGGCAAAGGCGCATCAGACAAAATCTTGGCCATGGGTACGGAGTGCGTCGACATCATCCGTGAGCGGGTCGACAAATACAGCATAGAATGTGACCTCGAATGGGGCTTTTTGAATGTCGCGCTTAAAGCCCGCGAGATGAACGAATTTGAGGAATGGAAAGACGAGCTTGAAGAGCAAGGCTATCCGCATGAATGCAAATTGCTCGATCGGCAAGAGCTAAAAGACTATCTCGGCACCGACCGATATCTCGGTGGTCTCACGGACATGGGTTGGGGACACTGCCAAGTGCTCGACCTGATCAAAGGGGAAGCACGCGCTGCGGAAAAGCTCGGTGCGAAGATTTTTGAACAAAGTCTCGTGACCGACATTACCGGAGGTGCGGAGGTCGTTGTAAAAACTGCGTCTGGCCGGGTAAAGGCGAAAACGCTGGTGCTGTGCGGCAATGCTTATCTCGCGCAAATGGCACCCAGGGTGGCGCCAAAACTGTCAAAATACGTGTTGCCAGCCACCAGCTATATCATCGCAACCGAACCTTTGAGTGACAATCTGGCGAAGGATGTGATGCCGCACAACTACGCGGTCTGTGACCAGCGTACGGCGCTCGATTATTTCAGGCTCAGCGCCGATAACCGGATGTTATTTGGCGGCGTATCGAATTATTCAGCCACAGCGCCGCTGTCCATCAGCCGTACGCTGCGCAGCAAGATGCTCAAGGTGTTCCCGCAGCTGGAAGAAGCGAAAATAGACTTTGCCTGGGGCGGACGCATGGGTATTGGCCTCAACCGCATACCCCAGCTAGGCCAGCTTGAGCCGAATATCTACTACGCCCAGGCCTATGGCGGCCACGGTGTTGCGCCGACGCATATGTCGGGCCGGTTACTTGCCGAGGCGATCACCGGCGAGCGCAGCCGCTTTGATATCATGGCTGGTGTAAACCATATGCCGTTCCCGGGCTTCGGCATCGCCCGCCAAGCGATGTTTGCGGCGGGTATGTCGTTTTATAAGCTCAAAGATATGGTGGCATAACAGCGCGCTGCGCCTGACGCGCAAATGGCAGTGGAGATGTGGAATACATCAGTTTGCGTGCAGGCAATCTTGCCTTACTCAGCGTTATACGCCTCGGTATCGACTACGATCAGCTCACGGTACTCCTCGGTCATATCCCATGTCCCCATAAATTCCTTGGGCAGCATAAACATATCGCCCGCTGAGTAGGTTTGGCTGTTTCCAGCCGGGTCAGTCAAAGTCAGGCTGCCTTTAAGCACAACGACAAACTCATCATAGCCGAGAGGTTCATCTAGAATGAGTTTTGCCGGCCCTGCATTCCAAACTGAAAGGGTGTTTTCGCCTTCAAACAACACCGTCTCTGCGTTGCGAAGCGTGCCGCTTTCGACCGGCGTCCAGTCAATATCAGGCAGCGGGTCAAGCGCCATGGCGTTGAGGCTTGCCACGGTCATGGGCGCAGGCGGCGCGGCGACTTTCATTGTTTCAGCCGCCTTTATCGCAGCGGCGGATAGACCCGCACCGATCAGAAGACTCGCCGTGCACAGCAAAGGCGTGCGAAGGTTCATCAGCCATGCCTCCTGTTTCGCGGGCAAGCGAACCGTGTCAAAACGGCTTATAAAATCCGAGTACGAACTCGCGCGGCCTGAGCGCGTAAGAGCGGCCATCTGAGAAGCGCGGCGCAATCCACGTTACAGCTTGCTCATCCCAGAAATTGTTGACAGCCAGCCAGATTTGCCAATCGTCCTTTTTGCGCACCCCAAAGGACAAATAGCCACTTTCATAGGACGGTATGGTCTCTGGTGTCGCTGTCTGCGCTCCAAACAACGCGACGGACGCATTGGTGCCATTGATCGCGGAGCCAGTGTGATACAAATCAACGCGGCCATAGGCTTCCAGGTCCTCTCCGATGGAGAGCGGCTTATCATATTGCGCACTGACAGAAGCTTGCCAGCTCGGCGTCGCCGGCAGTGCATCACCGGCATTTCCAGCAACGAGCGTACCGTTGGCGAGAATCACGTCATCATCTAACCGCGCATCGAGATAGGTAAAGGCGGTACTGAATTCCCAATTTTCAGTGGCTTTGAAGGCAAACTGCCCTTCCACGCCGTCAATGGAAGCATTACCAGCATTGACCACGCTGGCTCCAGCAATTGGGATATTGGTTTGAACCTGGAAGTCCTTCCAGTTCATCATGAATGCCGTCACGTTGGCGATGAAACGATTATCAAACCAACTGGATTTGATGCCAATCTCATAGTTGGCCAGAACATCGCCATCAAACGCGTCTGGCACCAAAGACATTTGCAGCGGTGTTTGCACCCCGCCATTTCGGCCACCGATACGCGCGCCTTCTGCGTAGGTGAAGTACATCAAAATATCGTCATTGGGCTCAAAGGTGACATTCACGCGTGGACTGAAGTCTTTCGTGGTTCGTGTCTCATCAAAATTGTCTGAGACTTGGCCGAGGAAGAGTGAGTTCTCCGCAACCCTAAAATCAGTTGAGAACCAGCGCCCGCCGGCAGTCACAGTCAATTGATCAGTGACATCAAAGCTTACTTCACCAAACACCGCGATGGATTCGATATCTGAAATGAAGCCATTAAAATCATTGCCGGGCAGACCATTGTAGGTTTGGCCTTCAATAAAGCCCTGATCGAACCAAATATCGCTCGGTTGAATATTTTGTCCCGGGTTATAGTTCGCATAGGCCGCAAAGGCGTTGGTTGCAAATTCAGCCAAATCATCGACGCGCGAGATATAGTCATAATCATTGTTGGTGCGTTCATAAAAGGCACCAATGAGCCAGCTAAAGCGGCTTTCACTATCTTCTTTGGACGTCAGGCGGACCTCTTGCACAAAGGATCGCACGCGCTGTTCTAAGTTGATGGTACCCGTTGGGTTTGGCCCAAAGTCGTAATATTGCGCGGCGCAGAAATAGCCGGGGCCATAGTAACAAGCGTCATCAAAGTTCGTTGATCCACCAGTGACATAATAGACGATGCCAAGACCAACGTCGCGGTAAGCCGTCATATAAGCGGTGTTATCAAAGGTATAATCGATATTCCGGCTGTGAAAACCGCCGGCTAGCGTTAAGTCGGCAAAGCCGAGATCACCCTCAATGGTGAGCGTCGCGTTATACCAATCATCAACGCGCTGCTCGTCCTTAAACTTCACCGTATTGAGAAAGCCCGCGTCGGGGTTGAAATCAAACAGGCCTTCAACCACGGCTTCTTGATAGATAATGCCGGTTTCAATGGACCATTTTTCATTGGGCTCATAGCGCACGATGGCGCGCGCCCCGATCACGTCATAATCATTGACGTTTTCTTCAACGAAGTCCGCGTTATCGCGGTCCCCATTGTTTTCTGAATAAAACGCCGTGGTGCCAAACACGTTATCGATAAAGCCGCCTTCAGCGTCATTAAAGCCGACGAGGCGAATTGCCAGCTTGTCTTCAACAATTGGTATATTCAAGGCAGCGCTGAGGCTGTAGCTCGGCTCACCATCGCGTGTGGCACTCAGGCTGCCTTCAACCCAACCGCTAAAGCCTTCCATATCAGGCTTGACCGTGACGATTTTGAGCGTTCCAGACTGCGAGCCGGCACCGTAGATCGTGGGCTGCGGCCCGGCGAGCGCTTCTAAGCGCTCGATATCAACAATGCGTACATCCGGATTCTGGCCATCCCGGGTGATTGGCACTTCATCAAGATACAAGATTGAAGAGCTGATCGCATCAAAGCCGCTTGGCTGAGACAGCGCGCCTCGAAACGCAATCGTCGTAGCCCCTGGCCCAGATGTGCCGAAGGAAACACTGGTGAGTTCGCGGACATAATCATCAAAATCGCGAATACTCTTTTCGCGCAGTGCATCGGTATCGATCGCTTGAATGGACACCGGCACATCCTGCAAGGATTGCGATCGCTTCCGCGCGGTGACGATGATTTCTTCAAAGCCTGAGCCAGGCTTATCTTCTTCCTGCGCTTTGACGGTGAAGGGGACGCTGATGATGGCAGTGATGCCGAAATAAGAAACGCTGAAGTGTAAAGTTGACTTAAGAGACCTGTGCATAGGTGCTTCCCGTTTTTCCCTGACCGCGGTGCAGCGACGTTGAGTCGTCTTAATTGCGCTTTAACTATTTAAATTGTGATCACAAAAATCCAGCATAATGTGCATTTGAATGAAAATAAATCAGTGAAGCGTTGCGCATTTGCATGCAAGGGGGCGTGATTTGCGCCGACCGGCTGCTTGATTTATAGTCTGACGCTGTGGGGGTTCAGGCTGCTCAGCAAATCCCATTAACGATGAAAAAAACCTCTAGGGTACAGGCGTATGGATATTGGAGTTCCTATAAAAGAGCTCGGAAACGTCGACATGCAAAAGCTTGCGGATACGGTTTTGTCACTAGATGACGCGGCATGGGAAGCTGAAGACATTCGCCAAAAAAAGTTTAGTGACGTGCACTATGATACCCAGTCCGTCATCGCGATTTTCTGCGATCACGATCATTGGCCGAACGTGGATGTAGTAAAGGGCGCCGGCTGGGACATCCTCGCCGAATCAGCGGTGCCACTAATGCGTGACATCATTAAAAACCACTATCCCAAAGGCGGCACCATCATTCGCGCCATGGCAGCAAAACTCAAAGCCGGCGCGCATATTGACAGCCACCGGGACGGCCATCTGTCGTTTCACCATGGCCACCGCATTCACATCCCCATCACCACCAACAACCAGGTGCGGTTCTTAATCGAAGGACGGCCCTATAAAATGCAGGTTGGCCAGGCCTATGAAATCAACAATCAAATGCGGCACGGCGTCATGAACCGAGGCCGCGAGCCACGCATTCATTTCATTTTTGATTATGTGCCCAGCACCACCTTGATGCAGATCGACGAAGCCAGCATCGCCGCACAATGACATGTTTGATTGCAACATCCGTTGTGCGCGGCAGCAATCAAGGCGAGAGCCATGGCGGTATCTACCTGATTAACTTAGACACCGATCAAATCTTGCAGCCGGTCGATTGGAATACCATGAATATCGATTGGCAAGGCCGCGGCTGGGACCGGGGCCTGCGCGGCCTCACCTTTCATGACGGCCATATCTATGTCGCAGCAAGCGATGAGTTGTTCATCTTCGACCAAAGCTTCAACCTGGTCTCATCCTACACGAACCAATATTTGAAGCACTGCCATGAGGTGAGCCTATATGGTGATCATGTGTTTATCACCTCAACGGGCTTTGACAGCATCATCGGTTTTAACCTGACAACCAAGGAGTTTGATTGGGGCCTCGAGGTGACCAGCGATGGCCTGCGCTTTTCTGGCCGCCGCTATGACCCGCGAAAAGACGACGGCCCACTCCGCCTCAACAAGATGCACATCAACTCAGTGTTTTGCGACAAACATGGCATGTTTATCAGCGGCCTGAGGACCGGCAACTTATTGGTGTTTAATGGCAAAGCCATTGGCGTTTACACCACCTTGCCCGAGGGGACGCATAATGCGCAGCCGTTTCAAGATGGCATCTTATTTAACGACACACAAGCCGATCATGTGCGCTTTGAAAGCCCAGACGCCAAAGCGGCCTTTCGCGTGCCGCGCTTTGCTGACCATAAACTGAGCGGGCGCAAGCTGGATGACAGCCGCATAGCCCGGCAAGGCTTTGGACGGGGCCTGTGCGCCATCGATGATCAAACAATTGCTGCGGGCTCTTCGCCGTCAACCGTGACGGTCTATAACGTGAATGCGCGCAAGGCGCTCAAAGTGGTGAACATCTCGATGGACGTGCGCAACGCCATCCACGGCCTTGAGGTGTGGCCTTATGCGTGGCCCGCCGATAGAGGCTGAGGAAGAGGCTGAAGATCCCCAAGTTAACTGGACAGCGCTTGAATGGCTTTGGGTTGGTCAGCGTAAGGCAAGTCTAGAAGGACCGGCTCTAAAAACTCGATGAGTTCGCCGAGATGGTCTTCATAAGAGCGCCAAAGGTGCCGCGAGGCGCTGTAAATGGGTTTGCGGACCTGTTCGGAGCTGGCCGTTTTAACCGCACGCTTGGTGTCGTAAAACTTGAGCATGGCATCTTGCCAGCCCAGCCCGCAATGCGCGGCAATGCGGCGCGCCTGGGTCTCGACATCCGCCACGACATCCTCATAATTGACCCGCAGGACTTTACCCGGCAACACAGCGTCCCAATGCACCATGATGCGCACATATTGGCTGTAATAATGTGCCAGATCATACATGTCGTAAGTAAACGTCTGCCCCTTTGCGAACAACTGTTTGAAACTGCCCAGGCAGCTATCAAGCGGGTGGCGGCGCGCATCAATGACTTTCGCATTGGGCAAAATCGCATGCAAAAACCCAATCGCGATAAAGTTGTTGGGCAGCTTATCGGTGAAATACTTCGCGCCGCTGCGGTGCGCGCTGGCCAGCTCTAAATACTCTTCCCCTAACGCTTTGAGCTGATGCGGTTTTTGCAAATGCATAGATTGCGGATATTTAATGCCATCGAGCCGATTGAGCCCGGTGTCTGTTGCAAGCCGCAGCAAAAAATGCAGTTCAGCGGTGCCTTCCACATCCGAATGGCTGGCCAGAATTTGCTCCAGCAGGGTCGATCCTGAACGCGGCAAACCGACAATGAAAATGGGCGCATCATCTTGCGAGCCCTGGCCTTCGCGCTGGGCAAAAAAATCTGCGTCAAACACGTCAATGAGGCGGTCGACCTGGGTTTCCAAATCAATCGGGTCGTAATTCACGGTAAGCCGCTTCTTTTCATTGCCCACGGCATAATATTCAAACGCTTTGTCAAACTGCTTTAGATCCTCATGCGCTTTGCCCAGGGCGAACCGAAAGGAGATGTCGGCTTCCTGCGCTTCTTGGCTATCACCCAGCGTTTCAAGCTGACTTTTCATATGTGCGACTTCAGCGTCGGGAAACCGGTATGTTTTGAGGTTTGCGAGGCTCCAATAGACATCGCCATAGCTCGGTTTTGCCGCCGCACAGCGCCTGTAGGCATCAATCGCGTCATCCTGCTTGCCGATCGTTTTGAGCGCATGGCCCAAGATGAGGAGGGCCGGCACATAATGTTCATCAATTGCCAAGGCTTGCTCAAGATAGCCAATTGCATCATCTATGCGGCTATCTTGCATGGCATTTGAGCCAAGTTTTTCGAGTGCATGCGCACTGGTTGGGCGAAGCTCTAACGCGGTCTCAAAGGCAGCCTGCGCCGGCGCAAATTTCTGTTGGTCCTGCAGCGTGACGCCCAGGTTTATCCAGGCAATCCAGAAATCTGGGGCGAGCTCGGTCACACGGCGAAAATACGGCTCTGCTTCGCTATGGCGTTCTTGTTTAAGATAAAGCGCGCCGAGTAGGCGCAGGGCATCAACATGTTCGGGTTTGCGCCGCAAGACGCTCTTATAGATCGCTTCGGCCTTCTCATGCGCGTTTTGCTTGGCCAGCTCCATCGCTTCAACCATGGCGGCGCGCTCAGGATCATTGCCAACAGACGATTGAAACACCTCATCGGCTTCTCGGCCACGGCCTAAGAGCGCAAGCAGTTCAGCCAGCCGGGATTGTGCGTTGGTGGATTTTGGATTGAATTTAAGCGCCGCCTTCAAGCTCGCAATAGCCTCGTCGATTCGGCCAACGTGGAGGTACGCATCGGCCAAATTCTCATGTGCTGGAGCAAATCCCGGCACCAGCCGCACCACATGCGTAAGCCGCTCAATCGCCTCTTCGGCTTGGTCGAGCCGAATCAGCGCGATGCCCAAAAGGCGCAGGATGTTCGGGTCATTAGGACTGACCTCAAGCGCCGTGCGCGCGGCGATCGCAGCATCATTTGGCGCCTTTGCCTCAAGCATTGCTGTAATGCGGTCAAAAGCAGCCCGCGCCGCGTCTTGTCCTAGCGCTGTATCAAGTCCGGAAACCATACGCCATCATAGCCGGCACCAGCGCCGTGTCCACTGCCAGTGGCTTTGCTGCGTGACAGGTTTGCCAAAAAAATGTGATCACATTTTTGGGAGATTGGGGCATTGGGCCTTGCGCGCTGTGAAATCTTGGGCATAGTCTAATGTCTTCATCGAAAGAGTTTTACGAGATTTCATGCGTTTATCGGGCTCCCACAACGCAGCGAATACATATCACATCACGAGCGGGCCGCTCAGTGATCACGAACGGCTGATTCAAATCGCCAAATGGGTTATCTACGGGCTGTTGTTTGTAAACTTTGGGTTCTACCTCGCCAAGAACATCAACGCCGCGCACTATACCATTACCGACCAGACGACCATCATGGGCTGGCTTGCCGCTTTTGCCGATGCGATGGATCAATTCGCCTGGGTGATGCTGATCTTCATCTACGAGATCGAGACCTGGTGGATGGATGATGATTACGACAATAAAGTCGTGCTTGGTTTGATGAACGGCTTTAAAGTCCTGTTCGCCGCCATGGTCGTGAACACCATCATTTCCTATTCGGCGCTGGCGTTTGAGCTCACGCAGATCAAGCAAGCCGCACCGGCTGGTGGACTCTGTTCTCTCGCCGATCAAGGCCTCGCCTTCCTGCGCAACCTCGCCTACACCACCGTTACGTCAGACACCTGCACCACCATTGCCTATTCTGGTGAGATTTTTCGTTATCCGAAAGACCCTGTGGTGACCGATATGGCTGGCCTGCAGCTTGATACCGGATACCGCGTGCTTGACGTGGTAGAAGCAGCAACGTGGTTTGCCATTTTGGGCTTTACCGAGCTGAGCGTGCGGCTGCTGGACCGGGGCGTTTATAAAGGCCAGCTCACTGAGTTTGAAAAGTACGGCAAATATATTTGCTATGGCCTGATGTTTGGCATTTCGATCTTCTGGCTGGCCAACGGCCAGTATCTTTATGTGTGGGATGAGTTCCTGTGGATTGCCAGCTTTCTATTGCTCGAGCTGAATATGATTGCCTGGCGCTCTGATCTGGCGCGGCAGGACGGGCAAGACCTGCGCGCCCAGGCAGCCTAGCTGCCACGCCCTGGGCCATGGATATTTTTTCAGTCACCCTGGTCTGCAGCATTCTCGCCTTTGTCGCCATTGGTAATTACGCTGGCCGCAGCGTAAAACAGCTTGATGATTATTTCGTTGCTGGCCGGCGCGCGCCAACGATGTTTATCTTGGGCACGCTTGTCGCCAGCGTGTTTTCCTCAACCATCTTCCTGGGCGAAGCGGGCTTTACCTATGCCGGGCAAATGGGGCCATACCTGTTGTTCCCTGGTATTGCGGTGACGGGCTATGTTTATGGCGCGCTCCTGTTTGGGCGCTATTTGCGCCGCAGCCGTGCGCCGACCGTGGCAGAGTATTTCGGTCAACGCTTTGACAGCCGGCGCGTGCAGCAGGCGGCAGGCACCATCATTATTTTAGCGCTGGGCGCCTATCTCCTGGTGGTGACGCAAGGTGCTGCGCTGTTGCTGCAAGACCTCATCGGCGTCAACTATACCACGGGGCTGATCATCGCCTGGCTCAGCTACACGGTTTTCACCATGTATTCCGGCGCGCAAGGCGTGGTGCTTACCGATACGCTGATGTTCCTCCTCTTCACCGCCGCTACAATCGCTTTTGGGATTTATGTGGTGTCCGACCTGGGCGGCGTGACTGCTGCGGTTGAAGACATGGCAAAGCTTAACGCAAAGCCCGGCATTGCTGCCTGGCACGGCGTGGTTGGCGATGATACAGAATGGTCTAGCCCATGGGATTATCTTGTCTGGGCCGTCGTCATAGATTTAGCTTGGAGTGTCGTCTACGCCGTAAGCCCATGGCAATCAAGCCGCCACCTGATGGCGCGCAATGAACATGTTGTCATCCGCTCCGCCATTCTCACCTGCCTCGCCGTCATCGTCTTGCAAATCTTCATCTACGGCGTTGCTGGCCTCATCAATTTGTATAATCCAGACATTTCGCCCGCTGAAACCGTGATGATTTGGGCGGCACGCTCGGTGGTGCCTGAGGTGCTTGGCGCGCTTTTGCTGGCGGGGATCATGGCTGCCGCCCTATCCTCTGCATCCACGTTCCTCTCGCTGGTCGGATTTTCCGCCAGCAATGACATTACACCTTCAAAAACGCCCCTGAGCATCCCTAAAACCAGGCTTATTATTTCAGGCGTCAGCCTCATCGCACTTGTCTGTGCATTTTTCTTCCCGCCCAATATCTTTTGGCTCATGCTGTTTATCGGCACAGTCTTCGCCTCCTCCTGGGGCCCGGTTGCGCTGATGAGTGTGTGGTCAAAGCGCATCACGGAAGATGCCGCCTTTTGGGGTATGATCACCGGCTTTGTGTTCAATGTGGTGCCAGCAGCGTTTGAATATGCTGGCGCGCTTAGCTTCCCGCATTTCTTTAATCCGACCATTATTGGCGTCTTGGCGAGCCTGATGGTAATCACTGTACTCTCCAAGCGCGGTGTTGTGACTGAGACGCAGGTAGACTATCTGGCGCGGTTGCACCGCGCGCCGCAAAGCGATTGCACGCCAAGTGCCGTGCGCACCACCAGCTTGGCGGCCTGGACGTTGGTTGCCTATGGCCTCCTGATGCCCGTAGTCATGCATTTTTTCTATACCCGTCCCTATCAGCGCGGTGCTGGCCAGCTTATTGACGGCGCAGTAGATTGGTCGCGCGGCGAAGCGCTGTTGCCGCTGTCTTCTGCGCTCTTGTTCGTGCCGCTTGGCCTGTTTGCCGTTTTGCGCGTCAGGCGGGACTATCAGGCACGTCGTGCGCCAGCGCCAGTGCAGCAGGCTGTGCTTTCTGACGGCCTAGAACTGGACCAAAGCGCTTGAAACGCTGACGCAGGCGAAGACTTAGCCCATCTGCGCCAGCAGCGTTGACGGGCTCACCGTCTCAATCCCCAGTGCTTCTCCAACGGCAGCGCATGTGAGCTTGCCGTGACAGACATTCAGACCATTGCGTAGATGCGGGTCGGCATTCAGGGCTTGTTTCCAGCCGCGTCTGGCAATGTTCTTTGCATGCGGGATCGTCGCGGCATTGAGTGCATAGGTGGATGTACGCGCAACCGCGCCCGGCATGTTGGCCACACAATAATGGACGACACCATCAATGATAAATGTCGGGTCGTCATGCGTGGTCGGCCGCGATGTTTCAAAACAACCGCCTTGATCGATCGCCACGTCAACAAGCACGCTGCCTTCAAGCATTTTGGGCAGCATATCGCGCGTCACCAGCTTGGGCGCTTCAGCGCCGGGGATCAGCACCGCCCCAATGACCATATCCGCAGACGTGACCAAGTCCGTGAGCACGGCAGGTGTTGAGCGCAGCACCTTTGCCGACGCGCCAAAGTGCCTCGATAGACGCTCGATAACAGCGGCATCGCGCTCTAAAATTGTAACGTCGGCTTGCATGCCAACGGCCATCTGGGCCGCATTAAAGCCCACATCACCGCCGCCGATGATCACCACCTTCGCTGGCGCAACACCCGGCACCCCGCCCAGCAACACGCCGCGACCGCCGGCATCCTTTTGCAAAGATTTTGCGCCCACTTGAATAGACAATCTACCCGCAACCTGGCTCATTGGCTTGAGCAGGGGCAGGCCGCCGCCCTCTCCCGTCACAGTTTCATAGGCAATGCAAATTGCGCCAGAAGCAAGCAGGTCACGTGTTTGCTCAGGGTCCGGCGCCAAATGCAAATAGGTATAAAGAATTTGCCCGGCGCGCAGCATGGCGCGTTCATTTGCTTGTGGCTCTTTGACTTTAATGATCATGTCCGCGGCGGCAAACACCTCCGCTGGTGTGGCGGCAATACGCGCGCCTGCTGCCTGATAGTCTGCATCGCTCGCCCCTATACCGGCCCCAGCATTGGTTTCGACCAGCACCGATTGATCGATGCCCACCAACTCCGCCACGCTTTCTGGCGTCAATCCAACACGGTATTCGTGATTTTTGATTTCCTTCGGCACACCGATCAACACTGCTGCATCTCCTTTGG
>JBCCLR010000089.1:0-13319 GCA_039026755.1 Pseudomonadota bacterium | reverse complement strand
AGGCCGTCGCCGTTCACATCGCCAGCATTGCTGACGGAAACGCCGGATACGTCATTCTCTGAAACGCCATTGATCACAAAGCCGCCAGTTCCGGCTTCGATGGTAGAGAGTTCAGTCACAGGGCTGCCGGCGCCAACGCCGCTAATGGTGACGGTCACGGTCGCTTGATCGACTTCGCCATCGCCATCGATGGCGTAGGTGAAGCTGTCGGTTGCGCTTGCGCCCGCCGCTAAGCTGTCGAACTGGCCATTGGGGTTGTATTCGACAGTGCCATTCTGGTTGAGCGTGATGAGAGCGCCGGAGGCGAGCGTGATCGTCTCGCCCACTTGCACCGACGCGCCCTCCAGGCTGCTCACCGTCAAGGTGCTGTCAGGATCAATATCGTTGGCCAATACGGCGACTGATATGGCGGTATCTTTATCGGTCAGCGCCGTGTCATCGTTGGCAATCGGCGCATCTTCAATGCCGTCAATCGTGACGGTGACGGTTGCTTGCTGCGTCTCACCATCGGCATCAATGGTGTAGGTGAAACTATCAGTGGTGCTGTCGCCGCCTGATAGGTCTTCAAATTGATCGTTCGGGTCGTAGTCAACCGTGCCGTTTTGGTTGAGTGTAACAATCGCGCCAGAGGCCAGCGTAACGCTATCGCCAGCGACGACCGTCGTGCCGTCAAGTGCGGTGATGGTCAGTGTGCTGTCGGGGTCATTGTCATTATTCAGAACATCCACCGTAACGGCCGTATCTTCGTCGGTGCGCACGGTATCAGCCGCGACAACCGGCGCATCCTCAACACCATCAATGGTCACCGTCACGCTTGCCTGCCGGGTCTGGCCGCCGCCTTCTACAGTATAGCTGAAGCTATCTGTGGTGCTGTCGCCGCCGCCGGACAAGTCTTCGAATTGATCGTTCGGGTCATAGTCAACCGTGCCGTCGACGTTGAGGGTGACCAAAGCGCCTGAGGCCAGCGTTACTGTCTGGCCCGCCGCGATCGGTGTGCCGGCAATGGCAGTGATCACCAGGTCGCCATCAGGATCGCTGTCGTTGTTCAGTACGTCTATGGTGACGGCGGTATCTTCATCGGTACGTGCGGTGTCGTCGGTTGCTGATGGCAAATCATCGACGCCGTCAATGGTTATGGTGGCCGTCGCCTGGACGGTTTCGCCATCGGCATCTATGGTATAGATAAAGCTGTCGGTCGTGCTATCGCCGCTGCCAAAGCCTTCGAATTGGCCGTTGGGATCGTAGTCCACCGTGCCGTCGATATTCAGTGTGACCAACGCGCCTGATGCAAGCGTTACAGTCTGACCGGCCGAGATCGGTGTACCATCGACTTGCGTGATGACCAGATCACTATCGGGATCGGTATCGTTGGCGAGGACATCGATGGTAACCGCTGTATCTTCATCGGTGCGCGCGGTGTCGGGGTTTGCAACCGGGGCGTCTTCCACACCATCAATTGTAACGGTCACTGTCGCCTGACGGGTCTCGCCATCGGCATCGATTGTGTAGCTGAAGCTATCGGTAGTGCTGTCGCCGCCGGACAGGTCCTCGAACTGGCCGTTCGGGTCGTAGTCAACCGTGCCATCCTGATTGAGCGTGACAATCGCCCCGGAGGCTAAGGTGACAGTCTGTCCGGCAACCACGTTGGTGCCGTTCAGCGCGGCAATTACCAGCGTGCTGTCGGGGTCGACATCGTTATCTAGAACATCAATGCTAACTGCAGTGTCTTCATCGGTGCGCGCGGTATCAGCGGTGACAACTGGCGCGTCCTCAACGCCATCGATAGTGACGGTGACATCGGCCTGGCGGGTCTGCCCACCGCCTTCGACCGTGTAGCTGAAGCTGTCCGTCGTACTGTCGCCGCTGGACAGGCCCTCGAACTGGTCGTTGGGACCATAATCGACCGTGCCATCCACATTCAACGTTACATTCGCGCCTGAGGCAAGGGTGACCGTCTCGCCGGTTGAGATGGGCGTTCCGTCGATTGCGGTGATGACGAGGCCGCTGCCCGCGTCATTGTCCAGCACATTGATGGTCACTGCGGTGTCTTCATCGGTGCGTGCAGTATCATCGCTCGCATCGGGGAGGTCGCCAATGCCTTGCTGAATTTCCACCCGCGCGCGGCCATTAACAAACACATCAAAGGTAATGCCGTCGTCGATGATGCTGGCCAGCTGCTGCCAATCACCGGCGGTACCCGTCGCAAATTCAAACGTATCAACACCTTGGCCGAAAACCCGCAAGGTATTGGTCTCGCCGGATAGGCGCAGGACCTCAAGCCGGTCGACAACAAGTGTATTACCGTTGCCGGCAAGGTCGATGGCTTCAATCTGGCTGAGCCGCGTGTCTGCAACGGCCGCCAAGTCCAGTGTCAGGCCAGAGCCATCGAGCCGCAGCGTGTCAACACCATTGCCGCCATCGACAACATTGAAGCTGAGATCGGAGATGGCGACAACGTCATCGCCTTCGCCGGCGCGCAGTACGTCGCTGCCGCCATTGCCAATGAGTATATCATTGTCGGTGCCTGCTATAAGGGTATCGGATGCGTTGGTGCCGGTGAGCGTGTCAACGCCAGTTGTACCGATCTGCGTTGCGGCCCCTGAGAAATTGCCACCAAAAACCACGAAACTGGCACCCGAAGAGCTGCCGTTCGGATCGTCAAAGGGGGCGCCGACGATGATGTCATCAAAGCCATCGCCATTGATGTCGCCCGCGCCGCTAACCGAGTTGCCAGCACGGTCGCCAGCGGACACACCTTTCAGTATGAAGCCGCCTGAGCCATTCTCAACATCGGAGAGTTCTGTAGCCGAAGTGTCTGTTTTGCCGAAAACAACGTAGCTCGCGCCAGAGCTGTCGCCATTTGGATCGGCCAGGTTGGCCCCAATGATCAGGTCGGTCAGGCCGTCGCCGTTGATATCGCCAGCCGTGCTGACGGAGAAACCAGAGAAATCTGTCGCAGAGATTCCGTTAATGACAAAACCGCCTGCGCCAGCCTCGACGTCGGAGAGTTCGACTGCCCCGGCATCGGTTTTGCCGAAGACCACATAGCTGGCACCTGCGTTGGCAGCATTCGGATCAGCAGACGATGCGCCAATGATTAGGTCTTCAAGTCCATCACCGTTGACATCGCCAGCGGTGCTGACCGAGCGACCAGACTGATCGCCGGCGGATACGCCATTGATGGCAAAACCGCCTACACCAGCATCAATGTCTGATACCTCGACCAAAACACCGTCGGTTTTGCCGAAGACAACAAAGCTGGCACCCGACGCACTGCCATTTGGGTCATCCACGGGCGCGCCAATGACGAGATCGTCAAGTCCGTCGCCGTTGACATCACCGGCGCTGCTGACCGCACGGCCAGATTGATCGCCGGCTGATGCGCCATTGATGACGAAGCCGCCGTTGCCCAGCTCAATGTCTGATAATTCGAGTGCGCTGCTATCCGTCCGACCAAACACCACAAAGCTGGCGCCCGAACTCTGGCCGTTGGGATCGTCCCCAGAGGCGCCAATGATAAGATCATCAAGCCCATCGCCATTGACATCGCCAGCGATGCTGACGGCTCGACCCGCAAAATCAGAAGCGTTTGCGCCGTTGACTGCAAAACCGCCAGCGCCAGTTTCTACGTTGGATAACTCGACAGAGGCGCCGTCGGTTTTACCAAACACAACAAAACTCGCGCCAGAAAAGCTTCCATTCGGCCCGTCAAAAGAAGCACCTACGATAAGGTCCTGTAGGCCATCTCCGTTGATGTCGCCTGCGCCGCTGACAGAGCCGCCAGCACGGTCGTTGGCAGACACGCCGTTGATGACGAAGCCACCGGAGCCCGCTGCGATGGCAGAAAGCTCAATGGCTGCACTATCTGTCTTGCCGAACACCACGTAGCTTGCGCCGGAATTGCCGCCATTTGGATCAGCGGCATTGGCTCCAATAACAAGATCATCAAGGCCATCGCCGTTGACGTCGCCGGCGTTGCTTACCGAATAGCCCGATTGATCGCCAGCCGAGGCACCATTGATAACAAATCCGCCTTGGCCTGCTTCGACTTGCGACAATTCAGTCGGCGCAGCTGTCGTGGCGGGTATGGAAGCAGGGCTAGCCGACGGTGCGGCGAATATCGCTTGGCTTGCCGGACCCGCGTCTGGAGTTATGGCAATGAGACCTTCTGCGGCATCTGCATCAATACCCGTGCTGGTATCTTCAGCGCCAGGCAATCCTTCGCCTCCGATTGCGCCTGTCTCGGCAATATCTGCGAACAGTTGTGTAAACACCTGCCTGGCGGTTTCAGCCTGCTCGGCGGTGTCAAATTCAAATTTAAACCGGCCGGACACGCTGCGCCCGGCAATCAAGAGATCGGTGTCTTTTTGGACCCTTATACTGGGGCCGCGGCCATCGGCGATACGTTCTTCGTTGAAGGTCCCGTCACGCGTTTGCGTGCCGCCGAGGTCTCGCGCTAGCGCTTCAACAAATGGCTCCAGCGCATCAAAGCGCTGCTGCGCGCCAGTATCGTTTTTAAAGCCAAAGTCTTGCGCTGAAGCGTCATAGAAGACCTCGATCTCACCCACGGCAAATCGGAATTCAGAGGGATCGGCAGCAATTGCATCATTGGCATCAATCAGCGATGTCATTTGTTCGACAAAAGCGAGGAAGTTTTGCGCATGGGCATTGCTATCGAAGCGCGCTTTAAAACTCCCAGTGATCCCGGCACCCTCGATGAGAGCTAATGAGCCATCTTCAACACGCAAATCTGTTGGAAGCTTGCCAGCTGCAATATCCGCATCCAAGAACTGCGCATCTTGGACCACCGACCCGCCGAAGACGGTAACGGCCAGGCCGAAAAAGTCATCTAGGTTGTCAAAGCGTTGCTTGCCTTGAACACCTTGGCCGCGGATATAAAAATCATCACCATCAAAACCAAAGCGGTTGCGACCGCCATTGGTTTTTATGCGAAAGTCAAATGCTGAACCGCTGTTGAAAGTGCCATTGATTAGCGACGAAAAGGGCATCTGCAGCTCCGGCTAAGGCAGAGCCGTCCACTCGAAAACGCTCTACCGACTTCACTTTGTGAACCTGCCAGAGAAGGTGTGCACCCGGACTGTGGACCAACATCCGGTTAACGTCCTGCAACACCACACACTACAACCGGACTGTCCGCGTACGCCCTCACGGAAAGTTTCATTGCCGTTTTTAAAGAAGTTCTAGTGGGAAAGATATCAGACCAGAATCTCAACTTTATTGGTTCTGCGTCTCACACAGCAGAACAGAGCAACGCTGCCGCTGCTTGTAACACGTTAATCCTTAAACGCGCGTGCGAGTTGGTCTTGCAAGGGTTTGGTAACGTAGGACAGCACGGAGCGGCGGCCGGTTTCGATGAAGATTTCTGCCGGCATGCCGGGTAGGATCGCGATGGCGGATGTTTGGGACTGCGCTTTATCGAGTTGAATGCGCGCGCGATAAAAACTGAGGCCTGTATTTGGATCGACGGCGACTTCTGCGGAGATAAACGTGACATGCCCGTCAAACTGCGGCGTTTCACTGAGGTTAAACGCACTGAAGCGCACCATGGCGCTTTGGCCCATGCTCACCTGGTCTATATCAGCGGGCGCAATGCTCGCTTCGAGCAGCAATTCATCGTTGAGCGGCACAATTTCTAGAATAGTCTCTGCTGGCGTGATCACTTCGCCGCGCGTGGTAAAGACCAGCTTATCAATAATGCCGTCGCCAGGCGCCACGATGACACTGCGGTCAAAGGTGTCTGCCGCGCTGACACTAGCCATACGCCGATCATTCAGTGCGGCGTTGGTGCTGGCCAGATCAGCGCCGGCCTGGGCGCGCGTGCTTTGCTGAATTTGCAAAATTTGTTCCTTGGTTTCAGAAATCCCTGCCCGCGCCCGCGCCGCATCAGATTGAAGCGCACCAAGCGACCCGCTGAGGCTGGCAGAGGTCCGTTCCAGTTCATTGAGGCGCGTGATGGTCACATAGCCGCGTTCATACAAATCACGTACGCCCGCAAGTTCAGGCTCAATCAACTCCTGCTGCGTCTTTAGCGCCACGATCTGCGCGCTGATCCCGGATATTTGTTCTTGATATTGCCGAACGCGTTCATTCAGCTGCGCGACGATCGCCGTTTGCTCAGCGCGGACCAGATCAAATAAGCGCTGCTCGGTCTGCATCGCCGCGCGGCTTTCCGCATCTTGAGCTTGGCTGAGCTCGGCAGCGAAGGTGAGGCTGTCGCGGCCTTCTTGCAGGGCTTCCAATCTGGCTTTTTGCGCCAGCAGCTGAGCAACGGATCGGCTTGACAGCTCAGCCGATGCGGACGCCACATTGGTGTTTAGACGAATGAGCGGATCGCCTTTTTCAACTTGGTCGCCGTCGCGCACCAATATCTCTTCAATAATGCCGCCATTGGGGTGGGCAACGCGCTTAACGTTTGATTCAACCGCGACGGTCCCCGCAGCAATCACCGCACCGCCAATCGGTACAAACACACCGGCGCCGCAGAACAACAGCACAAATACACTCAGGAAAATGATGGCAACCCGGATTTCTCGGCGGATTTTAGTTTGCGCAGCAATTGCGCGATCATCTTCCCCGCCAATCGGCGCAATCAAAGCCTCTCCAACCACCGTAGTCATTGTTCTAAGTCCTTTTGTGGCACGGATTTCAAGTGACCGCCTGCACCAGCAGCGGTTTGTTTTTGTACAGCAGGCTTGGCTAAGATTTTGCTCAGCACCTCATCGCGCGGTCCAAATGCCTCCATCGCGCCGTTTTGCAGATACATCACTTTATTGACCTGTCCGAGAATAGAAGGCCGGTGCGCAATGAGGATGGCAACGCCATCACGTGAGCGAATGCTGCCAATGGCTGAGCCTAGAGCTTTTTCCCCTTCAGAATCCAAATTCGAATTGGGCTCATCCAAAACGATCAAGAACGGATCGCGGTAGAGCGCGCGCGCCAGACCGATCCGCTGGTTTTGCCCAGCTGATAGCTGACTACCGTTGTGCCCAACCTGGGTATCATAGCCGTTTGGTAAATCAACGATCATGGCATGCACACCAGCCGCCTGCGCCGCCGCAATAATCAGCTCAGACGGCGCATTTGGTTCAAATCGGCTAATGTTCTCAGCGACACTGCCTTCCATCAGCGAAACACGTTGCGATAAATAGCCGATCGATTGGCCCAGGACATCAGCGTCCCATTGATCGAGCGTTGCGCCATCCAGCCGGATCGAGCCAACCACCGGCTGCCATGCGCCGATAAGCAAGCGCGCCAAAGTTGTTTTGCCCGCGCCGCTCATGCCGAGTATCGCAATCGCATCGCCTGCCTGGGCTTCAAATTCCACATTGCGTAGCGTCGGTTTGGTTTGGCCAGGCGGCGCGGCAGCAAGCTTCTCAACCTTCAATGTGTTTTTAGGCGCCGGGAGCGCCACTTTGGGTGCGTCCGCTTTCGGATATAAATCGAGCAGCACCGTCAAACGTCGCCAACCGGCGCGCGCAGCGCTAAAGGTCTTCCAGCTGGCGATACTTTGGTCAATCGGCGCTAGGCCCTTGGAGGCTAAAATAGACGCAGCAAAAATAATACCTGCGCTGGCTTCGCCATGAATGTAAATCAGCGCGCCCACCGTCAGCACCACCGACTGCAAAAACATGCGGAAGATCTTGCTGATTGAGCCAAACAAGGCGCTGCGGCGGGTCAGTTTGGTGGACTGATTTAAGTACTCTTGATTAAGGGCTTGCCAGCGCGCGCGCAGTCGCTCGCCCATGCCGAGCGCTTGCACAACCTCGGCATTCGTGCGCTGATCTTGGGCGTTGCCCATCAATTGGCCGCGCAGCTCTGTCAGCGTCTCGCTGGCTGCCTTATTGGTGGTGTGATTGATGATCGTCAGGCCGATTAAAATCACTGCGCCAGCTAGCGCTGTTACGCCCAGCCAAATGTGCAGCAGCGATAAAATACCAATAAAGAAAAACACCCAAGGCAAGTCCATAAAGGCGCCCGGACCCGGGCTGTTTAAAAAGCCTTTGATTTGATCAAGATCGCGTAGCGGCGTCAGTCCATCGCCAGGCAGATGCCCAGATTTAAGCTTTTGCTGGCGCATCACGCTGTGCAGCCGGTCTGACAGGGCACTGTCAAGATGCACTGCAATGTGCCCCATCAGCCGGGCCCGCAAAATATCAAATGCGCCGTGAAAGAGATAAACGATCGCGATTATGAAGAGCAAGCCGACCAGAGTTGGAATGCTGCGGCTTGCAAGCACCGAATCATAAATCAGCATCATGTAAATCGGGCCGCCAAGCATCAAAATATTGATGATGGCGCTTAAGATGGCTGCAGCAATCAAGCCATTTTTGGCTTTCTTAAGCGCTTGCGAGGGCTCCGCTGTGTGGTTTTTCCGCTGCGTACTGGACATGACTACTCTTACCCAAACATTACTCTACCGGCGTGCGGTCAAAACACCCAACTGTATCGCAACCTCTTGAAACTGCGCGGTGTTCAACAAAGCGTTTTGTCAAAGGTCCGAGCACAGCAATATTACGCGCATACTCCGACCACAAATAGCGTTTTTCAAACCGCGCAACCGCCCATATCGCTGCACATAGCGGAAATTAGACTGCTACACGCACGAAAGATATCAGCGTAGAATCTCAAACTTATTGGCTTCACGTCTCAGTCAACCGGCCAGGACAGTCCTGGAGGGCGGCACGTTAACATTTTAAGAAATTGATAATATTATGATTTTTTCCAAAGCGGACAGTGTCAGTTCCGCCAATTACAAACATTTGCATCTATCCTAAGGCTGGTCTCAGCCTCAATCACATGATATTACTGCACTATCGTAACGAGTTGTTGGGATTTTGGTTATGCGTTTTTTTGCTTTTGTTTTGGTCGCGCTGGGGTTCTTTAATTCGCAAGCTTCGGCAGCAGGTCTTGCTATTACACCGAGCCTTACCATTGTGAACTTGGGCGATCAGGTTGTTCTCGATCTGGATGCGGAGTTTTTAGGCGATGGTGTTGCGCCTTCTATAGGAAGCTTTGACATTGATGTCTTGTACGACCAGGACAGTCTGGCGTTTGTAAGCGTCGACTTCGGCATGGGTCTTGATTTATTTGGCTTTGGCAGTTTGCAAACGTTTGATGCGGGCGTGCCGGGTATCGTGAATATCGCTGAAATGTCGCTCGACCTGCCGAGTGACTTAGATGCACTGCAAATGTCTTCATTCACCCTTGCAACGCTTGTCTTTGACACGTTGAAGGTCGGCACGTCCATCGTAACGGCGAGCGTAAATAGCGCTTTCGATGCGGAAGGCGTGGAGCCAATCGTTTTCGAAGTGTTGACCGGGACCGTTACAGTCGTGCCCGTGCCAGGCGCTCTGCCGCTGATGCTTTCGGCTATATTGGGCGGTATTGGATTGCGGCGGTGGAGAGCGCGCGCATAGGCCGTTGGAAGGGTCTAGGCACTGTTTGCTTACAAAGTAGCGGCAAACAGCTTCAGGGTATCGAAAAGGGCTTTGGTTTCTGGATTGCTGCATTTTGCGACACCACGCAATCTGAGATCCCGAGCTAACTCGTTGATGCTCCTTCCCGTTTGTCTAGCTGGTCGCTGACAACAAGCTTTCGGGGGGCTTAGCTCGATTAGCGTGGTTGCAGCAGAGTGCGCCCGCGCTTCGTTTATTATGCTTTTTGCTGAGCATACAAAAAGCAAATGGCTATGGCTTTGTGTCAATTTCAAAAGGTGTTTTCATAGGGTCCTTAGCAGCGGAAAGTCTGATAATGGATCTAACTTTGTTAGTTGCGCACTGAGTTAAATCTAGTTGGTCCTGAAAAACCGCTAAGCCGCATACAAAATCGCACAGTCTTGCCTAACTAGATGTCTTTTGCCGTCACCTTGTCACCCTAAAATTCTGCCAGATTTTTTTCAAAATCCAACACGCGCTGCGGCACCCGTACTTGAGGGGCTTGGGAAGTGCCTAAAGCGTGGAGGGGATTATGGGCCAGTGCGGCGAACACCAAAACTACATTTTCAAGAGATGAAAGTGTCATAAGAGGTGCAAATATTTTTGCTGTTATACATTGAGATCTAAGACGCCAATCTTTGTAGTTTTGTAGTTTTTAGTCATCCTTACCACCGGGCAGCAGCCGATCGAGTGGCGCCAAAAGCACCCGCGTCGATGGACCAAATGCCGTTATCGGTTTGCTATTTGAATGAACGCCTTCAAGCTGTTTTAGCGGATGGCGCCAACGGCCTTGCGTCCAATCTGTCCCTGCAAAGAGCTGTTCGAGGATAGCCAACGCATTTTTACTGAGCGGCGCGCGGTGCTCTCTGCCCGCTTTCATCCGTGCAGCAGGGATCGTCCACAAGGCTGCCTTCCAATCAAACTCAGTCCATTGTGCCTGAACGACCTCATTGGTGCGGGTCGCTGTTAAGATCAGGAGCTCCAAAGCAGACTGTGCAAAGACAGCGTTTGTCTCGTCCTTCAATTGACGCATAAATCCCGGCATATCCTGATACCGCATCGCTTTACGATGAGTCGGACTAGCCACTTGCCGAGGCAGCGCTTTTGCAACACCTGCGACGGGGTTTAGCGTGTTCCTATGGCCGGAGGCGATCGCCTACTCAAAGATCATATTCAGCCACTGCTTGACGCGCTTCGCCGTTTCTGGCTTCTCAAGCCAGACGGGCGATAAGACCCGCAAGATGGCTGCGCTATCGATCTTATCAATCGAAGACGTGCCAATCAGCGGAAAGGCGTAGTCCCGAAGCGTGTTGATCCATTGCGCTGCGTGTTTTGGATTATTCCAAGACGGCCGGTTCTCTATAAACACCTGCTCAGCGGCCTCTTGAAACGCGATGAACCGCTTGCGCTGCGCGATCGGATCTCAACCTTCGCGAGCAATTTTGCGATAGTGCCGGGCTTTATCCCGCGCTTCAGCCAGCGACACTAGCCTGACCCCGCCAAGGTCCATATCCCGCCTCCGGCCTTGCACAAGTGTACGCAGCAGCCAACGCTTTGCACCCGATGGATCAACCACTAAATACAGCCCATTCCCATCGGCGTATTACCAGGCTATTTCAGCCGGTTTACCTTGACGGCGGTGAGTGCGTTATGCGGGTGTGGCGCCACAGGAATTCTAACTCATACCCCCAAAAAATGCCCCACAAAAGCTACTGGATTATACCGCATCTTGTCGAACGCTATTGGACGATAAGATCTGACAAGCAGACGAGAGCGCTCCATGCAGTGCTTTGGGCGAATGCACAACCTGCAAAAGTTCGCCTCAATGCACGCCTTGCCTTATAACCACTTTAACGCAGACAGACACCTCAATAGCCGCCAAAATTTTAAAGCTTACCGATCCGAAGCGCTTTTGGAGTGGCGCAGCCTTGCGCAAACGGCGGCATGAAAAACGCCGTCCTTTCGGGAAACTGAGACGATTTCGCGTTTGTCTGACACCACCTTTGTGAGTGTCCAACTTTAGTGTGCTGTAACGCGCGCATCGGTTTTTTCAGCAATGATATGTCCATCAACACCGGGGGCGAGTTGTACGATGGAAATGGAATCTCCTCTAATATCAAAGACGCCGAGGTCCGTGATAATGCGGTCCACCACACTTTTGCCGGTTAACGGCAGGCTGCACCGTTCGAGGATTTTTGGGTCGCCAGCTTTGCTGACGTGATCCATGACCACCACCACGCGCTTGACGCCGGCGACCAGGTCCATTGCACCGCCCATTCCCTTCACCATTTTGCCTGGGATCATCCAATTGGCAAGATCACCATTTTGCGCCACTTCCATCGCCCCTAAAATCGCGATATCGATATGACCGCCACGGATCATGGCGAAGGAGTCGGCGGAAGAAAAATAGCTTGTTTCCGGCAGCTCGGTCACGGTTTGCTTACCGGCATTGATGAGATCTGGATCCTCATCGCCTTGCAGCGGGAACGGACCCATCGCCAGCATACCGTTTTCTGATTGCAAAATGACCTTTTTTCCGTCCGGAATATGGTTTGCAACCAGCGTTGGAATGCCAATTCCCAAATTAACATAAAACCCGTCCTGCAATTCCTGTGCGGCGCGCTCAGCCATTTGATCACGTGTCCAGGTCATCGCTTAAGCCTCTCGATTTGTTGTAAATTCTATGCGTTTGGCGGTCGTTGATTGCACGATGCGGTTAACGAAAATTCCTGCCGTATGAATGTGGTCTGGATCGAGTGCGCCAGCCGGAACAATGTTTTCAACCTGCACAATTGTCATCGTCGCCGCGGTTGCCATCATGGGGTTGAAATTTCGTGCGGTTTTGCGAAACACCAAGTTGCCTTCAGTGTCCGCCGTCTGCGCGCGAACGAGAGCAATGTCAGCGAAGATGCCTTCTTCTAAAATATAGGTTTGCCCTTTAAATTCGGCATGTGGCTTGCCGTCTGCGATGACCGTCCCAACGCCCGTTTTGGTATAAAAAGCGGGAATGCCGGCGCCGCCTGCGCGGATGCGTTCAGCCATAGTGCCTTGCGGGCTAAACTCCAAAGCAACACTGCCATCGAGATACGCTTTTTCAAATGTTTTATTGTTTCCCACATAAGACGAGATCATCTTTGTGATCTGTCGGCTGTCGATAAGCTTTGCCAGCCCAATACCATCCACACCTGCATTGTTTGAAACGACAGTAAGGTTGCGCGCACCGGTTGCGCCGAGCGCATCAATCAAATCTTCTGGCATTCCGCATAGGCCAAAGCCGCCCGCCAGAACCAGCATGTCGTCCTGAACAATATCGGCTAAAGCCAGGGCGGCGCTTTCATATATTTTGTTGCTCATAGCAGTATGCCCGGTCGGTTTTTGACGGCTGGTGATGCTTTCGCGGTATTGGCAAACGCACGCATCGTTTAGTTTTCTTGCTGGGTGGTATCGGCTTGGCCGAAGTCGCAGATGAAGGCCGCGGTGGAATAGGACGATACCGAATATGGCACGCAGTAGGTCAGCAGCACCTTCCAAAACGGCGGCAAGTCACCGGCGAGCACTACCTCGCCCTGATGAACACAGACCAGGAACGTGCCAACGATACCGCACACTTTCAAAGCACGCTTAACCGTGACCGGCGCGACCAGCGCCTCCCTAAAGTGCATTGCTTGAATATCAGCCATGATTTACGTCGCTTCCAACACAATCGCGATGCCTTGGCCGACCCCAATACACATGGTGACAAGCGCATAGCGCCCGCCCACGCGGGCAAGTGAACGTGCTGCAGTCATAGCAATGCGTGCACCAGACATGCCAAGCGGGTGGCCAAGTGCTATGGCACCGCCATTTGGATTCACATGATCTGCT
>JBCCLR010000088.1:0-13427 GCA_039026755.1 Pseudomonadota bacterium | reverse complement strand
TTCTGCTGACAGGCGGCGCACGGCTGACCTGGTGGGTGGTGCCCACCATGCTGCTTGCTGGTTTTTTGACCCCGCTGCCTTATAATTACTGGCGCTTGAAAGTGCTGGGCAAAGCCTGCCACTAAGCGTCAATTCTCCGACCTTCGATAACTCTGAGCCTTTATAAGTTTTGCCTAGTTTGACTGCGCTATCTGCTATTCATTGCAGTGCGCAGACACAGGAGTGCATCATGGGAATCAATTTCGGAAACATTTCGCCGCTCGGCGCCGCAGCACAGAGCTTTGTAGATGCGCCTAAAAAATTGCTCATCAATGGCGCTTGGGTGCCGGCGCAGTCTGGCAAAACCTTTGACACGGTTAACCCAGCCAATGGCGATGTCATCGCGCAAATACCCTTTGCAGAAGATGCAGATGTAGATGCTGCAGTGGCGGCTGCGCGCGCCGGTTTATCAGGCCCGTGGAGCACAATGACGCCGAGTGAGCGCGGCAAAATCCTATGGAAGATCGCGGACCTGATTGAAGAGAATATTGATGAGCTGTCAGAGCTTGAAACCTTAGACCAGGGCAAGCCGCTTTTTGTTGGGCGCTGGGCGGAAATTCCCGGCGCTATTGAGCAGTTCCGCTTTTTCGGCGGCGAAGCGTCGAAGATTGAAGGCGCGACCATCCCGTCCTCGATTAATTATCAGCCGGAAGGCAAACGCATCTTTGCCTATACGCGCAAAGAGCCGGTGGGCGTCGTTGCGGCCATTGTGCCCTGGAATTCGCCGCTTGTCCTCACCGCGCTGATCGTGGCACCGGCCTTGGCGGCGGGGTGTACCATCGTGCTAAAGCCAGCGGAAGATACGTCTTTGACAGCGATCCGCCTGGGCGAACTTATGCAAGAAGCAGGGCTGCCTGACGGTGTCCTGAATATTGCGACGGGTTATGGTCACACGACAGGTGCAGCGCTTACCAAGCACCATGATGTCGACAAAGTGTCCTTCACGGGCTCCACCGCAACCGGCCGTGCGATCTTAGATGCTGCAAAAGGCAATCTAAAGAAGGTAACGTTGGAATTGGGCGGAAAGTCACCTGTCATCATTATGGATGATGCGGATTTGGATGCGGCTATTCCTGGTGCGGCCAATGCAATCTTCTTTAATGGTGGACAGGTCTGTATTGCCGGTTCGAGGCTTTATGCGCATCGCAGCGTTTATGACAAAGTCGTGGCTGGATTGGTCGAGGCGGCTAAGGCGCTCAATGTTGCCCCCGGTCTCGATCCAAAGTGCCAAATGGGGCCGCTCGTGAGCGCTAAGCAAACCGACGCCGTACTTGGGTTTATCCAGCGCGCGCAAGCAGATGGCGCAACGATTGAAACCGGCGGTGAGCGCGTTGGTGACATCGGTTGCTATGTGGCACCGACTGTGATTAGCAACGTGAAACCTGAAATGGAAATTGTGCGTGAAGAAGTATTCGGCCCGGTCATTGTATGCACACCGATCGATAGCTTGGATGAAGTCACCGAACTTGCCAATGACAGCCACTATGGCCTAGCCGCAAGTGTGTGGACAGAGAGCCTATCGACTGCCCATCGCTTGGCTGCAGACATTAAAGCCGGCACCGTCTGGATCAATTGCCATGCTATGTACGATGCCAGCTTACCCATTGGCGGCATGAAGCAGTCTGGCTGGGGCCGCAACAGCGGGCGCGATGCGGTCAACAACTATCTCGAAGTCAAGACGGTCTGCGCTGTCATCTAACATCGTTGAACAGTGTGTTCGCAAAACACATGCATTGCACTATCGACATTGCGGCAGGGGCGCCTAAGTATCGTGGCATAGATTAAACTATGCCGCGAGGAACTTTATCATGCCGCAAACCTTGTCAGATTACGAGCCGCCAAAGGTTTGGCAGTGGGACACTGAAAATGGCGGTCAATTTGCCAACATAAACCGGCCAACGGCGGGCGCGCGTGAAGACAAGGAGCTGCCCGTCGGTCAGCATCCACTGCAGCTGCATTCGCTCGCCACACCCAATGGCCAAAAAGTGACCATCATGCTCGAAGAGCTGTTAGAGCTCGGCCATTCTGGAGCGGAGTATGACGCCTGGTTGATCAATATCGGCGAAGGCGATCAATTTGGCTCTGGATTTGTTGGCATTAATCCCAATTCTAAAATCCCGGCCCTGCTTGACCGCAGCACGCCTGAGCCAACCCGGGTTTTCGAAAGTGCCTCTATCCTGCTCTACCTGGCTGAGAAGTTTGATGAATTCCTGCCCACTGAACATGCAGCGCGCACCGAAGCGCTGAATTGGCTGTTTTGGCAGATGGGGAGTGCACCTTATCTTGGCGGCGGGTTCGGCCATTTCTATAATTATGCGCCCTTTAAAATCGAATATGCGATCGATCGTTTTGCCATGGAAGTCAAGCGCCAGCTTGACGTTCTCGATCAGCACCTAGCCAAAAATGAGTATATGGCGGGCAGTGAATACAGCATTGCGGATATTGCGATTTGGCCCTGGTATGGGCTCTTAGCTGAGGGTAAAGCCTATAATTCTGGCGAATTCCTGCAGGTTCAGGACTACAAAAATGTGCAGCGTTGGACCGCGCAGATCGGCGCGCGTCCTGCCGTCAAGCGCGGCCGCGTTGTAAACAAACCTTGGGGTGAAGAAAACACCGGCCTCAAAGAGCGGCACTCTGCTGCGGATTTTGAAGGCATAAAGCTGTAGCCAGCGGGGATACGCTGGCGCCGAAAGCGATCTGCGTATTGAGCCCAGCCGGTGATAAGTTGCTAGCCAGTGCGCACTTGATAATGCCGCTGTGGGTTACCAGTAACGTGTCATTTTCTCGGTAATCGGCCAGCGCCGCAGATGCCCGCGCGTACAGCATCATGACGCTCTCTCCGCCATGTGGGCGGGCGTCTAGAAAGTCTGCTGCCCAGGCATCGAGCTCACTGCGCGCAATCGCGGACCATTTCATGCCTTCCCAGCGCCCAAAATCCATTTCAGCGAGCCGCATATCTGTTTCAACGGCAAGCGAAAACTGGGCCGCGATGTGGTGGGCCAGTTTTTGGCAGCGCTTGAGCGGGCTGGAGATAATGCGCTGCGGCGGTGTCAACAGCGCTGCTGCGTTTCCGGCTTCAACATAAAAGGTCTCTGTCACATCGATATCCGTGATGCCGTAACACACATCAGGCGCGATATTTGGCGTTGTATGGCGCAGAAGCGTTAGAGCCACGCGACTAGTCCAAGATAAAAGGCAACTTCGCTGACTTGCTGAACAGCTCCTAAAGTGTCGCCTGTATAGCCGCCCAATCGGCGTTCAAACAGCGCGCGCGTGGCAATGTGGCCGCCGCCTAGCGCCGCCAATGCAGCTGTAATGGCTTGCCACTGCACAACCCAAAGCATTAATGCGCAGGCGCACGCGGCTGTTGCAGCAATCACAATCACACTTGCGTTGCTTAGCGCCGAAGACACCGGTTTGCCGGTCCCGTGGTCGCGCACGTAATTGCTGGTGGCAATCACGGCCACGCTCGATGCTCGGGACAGGCAATGCCCTGCGATAAGCGCAAGCGGCGCAACGACAGAAATGCCCAAAGTGGTGAGAACAGCAATTTTCGTTAGCAGGACGATAACGAGGGCACAGGCGCCATAAGTGCCAATGCGGCTATCTTTCATGATTTCCAGCGTCTTTGCCCGATCTGTGCCGCCGCCAATCCCGTCAAAGGTGTCGGCCAGTCCGTCTTCATGAAATGCGCCTGTCAAAAGCAACGTTGCGCCGGTCGATAGGATCATCGCGACAAATGAGGGCAACGCCTTAGTTGCCACATAAAAAACTGCTGCTGCAAAAGCGCCAATGACGAGCCCGACCAATGGATAATAGCGGACCGAGGCAGTGAAGCGTTCCGTAGTAAACATGATCCCTTGCGGGATAGGGAGACGCGTTAAAAATTGCAGCGCGAAGGCGAAAACAGCCGCCTCATTGCGCAGCAGCGCCAACACCTAGAGCTTACCGCTCACAGCGGCGCTTTCAAAGCTTGCCATGTCGCGCAACATGTCCGCCGCCGCTTTTATGAGTGGCCAAGCCAGCAGCGCCCCAGTGCCTTCGCCGAGACGCAGCGACAAATCAAATAGCGCTTCAGCGCCGAGCGCATTAAGCGCTGCGCGATGCCCGGTTTCTGCGGAGACATGGGTGTAAATAAAAGCGTCTGCCGCGCTTGGTTCGATCTGCGCGGCAAGTGCGGCCGCTGCTGTGGCAATAAAACCATCCACCAAAACGACTTTTTTGTTCCGCGCTGCGCCCATCATCGCACCAACCATCATGGCGATTTCATAGCCGCCATACTCGTAAAGCGCTTGTTTTGGGTCTAAACGTGATGCTGTCCGGCTCGCGGCACGCTGGCAAATATCCGCCTTTTGCGCTAGCCCTGCATCATCAAGCCCAGTGCCACGCCCAATCAATTCGGGCAGCGCTATATCATATGTCTTGTGCAGCAGCAGGCTTGCTGAAGCGGTGTTGCCGATCCCCATTTCGCCAAAACAAAAGGCATCGCACGTCTGCGCTGCAGCGAGTGCTGCACCGTGTTTTATTGACTGTATGCAGGCTTCACTGGTCATTGCTGGGCCAGATAAGGAACTGTGTGTGCCTGGCCCCATATTGCAGCGAATGAGATCAGGGTGCTCTTCGGTTTCACCGCCGATGACGCCAGCATCCACGATGACGCACCCTGCACCCACACTGCGCGCAAACACATTGGCTGCAGCGCCGCCGGCAAGCAGATTGCGCAGCATCTGCAGTGTTACAGCTTGTGGATAAGCTGACACCCCCTCGGCAGCAATGCCGTGGTCTGCTACAAAAATCATCGCGCAACAGCGCCGCATTACTGGCCTGTAAGACTGCTGCAGCGCCCCAATTTTCAGCGCAATATCTTCGATTTTGCCCAGAGCGCCCAATGGCTTGGTTTTTTGATTAATAATTTCCGATAAGCGCGCGTGAGAGAAGCGCTCCGAGGCAGCGGACGTTTGCATGGTTTTTCGATATGGTGTTTGCCCAAGACCGACAAGGTATTTCATTGGAAATTCTTGCAAAAAGCTTGGTCGGGCCGGTTTTGCGAAAAATTCTAATTTTTTCTTTGCCTGGGCTTTTCGACAAGTTAAGCACGATTGCGGAACTGACGGGGGCACGTCAGTACCTTTCGCGCGTTGCTTAATGGACTTGGTAAACTTTTTTTTACTGTACCGACCCTAGGGTGCGGCGCAGGACAACTGCGCTAGGGTCAAATCAGCGCGCAGCGGGATACTTTAATGTTTGCAAAATTGCTGAGTATGTTTTCGTCAGACATGGCGATTGATTTGGGTACAGCCAATACGCTCGTCTATGTCAAAGGTCGCGGGATTGTGCTGAATGAGCCGTCTGTCGTCGCGCTAAAGACAGAGAATGGGCGCAAAGTCGTCAAAGCAGTGGGGGAGGCCGCAAAGTTGATGCTTGGGCGCACGCCTGGGCAAATTGAAACGATCCGGCCGTTAAGAGACGGCGTTATCGCAGACCTTGTCGCGTCAGAAGACATGATCAAGCACTTCATCCAAAAAGTGCACAACCGTGCCGGCTTTGCCAGACCGCGCGTGGTCATCTGCGTGCCTTCCGGCTCGACCGCTGTGGAGCGCAAGGCGATTCGAGAGGCTGCCGAAAGCGCTGGCGCCAGCCGCGTTGAGCTTATTGAAGAGCCGATGGCAGCTGCAATTGGCGCGGATTTACCCGTAACCGAGCCGACCGGGTCAATGATTGTTGACATCGGGGGCGGCACCACAGAAGTCGCTGTGCTGTCACTTGCTGGCATCGTTTATGCGACATCCGTGCGTGTCGGCGGTGATAAGATGGATGAAGCGGTGATTGGCTATATTCGCCGCAAAGACAATATGCTGATCGGCGAAAGCACAGCTGAACGCATCAAAAAAGAAATTGGAACAGCCATGAAGCCGAAGGATGGTGTGGGCCAATCTATTAAAGTTCGCGGCCGTGATCTGACGCGCGGAATTCCACGAGAAATGGAAATCCATCAAGGCAATGTTGCCGAAGCGCTCGCTGAACCCATTGCGGCCATTGTTGAAGGCGTTAAAGTTGCGCTTGAAAACACAGCGCCGGAGTTGGCGGCGGATATTGTTGATAAAGGGATCGTGCTCACCGGCGGCGGCGCATTGCTTCAAGACCTCGATAAATTTTTGGGGAGGGAAACAGGACTTCCAGTGGTTGTGGCAGATGATCCATTGACATGCGTCGCGCTTGGCACTGGGCGTGCGATGGAGGATGCGGCGCTGCAGTTGGTGTTAACCCAGGATTATTAAGCCGGTGCTGATCTGTCGCAGTGTGCATACCGGCAACGCGATTGAGTAGAGGATAAGGTCTTTGGCCAAAGCGGCGCGTGCAAGCGAAAAAAAAAGTGGCGCTTGGGTGCCGCGCGCTTTGCAAACCGCGGCCGTAGGTATCTGCACAGGGCTTATTTTCGTCAGTGCGGCAAGCCAAGCCGACTTAGACTCCGCGCGCTTGCAAGCCAGCCGCGTGGCCGCACCCATCGCCTGGCTCTATCAAATACCGCTTGAAACAATTGCCACCATTATTGACGTGGGAAAAAGCTATTTGTTTGTGCGCAGCGAGAACGTGGCGCTACAAAAACAAATGCAAGAGCTGGATGGTCTGCGCCGTACCGTCGAACAGTTGAGTGACGAAAATGCCGCTTATCGGCGACAGCTTGCGGCTGTGTCTTGGCCGTCGCAGGTGGTGGCAACGGGCCGGGTTCTCTCGCATGGCGGCGGTACCTATACAAAATCTGTTCTGCTTGCCGCGGGAAGTTCAGCTGGCATTGCCGAGGGATATGCCGTTGTCTCTAGTGCTGGCTTGGTTGGTCAAGTAGTTGCCGTTGCGCCGCTGTTATCGCGGGTTTTGCTGGTCAACGACTTCTCAAGCCGTGTGCCGGTGGTGGTGGATAGCACGGCAACGCCAGGGATTGCTGAAGGGACCAATGCGCAGCGGCTCAAATTGGATTTTCTGCCGATCGATTTTTCTGGTTCGCAGGGTGCACGTATCAGTACGTCAGGCTCTGGCGGTCTGTTTCCGGCCGGCCTTCCACTTGGCCGTTTGATTGTCGAGCAAGTGGCCGGTAAATCTGCCTATTTTATTGAACCCTTCGCAGATCTTACGGCAACCGGGGTGCTCACCGTACTTAAGCCAGCCGATGCGGCGCTGCCGCAAACGGGCGAACTGCCCACACAATTGATTAACCCAAATCTAAATGCCGCACGGGACGTGCCGAACCCATGAAGCACTTAAATCCACAACCTGCGCCGCTCGCCATTAGGCTGGTTCTGCCGGGCTTTCTGGTGTGGCTGGTGAGCGCCATAACATTGGTTCCGACGCCAGATTTTGTGTTTGGCCGTATTCAGATCTCATTGCCGCTTATCTATGTTTTTCATTGGACCCTATTTCGGCCCGAGGGCGTGCACTGGGCCGTTATCATCGTGCTTGGCTTGTTCGCTGACCTTTGGAATGAAGCGGTCATTGGTTTAACACCACTGTTACTTCTCGGCTTTCAGAACGTGCTGACCTCTGTTCGTGATGACCTGTCCGCGCTTGATTTTGAGTGGCGCTGGGCGACCTTTGCAGTCCTTTCAGCATTTTATTTTAGCATCTTCGCTGTGGTGACGGACGGTCTGTTTCAAATCGGCGGAGCAGGCATTGATTTGGTTGGCCGCTGGCTCACATGCACCGGTTTTTACCCGATTGCAATCTTAGCCTTTGTCGCGTTGGAGCGGCGGGTGCTGTATCCAAGGCGGAAGGCATGAAGCGCGAACTTACAGAAACTGAAGCGCTGCGCACCGGCACGTTTAACCGTCGTGCGCTGCTGCTCGGGGGGCTGCAGCTCGCCGCCTTTGCCGCGCTTGGCGGCAGGCTCTATCAGCTCTCGGTTGTAGATGGCGAACGCTATCGCACGCTGGCAGATGACAACCGGCTGTCGCTGCGTTTCCTGGCGCCGCTGCGCGGGCGTATCCTCGACCATCAAGGCCGCGAGCTGGCATCAAACAAACGCAATTTTTCTATTGTCGTCGTTCCAGAGCAGGTGAAAGATCTGCGCGCCACATTAGCAGCGTTAAGCAAGGTTATTGAGCTAAGCCCGGCGCAGCGAGAACTCGTGATAGCGCGCGCCAAGCGCCAGCGTAGCTTTCTACCAATTCGCGTGAAAGGCAACCTTGAATGGGACGAGTTCGCCCGCTTTAATGCGTCTGCGCCGCACTTTCCTGGCGTTTTGCCAGCCGCTGGCACGGCACGCGTATACCCGCATGGCAGTGATGCCGCCCACGTGCTGGGTTATGTCGGTGCCGTCTCCCAAGCTGATATGAACGATGATCCAGTGCTGAGTTTGCCTGGCTTTAAGGTCGGGCGAGAAGGCATTGAACGGCGCTTTGAAAGCCAGTTGCGCGGCAATACCGGTACACGCCGGGTTGAAGTAAATGCACGCGGGCGCGTCGTGCGGCAGGTCGCGCGTGAAGATGCACAGGCCGGCCAAGATGTAACTCTGACCATTGATCAGAGGCTGCAGAGTTTCACCGCGAAACGCTGCGGCGAAGATAGCGCGGGTGTTGTTGTTCTTGATGTCAATAGCGGGGAGATTCGTGCGCTGGTCTCAACGCCGGCGCATGATCCAAACGAATTTGTAAATGGCATCAGCCGTACCAATTGGGCGGCCCTGCTTGCCGACCCGAGAAAGCCGCTGCTCAACAAAACCTTGTCCGGGCAATATCCACCCGGTTCGACATTTAAAATGATCGTCGCTTTGGCAGCGTTAGAGGCAGGGCTGATCGACGAGAACACAACGCACCAATGCGATGGCCGGTTTGAGCTTGGCGATCAGCGGTTCCATTGCTGGAAGAAGGGCGGCCACGGTGAAGTCAATCTAACCCAGGCCATGGCGCAAAGCTGCGACGTCTTCTTTTATGAGCTTGGTGAAGCACTCGGCCATGCGCGTATTGCCGAAATGGCACGTCGATTTGGTCTTGGCGACACGTTCAGTCTACCCATTGCGGGTGAGCAGAAGGGTTTGATCCCGTCACCGGAATGGAAACAGCGCGCGCGCAAAACCGCCTGGGTGGGCGGCGATACGATCAATATGAGTATTGGGCAGGGCGCATTGCTTGCGACGCCGCTGCAACTGGCGACCATGACCGCGCGCATCGCCAATGGTGGCTACACGGTGACGCCCACATTGTTGCCGGTAGATCCAGATCAGCTGGCTGCCAATGCAGATGAAGCCAACCGCATTGTTGCCCCTGCTGCTATTGAGATGATTAAGGCATCGATGGTTGAGGCGGTGCATGGTCAATTTGGCACCGCGCGCGCATCGGCCTTGCCGCAAACACTTGGCAAAATGGGCGGAAAAACCGGAACGGCGCAAGTCCGCCGAATTTCCGAGCAAGAACGCGAAAGCGGCATTTTAGACAATGAGGAGCTGGCTTGGAAACAGCGCGATCACGCCCTTTTTGTCGGCTATGCGCCGCACGATAAGCCGCGCTATGCGATATCTGTGCTGGTGCAACATGGCGGCGGCGGCTCAACAGTGGCAGCCCCGATCGCCTCTGATATCTTAGCCGAGGCACTCAGCCTGGATCTCATAGACCAACGGCAGGCTTCCCTGGTGCCACCTGTTAAAAAAGGCGGCGCATAATGGCAACGCTGTCGAGCAATGTGGTTGATTTCGAACTGGGGCTTATTGGCCGCTTTTTTCGCCTCAACCCGGTTCTAATCCTGCTCGTTGTATTATTGGGTACGGTCGGCGCCGCATCCCTCTATTCGGTTGCTGACGGTAATCTGCGGCCATGGGCGTTTACACATATGGTCCGGTTTGGCGCGGGTTTTGGCATCATGCTGTTTGTGGCGCTCGTGCCGCTGAAGTTTTGGCAGTATATGGGGCTACCAATTTACTTCGGTGGCCTGGCGCTGCTGGTTTTTGTTGAGATCATTGGTGATGTGGGCGGCGGCGGGCAGCGCTGGTTTGTGGTTGGGCCTGTGCGTATTCAGCCATCAGAACTCATGAAAGTCGGTATCGTGCTGGTGCTCGCGAGTTACTACCACGTGCTTTCGCTGCAGCAGACCCGCACGATGGTGAGCCTTATTTTGCCAGCCATTTTAATTGCTTTGCCGTGCGCCCTTATTGTGCGTCAGCCCGATTTAGGAACAGCCCTCTTGGTCGCTGCATCCGGCATCTGTGTCGTTTTCTTAAGCGGAGCGCCCAATCGTCTGTTTGTCGGTGGCGGCGCCTTAGTCGCTATCGCAATCCCGCTGTCCTGGCAGTTTTTTTTGCGTGATTATCAAAAACAGCGCGTCATGACGTTTCTCGACCCGGGCCGAGACCCGCTTGGCGCTGGCTATCACATCACCCAATCAAAAATAGCGATCGGCTCTGGCGGTATTGATGGAAAAGGATTTTTGCAAGGGACGCAAAGCCATCTGAATTTTCTGCCTGAGATGCACACGGACTTTATTTTTACCACCATAGCAGAAGAACATGGGCTGATCGGCAGCGCTATCTTACTTATCTTGTTTGCGACGTATTTTGGCGTAGGACTAGCCATTGCGGCGCGCAGCACGTCGCAATTCGGCCGTTTGCTCGCCATGGGGATCACCACAGCCATGTTCTTTTATGTGTTCATTAATGTGGGCATGGTGATGGGTATTTTGCCCGTTGTTGGTGTGCCGCTGCCGCTCATTTCTTTTGGCGGGTCGGCAACGCTGACATTCATGATCGCAACTGGCCTCCTGCTCAATTGCGATATTAACCGCGACGTTGCTCTGCCAAAGCGCTAAGCGGCTTGTTTGACCTGCGCTGCTTTTACCAGCCCCTTCGCAATGCTGAGGGCGACTTTGGCGCGATGCTTTACATTGCTTAAGTCCTCCAAGATCACCATCCGATGATCGGGGCGCAGCTTTGCGGTCCGGCGGCTTTGCGAGATATAGTCGACCAGCCCCGCTGGGTTGGCGAATTGGTTGTTGTGAAAGCTGAGCGTAATACCTTTCGCACCGGCTTCGAGTTTGGCAATACCCGCGTCACGGCAGAGCTGCTTGAGTTCAACGACCTTTAGCAGTTGGTCGGCTTCTTCAGGCAGGGGGCCAAATCGGTCAATCAGCTCTGCGGCTAGGCCATCGAGCGACAGTTTGTCATCAACGCTTGCAATGCGGCGGTAAAGGTTCATGCGGACCTGAAGATCAGGCACATAATGTTCTGGGATCAGCACTGCCAGGCCGAGATTGATTTGCGGTGAAAATGCGTCATCGGCGTCGTCTTCAATGCCTTTTGCAGCGGCAACGGCCTCTTCGAGCATCTGTTGATAGAGTTCTACGCCAACTTCTTTCACGTGTCCCGATTGCTCATCGCCAAGCAAGTTGCCGGCGCCGCGCAAATCCATATCATGACTAGCGATAGTGAACCCAGCACCGAGCTGGTCTAGGGACTGCAGCACCTCAAGCCGTTTGGCTGCGGTCTCAGTCACGCGTTTTGACGGCTTGGTGGTCAAATAGGCGTAGGCGCGGGTTTTAGAACGGCCAACCCGCCCACGGATTTGATATAGCTGCGCGAGACCGAACATATCTGCCCGATACACCACAAGGGTGTTTGCACTTGGAATATCAAGGCCTGATTCCACAATGGTTGTCGAGAGCAGGACATCATATTTGCCGTCATAAAAGGCGTTCATTACATCTTCGAGTTGCCCTGGCGGCATTTGCCCATGCCCAACCACATATTTGACCTCAGGCACATGTTCATCAAGAAATTTTGCGGCTTCGTCCAGGTCGGCGATGCGCGGTACGACGAAAAAGCTCTTGCCGCCGCGATAGTGCTCGCGTAGCAATGCTTCGCGCAGCACGAGATCATCAAACGGTGTCACAAATGTGCGCACGGCCAGTCGGTCAATCGGCGGGGTTGCAATAATGGACAAATCGCGCAGACCTGACAGCGCAAGCTGCAGCGTCCGCGGGATTGGTGTCGCCGTTAAGGTGAGCACATGCACGTTCGAGCGTAATTGTTTTAGCCGCTCTTTGTGATTCACGCCAAAATGCTGCTCTTCATCGACAACGACGAGGCCAAGCCGGTGAAATTCTATCGCTTTACCAAGCAGGGCATGAGTACCAATAATGACATCGAGATCGCCAGAAGCGAGGTCTTTTTTGTTTTGGCTGGCGACCTTGCCCGGTACCAACCTGGATAAATGACCGACTTTCAGCGGCCAGCCTTGCAGACGTTCTTTGAAGGTTTTGTAGTGTTGCCGGGCGAGTAAAGTGGTTGGGCAGATGACGGCCACTTGCTGGCCGGTCATCGCCGCAACAAATGCAGCACGAAGCGCAACTTCCGTTTTGCCGAAGCCAACATCGCCGCAAACCAGCCGGTCCATGGGACGGCCTTTGGCGAGGTCTTCGAGCGTTTGTTCTATCGCGCGCAGTTGGTCTTCCGTCTCGGCATAGGGAAAACGGGCGCAAAACTCGTCATAGAGGCCATCGGGCGCTTCAAAGATTTCGCCCTTACGCAGCTCGCGCGCGGCAGCAATTTTAATCAATTCATCGGCGATTTCGCGAATGCGCTTTTTGGCGCGTGCCTTGCGGTTCTGCCAACCGGCGCCGCCCAATTTATCCAACGTTACAATGGCATCTTCGCCGCCAAACCGGCTTAAGACTTCGATGTTCTCAACCGGCACATAGAGCGAATCATTGCCCTGATAGCGAAGCCAAACACAGTCGTGCGGCGCGCCAGAGACATCAATGGTCTGCAAACCTTCAAACCGGCCAATACCGTGTTCCACATGCACCACGTAATCGCCGGGGCTGAGGTGGGTGACTTCAGTGAGGAAGTTCTCTGCCTTCTTCGTCCGGCGGGCCTTGCGGATCAACCTGTCGCCCAAGATGTCTTGCTCGGTAATCCAGGCAACGCCGCCAAATTCAAAGCCGGATTCCACGGGTAAAATGGCTAAGCCAACAGTTCCAGATGCAAGGTTTTCAACGTCTTTAAGCGTGCGTACCGGCGCAATTGCATCCATGCCGTGGTCCGCTAAAACTGTAGATAGGCGTTCTGCGGCTCCATCGGAGTAGGAGATGATAATCGCTTTCTTTCCGGCTTTATGTAAATCCTCAGTGTGGTCCGACAAAGAATTGTAAATATTGATACTTTCATCTTTGCGTTCTGGTGCAAAGTTACGGCCCAATTTGCCTCCCAGCGACAAGTTCGCAAGGCCGGGCACGTCATAGGGGGTCAGCGCCACATGTTGGTGCTGCTGCAGCCGTTGAGACCATTCGGCCTCCCCAAGATAAAGCGCTTCAGGCGGTAGCGGCTTGTACGGCGCAGAAAGCTGACCTTCTGCCTCCAATGCAGAGTTTCGTGCTTCATAATAGTCCGTGATCGCTGTAAAGCGGTCATT
>JBCCLR010000087.1:0-13486 GCA_039026755.1 Pseudomonadota bacterium | reverse complement strand
GGTGCTGGCGCAATCACCTGCGCTGGCGCAGCGCCGCCACGTGACACCCGGATACGATTGTCATCATCGCCGACTTCGATCTCCGTCAAGTCAGTCTCGTGTAAGAGCGCTGCCAACTCACGGATGAGATCGAAGTCTACGGAAAGTTTGCTCATCGTTATTCTGGCTCCCGCTCACTTAAAATGTCTGCACTGAACGCCTGCAGCGCCAGGTGGTACCCATATGCTCCAAGGCCACAAATCACGCCTTTTGCAACACCAGATATATAGCTGTGGGCGCGAAATGCCTCGCGGGCATGGATATTTGAAAGATGCACCTCAATGGTCGGGACCTCCGCTGCGATGACTGCATCGCACAGGGCAACTGATGTATGCGTAAACCCGCCTGGATTGAAGATTAGCCCGTCGGCAACGCCGCGCAGCGCTTGGATTGTATCGATCAATACAGCCTCGCTGTTGGATTGCAGAATGCTCAGCGTGTGGCCCAGCGAAGAGGCGAGCGCTTCAAGCGTTGTATTGATGTCATCCAAAGTGTCATGGCCATAAACCTCTGGCTCACGCTGGCCAAGCATGTTGAGATTGGGGCCGTGAAGAACTGCTATATGGGCCATAAGCGCGTCAGTCTTTGCAAACAAGGGGTGAGACGTTCAAGGTCAAGGGCTTCGCTCCAGGCTGCGCAACCAGGCGTCACGCAAATGGTTGTTGACCGATAAAGTCCTCTCTATAACCACAGCAGGATAACCTGGGAAGCCTGTTAAGCTGCGATGCGCAAAGATCGTTTGCGGCTATGACAGAAACAAAGTGACATGACATTGAGTATTATCATTAACGGCGAGCCGCGATCACTCGCATCGCACCAAACTCTAGACACCTTGCTGAAAGACCTTGAGCTAGACCCAACGAAGGTCGCTGTCGAACGCAATTTAGAAATTGTACCGAAATCTGAATATCCAGCCACCGCGCTTAAAGATGGCGACACGCTGGAAATCGTACACTTTATTGGTGGCGGCGACCATGGCGCGGCGATTGATGACGACGCGCTCGTAATTGCAGGCAAATCCTATTCCTCCCGCCTCATCGTCGGCACTGGCAAATACAAAGACTTCGCTCAGACCAAAGCGGCTGTAGACGCCTCTGGCGCGCAGATCGTCACTGTCGCGGTCCGGCGCGTGAATGTCACCAACCCCAATGAACCCATGCTGGTCGATTATCTTGACCCCAAAGCCATTACCTATTTGCCCAACACGGCTGGCTGTTTCACCGGTCAGGACGCCCTACGCACGTTGCGCTTGGCCCGTGAGGCGGGCGGCTGGAATTTGGTGAAGCTGGAGGTTCTAGGCGATCAAAAAACACTCTACCCCAACATGCCCGAAACCTTTGACGCGCTCGAAGTCCTGGTCAAAGAGGGTTTTGACGTCATGGTTTACTGCAACGATGATCCCATTGCCGCCAAACGACTTGAAGATATGGGCGCGGTGGCCATCATGCCGCTGGGTGCGCCGATTGGCTCAGGTCTGGGCATCCAAAACCCAGTCCACATCCGCCTCATCATCGAACAGGCAAATGTCCCCGTTCTGGTCGACGCAGGCGTTGGCACCGCTTCCGATGCGGCCGAGGCTATGGAGCTGGGCTGCGACGGCGTGCTCATGAACACTGCCATTGCCGAAGCGGGCGACCCCATCGCCATGGCGCATGCCATGCGGCTGGCGACCGAGGCGGGGCGACTCGCTTATAAAGCCGGCAGGATGCCTAGGAAACGCTATGCAGATCCGTCTTCGCCGCTGGCCGGGTTGATTTGAAATTGCTTGGACAAATTTGGGATGGAGTTGCCGTTTATAAACCGTTTGCAGTCCGGTTAGAACAGCCCGTCATGCATTGGATCCGAAGCGATCCCATTGCTCTTTAACAACACTAGATACGTTCTCCGGCACCTCAAAATTAAGTGATAACTTCTCTAGATTTGGCCATTCAAGGAATGAAATTGAAAGAGCATCAGCCACACCTGAATGCTTTCCATCCCGGTCCAACGCTTCGCCTAAAAACAACATGATATCATTGGTTTCATTCGGGTTTTCTAGACAAAGCTGCGCTAGTATGGACATTTGACAATGGATCAGTCCGGCGTTTTCTTGGAGTTCTTCATTGTATTTTCCCCATCTTGCAATGACTTCATCGCTGAAATGGTCAGTGCTGTATCCCTTAATGATCCAGTTAGGCTCTTTCATAGAGAACTACCTGCCCTCCTATACAATTGAAGCTTGCCAATAGGTCGAGCACAGTCAATTTCCGCTCTGGGCTCTTAGTAGACCCAAATACAGCAAGCTTGCAGAGCCTAAACCTTGGTAAAATCAGCTTTCCGCTTCTCTAAAAACGCCGTCACGCCTTCACGGAACTCAGGCCCGCGCCCGGCGTCGCGCTGGTAAACCCGTTCGAGGTGCAGCTGCTGGGTGAGGCTGTTGCCCATGGACTGGTTCGCCATATTGCGGATGAGCGCGATAGAACGGGTGGGGCCATTGGCCAGCTTGGTGGCGATTTCCATAGCCCGGTCCATCAGCGCTTCATCGTCTACGACCTCATAGATAAGGCCCCAGTCCAGAGCGGTTTCTGCTGGAATTTTCTCACCCAGCATCATCATGGCCATCGCGCGCGCTTCTCCAATGCGGCGCGGCAAGAAGTATGAGCTGCCGGCGTCCGGCACGATACCGATGTTGATGAAGGCTTGCAGGAAATACGCAGATTTTGCAGCGATGACAATATCTGCGGCAATAGCAAGGCTACATCCCGCGCCCGCCGCACCGCCATTCACGGCGTTCACAATGGGCACACGCAGAGCGGCAAGCCGCTCTATGATGGGGTTGTAATCACGCTCTAGCGTCTTGCCGAGGTCTATTTTGCCCGCGGCCTTTTTATCCTTCACATCCGGCAAACCGCCGCCGGCCAGATCGGCGCCTGAACAAAAGCCCTTTCCAGCGCCGGTGATCATGAGGCAGCGCACACCGCTTTCAGGATCTTCCACAATATCCAGCACACCGCGGATTTCCTGCAGCATTTGGTTTGACATCGCATTCAGCCGCTCTGGGCGATTGAGCGTGAGCACGCCAATGCTATCTTTAATCTCAAATAAGGTGTGCGCTTGGTCCGACATTCTGGAGGTTCCTTTTGTGAGCAAATCACGATTGGTCGGCAGACTAGTTAGACAACCCCATATTTAAAAGGCCTGGGCATGGCCCGCTATCACTTTGAAGAAGGTGCTAACCCAGCTCAACGCGCAAAAAGTCTGGCACATGGTCGCCGAGACCAACCACGGCCTCGTCTAAGTCCGGTGCCCCGCGCGATTTGCCCCTTCGGCCTTTGGTTTTCGCTGGTTTACGCGGTTCTGCGGCAACGCTTTTAGGTTGAGCGGGTGTTGGATCGTCTTCTCCCGCTGGCGCCAATTCAAGCTTTTCAACTTTCAAGTTGATCAGCTTGACCACGTCATCCCAGTTTTCCTGATCGGCCCGGCTGACGAAGGTTATGGCTTTGCCCGAGCGCCCCGCGCGGCCGGTGCGGCCGATACGGTGCACATAGTCATCAGGGTGCATGGGCACATCAAAGTTCACCACCAGGGACACGCTCGGAATATCAAGCCCGCGGGCAGCCACGTCAGATGCTGCAAGAACCTTAATGTCGCCTGCTTTAAACTTTTCCAAAACTGCCATGCGCGCCGGCTGGTCCATATCCCCGTGCAATTGGCCTGCCGAATAGCCATGTTTCTTCAGGCTGCCTTCTAGGATTGAAACATCGCGTTTGCGGTTACAAAACACAATCGCTGTGGCCTCTGGCGCATCATCTAAAATATCGCGCAGGCGCATACGTTTATCGCGCGGCGCAACCTCTGCATAGGATTGCGCGACCGTGGTTGCGGTCTGTGCCGGGCGCGCGACTTCGACAATTTTTGGCTCTTTCAGGAATTTATCCGTGAGGCGTTTGATCGCCGGCGGCATGGTGGCTGAGAAAAACAGCGTCTGGTGCTTTTGTGCCATCAGCGTGCCAATGCGCTCAACGTCTGGAATAAAGCCCATGTCCATCATGCGGTCGGCTTCATCAATGACGAAGATGTCCACGCCCGTCAGCATCACATTACCGCGCTCAAACTGGTCAAGCAGGCGCCCCGGCGTGGCGATCAAGACGTCCACGCCGCGGTCCAGCAACTTCATTTGATCGGCGAAGGATACGCCGCCGATAATCAGTGCCATGCTGAGATTGTAGTGTTTGCCGTACTTTTCAAAGTTTTCGGCAACCTGTGCCGCCAGTTCACGCGTCGGCTCTAGAATAAGGGATCGCGGCATGCGCGCCCGTGCGCGGCCCTGCGCCAGGATATCCAGCATGGGCAATACAAACGATGCCGTTTTGCCTGTCCCTGTCTGCGCAATGCCGAGCACGTCTTGACCCATTAGTACGGGCGGTATCGCTTGCTTTTGAATCGGCGTTGGCTCGCTATAGCCTGCCTCATCCACCGCTTTGAGCAGTTCGTCGCTTAACCCAAGCAGGTCAAAACTCATGCTATAAACAATTCTAATATCATCGCGGCGCACCCTATCTTAGCGGTTTTATCTGTCAACGCTGCCGCCTTATACACGTTGCGAAAAGTGAAGCAAAGCGCAGTGTTGGTGCGTCGTTGTTGTATATCTGGCACAATCACGATTGATCTTGCGCTGGCGAGCCTCGCTGGCCTATGCCATAGCGCCTATATGGACACGCAAATTGCCCCAATGTCTTTGACCTGCATTCCTTTGATTCAGGCGCGCCTATGAAACGTGCTTTATTGCCGCTCAATGCGCTGCGCGTGTTCGATGCCGCGGCCCGGCATCTGAGCTTTAAGGTTGCTGCCGATGAACTGGCGGTGACGCCAGCTGCGGTTTCGCAGCAAATTCGTTCACTTGAGGATTATCTCGGTGTGGTGCTGTTTAAACGCCAAGCGCGGTCATTGACGCTGACTGAAGAGGCCCGGCGGTCGCTGCCCGCCCTGCGCGCCGGATTTGAGCGCTTTGAAGAAGCGGTTACAACCCTGCAAGCCGCACAAGCGTCTGACATCTTGACGGTGTCAGTATCGCCATCTTTTGCATCAAAATGGCTGTTGCCACGCATTGACGGCTTTTACGCAGATCGTCCGTCCATGGAAGTGCGCATTCAAGCGTCGGATGATTTGGTCAATTTTGCTGAAGAAAATGTGGATTTAGCGTTGCGCTACGGCAGTGGACATTATGAGGGGCTGCGCAGCGAGAAGCTTATGGATGAGCACATTTTGCCCGTGTGCGCCCCGACGCTGGCAGCAGGTGAAGAGCCGATCAATACACCGCAGGATTTAGTGCACCACACGCTCATTCACGACACGTCCTACGATGCAGATCCGGCGACGCCGAGCTGGCCCATGTGGCTAAAAGCGGCGGGCGCTGGCGATGTCGTTGCGCGGCGGTCTTTACATTTTGATCTTGAGACACTGGCGCTTGATGCAGCAATCGCCGGAAAGGGTGTTGCGCTCGCCCGGCGCGTGCTTGCTGAACCTGATTTGCGGTCGGGTCGATTGGTCGCGCCATTTGAAGGACAGATTGCGGTAAGCTTTGGCTATTATATTGTTGCGCCCGAGCCACAATGGCGCCAGCGAAAAATTGCTGATTTTACGCAGTGGCTGCGCGATGAAGTTGCGGGTGAGGCTGGTTAATCCATAAACGCGCCCCATCTGTATAAGAGAAGAACGCCAGGGACTGAATTATGCCAAAACTATCTCGTAGAAAGCTGATTGTCGGCGGCCTCGTGGGAGGCGCATTTGCTGTCGGATATAGCTTAATCCCAGCAAAACAGAAGTGGAACGGGCCGCTGGGTGACGGTGAGGTGTTGGTCAACAATTGGGTCAAGATTGGCCCCGATGGCAACATAACTGTCTATGTAGCGCAGGCCGAAATGGGCCAGGGCACCCACAGCGGCTTTGCCACTCTGATAGCAGAAGAGATGAATGCCGATTGGGACCGGATGGAAGTCAAGCCGGCGCCCGACCATCCATCCTATACCAACCTCACATTTGTGAACTCTGTTGTTCCGTTTGTTGGTGCGTTACCAGAAAGCCTCCAGCCAGCTGGCGCATGGCTTTTGAAAGAGGTTATAGAGCGGGCGGGCGGTATGATCGCCACCGGCGGTTCAACGTCGATGGTTGATAAGTATATGCGCCTGCGCGAAGCGGGCGCCTTGGCGCGCATGACGATGGAGCAGGCCGCAGCAAACATTTGGGGCGTGCCGGCTGAAGACTGCACCACGGACAACTCGGTCGTGTTCCACAAAGCGAGCGGCAAGCAGCTTGATTTTGCTGAGCTGGTCGAAGAAGCGGCAAAAACCGAAGTCAAAGGCGAGGTTAAGATTAAGCCGGATGCGCAGCTTACGCGCGTTGGTAAAGAGGGCACACCGCGTCTCGATATTCCCAGCAAGGTGGACGGCACTGCGGTATTTGGCGCGGATATACGCTTAGAGGGTATGGTCTACGCCGCTGTGCGCAATGGCGGGTCGAGCCTAGGTGAGATCGTTGGTGTCGATAAGGCTGGCGCAATGCAGTCTTCTGGTGTCATTGACGTGGTGCACACGCCCACCTGGGTGGGCGTGGTGGCCAAAACCCAGTGGCACGCACAAAACGCGCTGGACGCCATGGAGATCGAGTGGGACCACTCTAAAGGCGCTGTAATGGTCAATGATTGGCAGGAAAAACGCCTGTATCAGACCAGCCAGAATGATGCGCCAACTACAATGATCCATCAAGATGAGGCCATTGAAACCGCCTTCGCTGATTCTGCGGATGTGATAACGGCAACCTATGCTGTGCCATATCTCGCTCATGCCTGCCTTGAGACCGTCAATGCGACGGCACGCTGGGATGGCGAGAGCTTGGAAATCTGGGCACCAAATCAGTCACCGACCATTGTTAAAGCCGCTGTCAGCGCAGCCTTGGGCGTCGACGCTGCGGCAATCACTTGTCACACGACACTTTTGGGGGGCGGTTTTGGCCGCAAAGTGGATCCTGACTATGTTATTCAAGCCGCGTCTTTAGCGCGTGCGGTGCAGCGGCCGGTGCAGCTCATTTGGTCACGCAAGGAAGATATGCATTGCGATACCTTCCGGCCCGCTGCGGCGACCACCATGACCGCGGCGATTGGTGCGGATGGCGAGATCAAAGCCGTTAAAACCCATGTGGCCAGCCAATCTGTGGGTACGGACTTTCAAGCCCGCTGGTTTGGTGGCAGCGGGGTGTATGAAGGCAACGACCCATCAACCGTCGAAGGGCTAGAAGTCTTGCCGTATGACTATGGTGCTTACCAGCTCGGCTATTCCAACATGCCAGCGCCGGCGCAGCTGGGCTACTGGCGCTCGGTGGGGCACAGCTATACCGCTTATTTTGCCGAAGCGTTTGCTGACGAAATGGCCGCGCGCGTTGGTGAAGACCCACTCGATTTCCGGCTCAAGCGAGTAAAAGACCCACGCGCTAAAAATCTGCTTGAAACAGTTGCAGATATGTCTGGCTACCGCACGTCAGTTCCGGAGGGCCGCTATCAAGGCGTGTCTTTCCATGAAAGTTTTGGCAGTATGGTTGCCATGGTGGCGGAAATCTCGCCGCCTGCGGATGGAGAGGAGCTGCCGAAAGTTGAGCGGGTATTTGCCGCTATTGATTGCGGCATTCCAGTTAATCCTGACTCTATACGTGCGCAAATCGAAAGCAGCGTCGTGTTTGGCCTAACGGCGGCACTCTATGGCGAAATCGTCTTCGATGAAGGCGTGCCGACCTATGATAATTTTGATGGATATCAACTGCTGACGCTGGCGCAAACGCCAGAAACGCACGTCAAGATGGTTGCTAGCGATGCACCGATTGGCGGTGTCGGGGAACCGGGTGTGCCGCCCGTTGCACCGGCACTGGCAAATGCTATTCGCAACTGGACGGGCACGCCAGTGCGCGCCTTACCCCTCATGAAACATTTCAAAGCCCCACGTGATGAAAACACAATCGCAAGCGCAGCCGGTTTTTAAGGTCTTTGATGACCAGCGCAGCCTTAACCGGGCTGCCGCGCCAACAAACCATCCGGACCTTGCATTCGGTAAGCTTGGCGTTCTGATGATCAATCTCGGAACGCCAAACGCGCCCGATACAAGCTCAGTAAAGCGCTATTTAAAGCAATTCCTGTCTGACAGCCGCGTTATTGAACTCAATAAGATACTGTGGTGGCCAATCCTTAATGGCCCGATCTTGACCTTTAGGTCTCCTAAAACAGCGCGCAACTACGCTAAAATTTGGGGCGAGGATTCGCCGCTGCGGCTTGGCACCCGGCAGATTGCACAGGCGCTTTCTGAGCGCTTTGAATCGGACCAAACGGTGATTGTGGATTATGCCATGCGCTATGGTGAACCGTCCGTGCCGGACAAGCTGCAAGAGCTTCAAGCGAAGGGTTGCGACCGTATTTTGTGCTTTGCGCTCTATCCGCAATATTCTGCCACGACGACTGCCTCGGCCTATGACGCGGTGTTTAATTACGCCAAAAAGGCCCGATGGCAGCCGACTATTCGCACCGCGCCAAGCTATCATGAAGAGACGCTGTACATTGATGCCCTGAAAACATCGATTGAAGAAAGCTTGAACGACTTGCCCTGGGAGCCAGAAGTTATTTTGGCGTCTTTTCATGGGCTGCCGAAGCAAAACCTTCTCAAGGGCGACCCTTATCATTGCCAGTGCCAAAAAAGTGGCCGTTTGCTTGCCGAAGCGCTTGGTTTCGCGCCCGAGCGACTGCGCGTTACGTTCCAGTCGCGATTTGGCCCAGCAGAATGGCTCAAGCCATACACAGATGACGTGGCTGAAGAGCTTGCAAAGTCGGGCACCAAACGCATCGCGATTATCTCTCCGGGCTTTGCGGCTGACTGCATTGAGACCCTGGAAGAACTGGCTATGGGCACGCAAGAAATCTTCGAAGATGCCGGCGGCACGCACTTTCATTACATTCCCTGCCTGAATGCAGATGCAATAGCCATCGACCTGTATGAAAAAGTCGCGCGCGATAACCTCGCTGGCTGGCTCTAATTTAGACCAAGCGCAAGGCGCAAAAAAAACCCAATCTTCAGACGAAAGCCTGCATTGAAAATCGTGCGCAGTCTGAATACACTATGCGGAGTTTAAGACAGGGTCTAAAAAAACATCGGGGAGGGGAATAATGGCGAAGGTTGCTTTAGTGACTGGCGGTACGCGCGGTATCGGCGAAGCCATCTCAATAGCACTCAAAAATGCCGGCATGTCGGTGGCTGCAAACTATGCCGGCAATGATGAACGAGCCAATGCATTTGCCGACAAAACCGGCGTAAATGTTTATAAGTTCGACGTCTCAGATTTTGACTCGGTGCAGGCGGGCATTGCGAAGATCAGCGAAGAGCTTGGGCCGGTTGACGTGCTCGTCAACAATGCTGGCATCACCCGCGATGGTACGCTCCTCAAAATGGATCAGACGCGTTGGCAAGATGTGATCGACACAAATTTAGGCGGCTGTTTTAATACGTGTAAAGCCGTGTTCGATGGCATGAAGCAGCGCAGTTATGGCCGTATTGTCAATATTGGATCTATTAACGGCCAAGCTGGCCAGTATGGTCAGGTGAATTACGCTGCAGCGAAATCTGGCATTCATGGTTTTACAAAAGCCCTCGCGCAAGAAGGCGCACGCTTTGGCATCACCGTGAATGCAATCGCTCCCGGATATATCGATACAGATATGGTAGCTGCCGTGCCCGAGCCGGTGCTGCAAAAAATCGTTGCAAAAATTCCGGTGGGCCGGCTTGGCAAGGCGGAAGAAATTGCGCGCGGTGTGGCTTTTCTCACATCTGAGGACGCGGGTTTTGTCACCGGGTCAACGTTGTCTATCAACGGCGGCCAGCACATGTACTAAGCAGCGGCAACGCTCGCCAGCATCTTTTGGGGAGAGGATGCATGACGCAAAAACTATCAATTGCAGCGAGCGGTGAGACCGCCAGCAGCGTTAAAGACCAAGTCTCGCCAGACGAATGGGAGATGCGCGTCAACTTAGCCGCTGCCTACCGCGCGGTTGCGCTCTACGGCTGGGACGACCTCGTCTTTACGCACCTTTCAGCCCGGGTGCCGGGGCCAGAGCATCATTTCCTCATTAACCCCTATGGCATGTTGTTTGAGGAAGTGACGGCATCGTCGCTCGTTAAAATTGATCTTGATGGCAATATCGTCCTCAATACAGGCTATCCGGTCAACTCCGCTGGCTTTACCATCCATTCCGCCGTGCATGAAGCGCGCGGTGATGCCATCGTGGTGATGCATTTGCACACCATTGCTGGAACAGCTGTGTCTGCGCAAGACCATGGCCTGTTGCCGCTTAACCAGACAGCAATGCTGGTCCGCGAGGGGCTTGCCTACCATGAATATGAAGGTGTGGCTCTCGATACAGACGAACGCCCGCGTCTGGTGGCAGATTTGGGTGATAAATCCATGATGATGCTTTGGAACCATGGCACGCTGACGCTTGGCGGGTCAGTCGGTCAAGCGTTCACGGCAATGTATTTCCTTGAGCGTGCTTGTGCCATGCAGGTGGCAACGTTGGCCGGCGATCCTAAACTGCACTTTGCCGCGCCGGAAATTGAACAAAAGACGGCCAAGCAAGGGTCAGGCCAGGGCCTGGCTGTGGCCGGTGATGCTCTGGTTTGGCCCGCTCTTATGCGCAAGCTTGACAGGCTCGACCCAAGCTTTCGGGACTGATCGACGCTATTCAATCGGTAAATTATGCATCTTTAGAAACGCCAATTTATCCCAATAGCCGCGCTGAAACGTAATTTTGCCATCATGCACCGTGAAGAAGCCACAGCCGCGCAGGCCAAGCGGGTCGCGCCATTCTAGCGCGGCAACATCGCCTGCTTCATGAATCACGTCTGGGATGCAGGTCATATCTGCCGCAGAAAATTCTTCTTCAAACATGCGTTTAATGGCATTGCAGCCAGTCACCGGCTGCTGCGTGACTTGGTGGTTCACCGCATCGTCGCTGTAAAGTTCACAGATGGCGGCAGCGTCCGCTGCATTAAACCGCTTCACCCATTCCTTCAACGACTTGCTTCGGTGTCATGTATATGGCCCCGTTTGATTGCGAACCGTACCGCGCCCGCTCTCGCAGTCAAACTGCGGTTTTGGATTTATAACGACATCAACTCAAGATCGCACACCTTAAGAGGCTTTCTATTTTCGTTTTAAAGTGTGATCGTGCTAGCGTCACGGCATGCGCTTGGTGATTTTCGTTCTTATATGCTCCGGTACTTTGGTGGGTTGCGCTTTGCGGTTCACGGATGCGGACGGCGCAGAGAACATCATCGGTCTCGTAAAGATGAAAGTGACCCCTGCGCCTGAGCCCAGCGCGCTTGCTGGATCTGTCGTGTCGGTAGAAATTCTTGGCGTTGGGGCGGTCGTAACTGAAGATCGCAGTTTTTTTGCATTGGGCTACAGCAAGGATAAAATCGCCGGTATCCGTGACCATAGTGTTGTATGCGGAAATCCGGTGGAAGCAATTGATGATCCTGCATCACCAAGCGATGGCAGCTGCAGTATAATTGGAGGAGACCTAGGTGCGGAAAATACTCTTTATCAGTCTAGCCGCGGTGTTGCTGACAGCCTGCGAAACGAATAAGGCGGTGACTTTTGTCACGTCTACAAACGTGGGCGTAGACGTTGACGCCAACACACAGAATGTGAACATTGGTTTTGCTCGTATCGAGGGTGTTGTTGGTCCAGTTTATGCGACTGGTGAGATCCCACCTGTTTTTGCCGATATTCAATCAAACGCAAAAGTTTTCGGAGCACAGGTTTCCCAGTTCTATGCCACGGGGGAAGCTGCAGTGATTGCAACGTCGCAAAAACCACCTGAACCAATGAAACAAATTGAGCTTAAGGGCAAACGCAAGACGATGTTCTTCGGCACTGCTACGGTGACCGGTTTTAAAGCAGGCTTTGCCGGCTCTGCGCCGCGTAGCTTGACCTTGGGGTACAAACGCCAAGAATTCTCCCGGATCCCGATTATCACGAACGAGACGGATAATTCGGATGTCTATGGCTCTGTACTTGCCAGAATTGAGTTGGGGTCTGACGCAACCGAATTTAAGAAGACCGGCATGCGAACCGCGCAGCTTTTCGCGACTGGTTATGCTGCGGAAAATCTGGCGCCGTTAGCGCGAGGGACAGTCATTGCAGAGACCGAAAAAGCGGCGAATTTTATTGGACAATATGCCGACGATGCAAATTCGCAAAGGCTCAATGCGGCCTTGCAACAAGATACAGACGGCACGTTTCGTGCTGAGCTTAACGGCTGGATTAAGGCGAATGCACTCAACGTTAGTGTGACTTCATTTGTTAACGCATCACAATTTGCCCAAGCGCGGCAGCGCGCGGTACTTCAATTATTGGGGAATTAGACATGCGAACAGAAACCCTAGAAGGCATCCCAACCGAGGCACAGGCGATCGCGATTGAGGAGAGTTTTAGACAGGACGGTGCAACATCGACGAGCCGAACGCAGGACGCTGACGGGACTTGGACTGTGACTGCTATTTTTGAGTGATAAGCGCGACACCATTCGCGGCTGTGTTGCCGCGCGAAAAAAAAATTCGCGCGCTCTAAAGCCTTGATATAGCCTTATAATTAATCAATTTCATTACAAATTTCAGAAAGCACGTTGAGCACCTGGTTGATTTCCTGCTGCGTATTGTAATGCGCGATGCCGAGCCGCAAGACCCCGCCGCTTTCTAGCAGGCCAAGTTGTCCCAGCGGTTCGATGGCGTAGCTGTGGCCAGCCCAGCAAAAAATATTTGCCCGCGTCAACGCATTAAGGATCGCTTGCGGGCTAAAGGTGTCATGGGTAATCGAAACCGTTGGTGTTCGCTGATATTCTGAGCTTGGGTCCGTGATGCCGTGGATCTTAAAATCGCCAATCGATTGGAGACCGCCGATCAGCTGCCATACAAGTGCTTGCTCATGCGCGGTGATATGCTCAAATGCATTGGCAAGTTGGGCGCGCGGCGTACTCCCTTCAGCGCCCAAGCCTTTCAAATAGTCCAGCGCAGCGTGCGTCCCGGCAATGCACTCATGGTTCATGGTGCCGCTTTCAAACTTGGCGGCCCCATGTTGCGGGGCAGGGCGCAGCGGCCAGCCGTTTAGCCGATCAAGCAGCTCCGGCTCGATATAGACAGCAGCGCAGTGCGGGCCGTAGAATTTATAGGCTGAACAGACCAGCATGGCGCAGCCAACTGCGCCGACGTCAATCAAACCGTGCGGCGCGTAGTGCACGGCATCGATATACGTGATGGCACCATATTGATTGGCCATGGCGCAAATCGTGCTGACGTCGTTGACGGTGCCCAGCACGTTGCTTGCATAGCCGGCGGCAATGAACTTTGCGCCGGCTTTTAAATGGCTTTCCAGCGCATCC
>JBCCLR010000086.1:0-13491 GCA_039026755.1 Pseudomonadota bacterium | reverse complement strand
CAGGACCAGCGTGAGGTCCTCGAGGCTCTGGAAGACACCAGCGAACGGCGCGCCATTGAAGAGGCGCTGACCTATCCCGAAGAATCAGCCGGGCGCCTCATGCAGCGCCAACACATCGCAGTGCCAGAGTTTTGGGATGTCGGGCAAACCATCGACTTTCTGCGTGATGACAACGATCTCACATCAGAGTTTTGGGAAATTTTCGTGGTTGACCCACGCTATAGGCCTGTAGGCACCGTGGCACTGTCACATGTGCTGCGCGCACAGCGCGGTATTTGCGTGCGCGATCTGATGAAAACGGAACAAACACTTTTTACCGTCGAAGACGACCAAGAAGACGTTGCTTACCAATTCCAACAATATAATCTGATTTCCGCCGCAGTTGTGGATCAGCGCGGCCGGCTGGTCGGCATGATCACTGTCGATGATGTGGTCGATGTGATCAATGAGGAAGCACAAGAAGATATTTTGGCACTGGGCGGCGTTGGCGATACCGATATCAACACGTCGATTTTCCAAACGACCCGGTCGCGCTTTGTCTGGCTACTGGTAAACTTGGGTACAGCAATCTTAGCCTCGCTGGTGATTGCCCTTTATGAGGCTGAAATTGCGCAGCTGGTCGCGCTAGCGGTGTTGATGCCGATTGTGGCGTCCATGGGCGGTAATGCCGGCACGCAGTCCTTGACCGTGACCGTACGCTCGCTGGCAACACGGGATTTGTCCGGCGCAAACTTATGGCGCGTTTTAAACCGCGAAGTGGTCGTGAGTTTTCTCAATGGTGTGGCGCTTGCAGCGGTTTTGGGCGGTGTTGCAACGCTGTGGTTTAACGATGTGCGCCTTGGCGCGGTGATCGCATTTGCCATGGTGGTCAACCTGATTGCAGCTGGCCTGGCCGGTATGTTGATCCCCGTCGTGCTTGACCGGCTTAAGATAGACCCGGCGATCGCCTCGTCAGTATTTGTGACCACGATCACGGATGTTGTTGGCTTTTTCGTATTCTTAGGACTTGCCGCGTACATACTCCTGTGATGGAGAGTGCACGCATCCTTCTTGTCGATGATGAACCCGTTGTCGCGCGGCTGTATGGCCGTGCGCTGGCCAATCTGGGCCATCAGCTTGAGTTTGCCAGCAATGGCCGCGAGGGCTTTGAAAAAGCCAAGTCAGAGAGCTTTGACCTGATTCTGACGGACCTCAACATGCCGCACCGCACCGGCACCCAAATGGCCGAAGCGCTCACCAAACGGGAACTAAAGCACTGCCCCATCATCTTGCTATCGGCCACGGACAGCCGCGATGGCCTCATCGAAGCGGTCGCCTGCGGCTGTGATGATTTCATGCAAAAAGGCGATAGCTTTCAAGACATTCTCGCGCGCGCGCGGTTTTGGCTCACCGCGCCGCTGCAGCAACTGCCAGACGATGCCCGCGACATCTTCGTCAGCCGCACACCGCATGCGGCTGCCGAAATCACGGCTTTGCGGCAGCTTGGGCGGAACCGTTGGCAGCTGGAAGAGCGCGTCCAATCGGCCTTGCTTGATCAGTTGACGGCATGTCCGGAGGGCTTTGGCAGCAGCCATCAAGATCAACGCCGCTTGCTCGGCGTGTGCGCCGGCTTACTGGATGTACTTGGTCGGTCGGACCCGATCTCTTATTTGCGCCGCGGTGATCTGCTGATGAGCTGCTTGTCGGCCTGTGTTCCAGAGTGCATGGCGGACATTAAAGCGCAGCTCGTTGACTTCAAATCCTGCCTCATTGACGCTACGTATAGACATGCGAGAGAAACCCTGCTGCTAAACCCGAACTAGCCGATGCCCCTTCACCTGTTAAAAGTTGCTGTTGGAGCGCCCAGTGCAGATGCATTGGCAGCGCGGCAAAAGGCGTGGTACGTGAAAGACAGTCAAGAGCGCACAGTGTTTCGTGTGCGCACCCGGCAAACACCCAAGCGCCAGGCTGAGCTGCTTGAGGGCGGGTCTCTGTATTGGATCATCAAAGGCTTCATTACCGCCCGGCAGGACATTTGGGCGTTTGAAGAAACCATCATGGATGGCCGCAAATATATGCTGATTCATCTCAATCCGGACATTGTGAGAACCCAGCTAACCCCGCGCGGCCCGCACCAAGGCTGGCGCTATTTGAAAGCCGACGCCGCGCCGCAAGATGTTGCTGCTGGACAGTCACCAGATGCGCTCACCGGTGTTGCTGCCATGCCGCTGTCGTTGCAGCGGCGGCTGCGCGATCTAGCCCTAATATAAATAGACTAGACCTGCACAAAATCAGCCTCGAATGCGAAAAAACTGATGTCAATAGATTGACACAGGTCATATTTCAAGCACAACATATTGTGGTTCGGGGGGTAGCTTTGGCGGGGTATAATGCGACCACATATTATTGTTCTAGGGAATGAAAAAGGCGGTTCTGGCAAGTCCACAACGGCCATGCATATTACGATAGCCTGTATCAAAATGGGTCTGCGCGTTGGTGTTTTGGACCTTGATGGACGGCAACGGACGCTGGCGCGCTATTTGGAAAATCGCGCTGCGTTTTGTGACCGGCACGGCCTTAATCTGGCGGTCCCTCAATTTGCAGCGCTCACGCCGCTCGATGAAACCGACCGGACAATTGCCGATGCGGAAGAAAAAGCGCTGCTGGAGCATGCAATCACTGAGATCGGCAATGGCAAGGACGTCTTGGTGGTGGATTGCCCGGGCTCAAATTCGAACCTTGGGCGCCTTGGGCATTTGCATGCCGATACACTGATTACGCCGATTAACGATAGCTTTGTGGATTTTGATCTGCTCGCAAAGGTGGACCCTGACACGCTGAAAATTCGCCGGCCGGCGTTTTATTCCGAAATGGTCTGGAACGCGCGCCAACAGCGTGCTGCCAATGGCGGTACGCCAATTGACTGGGTGGTCATGCGCAATCGGCTGTCGCAGCTTAAAGCCCGCAACAAAGAGAAGGTCGACCGCGCGGTGCGTGATTTATCGCGCCGGGTTGGCTTTCGCTACGTTCCGGGCTTGGCAGAGCGCGTTATTTACCGGGAGATGTTTGTGAACGGGCTCACCCTGCTCGACTTGCGCGATACTGAAGCGGGCGGACCGATGACAATGAGCCACGTTGCTGCGCGCCAAGAGCTGCGTGACCTCATGCAAGCGCTTAAACTGCCGGGATTTGAGGAATTATTGCCTGCCCGCACGGCATAAGGCTGCTAGGGCTTTTGTGCGTGGCCGGTCGCGCCTATATTGAGAAGCATGGCCAAACAGCTTTCTCATGGCAATAAGCGCTCACTAAAACAGACATCGACGGATGCAACACGCGGCGTTGATATGTTTTTGGACGCCCTTCACGCGCGCCGGGATGTCGAGGTGGTGCGCGCGCCAGCAAAACTTATTTTTGCCCTAGATGCCACCATGAGCCGCCAGCCGACATGGGCTATTGCCACGGAGCAACAAGCCGAAATGTTTGCCGCTGCGCAAGATGTTGGCGGGCTTAATGTGCAAGTGATGTTTTTTCGCGGGCAAGGCGAATTGCGCAAAAGCAGTTGGACCACATCGCCGGCGCAGCTGGCCGATAAAATGTCTAAAGTGACCTGCCGCGGCGGCTACACACAAATCGCCCGCGTGCTGCGCGATGTGGAGCATAGCGCTCGCCGTGACAAGGTGAAAGCGCTGGTTTATGTTGGCGATGCGGCCGAAGAAAACCCTGATCTGTTGTGTGAGCTGGCCGCGCAACTTGCGCTCCTCGGAGTGAAGATTTTCATGTTTCAAGAAGGTGATTCCCCTAACGTTACTGCGCTGTTTAAAGAATTGGCACGCATCAGCGGCGGCGCTTATGGCCAGTTTGACCACAATAGCGCGGGGCGTCTGCGCGCACTATTGCGCGCCGTTGGTGCTTATACTGCCGGCGGTCTTGACCGTTTGCGCACGCTTGCCAAAGACGATGCCGAAGCGGCGGCAGTGCTTAAACAATTGCCAGGACCACGGCTTTAAAGCACGATGATTTGGCTATTTGGAGTTGCTTTTCTGGCGATTATTGGCTGGCTGGCAAAGCGTTGGCTGGTGCAGGCCGACCCGAAATTGGTCAAGCAAGGACTTGCCGGTTTCGTGCTCTTGCTTCTATGTGCCGTGACTATAATCTTGCTGGTAACCGGCCGTGCATCGGCGGCGCTGCCGTTCTTGCTGGGGTGTTTTGTCGCCTATCAACGACTGCGCACTGGACTCGGTCTGGCCACGTTTTTAAAGCGCCTTTGGGATGCCAGCCAAGGCCGCAAAACAGCCACTTGGGCTAGCCGTATTGAAACAGATTATCTCAGCATGGCGCTTGATCAAAAGTCTGGCCAGCTCAGCGGCAGTGTGCTGAAAGGGCTTTATGCGGGCCAGGATTTAGCCAATTTATCGCGGCAACAGCTGCTTGAAAAACATCAAGAGCTGCAGAAGCTCGATTTTGAAAGCGCCAGGCTTTTAGAAGCGTTTATCGACCGCGCCTATGGCAATGACTGGCGCGGCGCAGGCTCCGGTGGGCCGGGATCATCATCAGGTGCGCGCAGCGGCGCGGCCATGACCGTGCAGGAAGCCGCTGACATTCTTGGGGTTCCGATACGTGCAGAACGTGCTGAAATTCTTGCCGCCCATAAACGCCTGATGAAAGTTGCACACCCAGACCAAGGCGGATCGGATTTCCTAGCCACGCAAATAAACGCTGCAAAAGATGTTTTATTAAAGTTTTCCCAGTAGCCACAAAACGGTCGATTGCCTTGCGCAGATAGGGTATCGCAGCAGGGCGCTATATTAGCGGCAATCGGTGTTTAAACATTAACCTTCGCTATACACATTGGGGCATTATGACTGGTCATTCTAAAAAAGTGCGCAAAGCTATTTTCCCGGTCGGTGGGCTTGGAACACGGTTTCTTCCAGCAACCAAGGCCATCGCTAAAGAAATGCTGCCGATTGTCGACAAACCGCTTATTCAATACGCCGTTGAAGAAGCACTTGCCGCTGGCATAGAGCAGTGCATTTTCGTGACCAGTCGCGGTAAAGGTGCAATCGAAGATCATTTTGATTATGCATATGAATTGCAAGACACGCTAAAAGCCAAAGACAAAACAGCGCTGCTTGAAGAGGTGCTCGCACCGGTTCAAGCGCCAGGCTCAATTGCCTATGTCCGCCAGCAAGAGCCGATGGGTTTGGGCCATGCTGTATGGTGCGCCAGGCATTTCGTTCAAAATGAACCCGTTGCGATTTTGCTTGCCGATGATTTGATAAAGTCAGGCCGATCGTGCATCGCCCAAATGGTTGACGTACTCGAGCAAGAAGGCGGCAATGTGATTGCCGCAATGCAAGTGCCTGATGCACACACCAGCCGCTACGGCATCATTTCCCCAGGCGCGCACAAAGGTGCGATCACTGAAGTGACAGGGCTGGTTGAAAAGCCAGCGCCAGGCACGGCGCCGTCCAACCTTGCGGTCATCGGTCGCTATATTTTGCAGCCTGAAATCTTCGCTGAACTTGACAAACAAGAAACCGGGGCCGGCGGGGAAATACAGCTCACCGACGCCATGGCAAAGCTCATCGGCACGCAACCTTTTCATGGGCTTGCGTTTGAAGGTGAACGCTATGATTGTGGGGATAAAGTTGGTTATATTGAAGCAACACTAGCCTTTGGGCTGGACCGCGATGACCTTAAAGAGGGTGTACGTGCGGCCATTCAAAGCGCGCATGAGACGCTGAGCTAGCCCCTCACTTAGACGCCATCTCAAGAGACTGTGATGGCTCTTGAGAGTTTTCAGATAAGGACAGGATTTCATGCGTATCACGATGGTCGGCACAGGATATGTTGGACTTGTTTCCGGCGCTTGCTTTTCAGAATTTGGCCACGAGGTTGTTTGTGTTGATAAAGATGCAAGCAAGGTGGAACGCCTCAAAGACGGTGAGATCCCAATTTTTGAGCCAGGTCTTGATGCGCTCGTTGCGGCAAATGCCAATGCCGGCCGGCTGACGTTTTCGACAGAGTTGGCAGATGCGGTGCCCGCAAGCGAGGCAATCTTTATTGCTGTGGGTACACCCAGTCGGCGCGGTGATGGCCATGCCGATCTCAAATACGTGTACGCTGCAGCCGAAGAAATCGCAGCGCTCCTCAGCGAGTATGCGGTTGTGGTCAACAAATCGACCGTTCCGGTCGGCACCGGCGCGGAGGTGGAAGAGATTATTCGCAAAGCCCGGCCCGATGCAGATTTTGACGTGGCGTCCAACCCTGAGTTTTTGCGTGAAGGCTCGGCGATTGAAGACTTTATGCGGCCTGACCGCGTTGTCGTCGGAACGTCGTCCGATCGAGCGCGCGAAGTATTAACGCGCCTTTATAGGCCGCTATCGCTGCGCGAAACCCCCATCTTGTTCACCGAACGCAGCACCTCTGAATTGATTAAATATGCCGCCAACTCGTTTTTGGCGACAAAGATCAGTTTTATCAACGAGATTGCCGATTTGTGTGAAGTCGTTGGCGCAGATGTGCAGCAGGTTGCCAAAGGAATTGGCCTTGATGGCAGGATTGGCGGCAAATTCCTGCACGCGGGGCCAGGCTATGGCGGCAGCTGTTTTCCAAAAGACACTTTGGCGCTGCTTAAGACTGCGCAAGATAAGGCCACACCTATGCGCATTGTCGAGGCTGTGGTTGAAGTCAATAAGTCCCGCAAGTCAGACCTTATCAAACGTGTCGAGGGCATGTTGGGGCCAGATTTGAAGGGCAAGGCAATTGCCGTTCTAGGTCTGACGTTTAAGCCCAATACAGATGATATGCGCGACAGTCCGGCGCTTGATCTTATACCTGCATTGGCCGCTGCTGGTGCAGATGTTCGCGCATTTGATCCTGAAGGTATGGAGCAAGCCAAGCCCCTGCTGCCGGACATTACTTATTGTCAGGATGCTTATGACACTCTTGAAGGGGCTGACATTCTCGTCCTGCTTACAGAGTGGAATGCCTTTCGCGCACTTGATCTGAAGCGCGCGAAAGCGCTGCTCAAGGCACCGAATATTCTTGATTTACGAAATGTCTATCGGCCCGATGAAGCACGCGCGGAAGGATTTGCCTACGCAAGCATCGGCCGGCCATGATGCGGTGTATCGTCAGCGCAGTGTCCGTAACACTAACTTAGAGACCATAAACTCATGCACGCACATTCTTTCGATCATACGGTTCTCCGCGAATATGACATTCGAGGCATTGTCGGCAAAACGCTAAGCGCAGAGGATGCGCGCGCTGTGGGCCGTTCGCTTGGCACAGTCATCCGCCGCTCAGGCGGCGGCAAAGTTGCAGTGGGCCGGGACGGGCGCTTGAGTTCGCCGGAGCTGGCACAGGCGGTCATTGATGGCCTCACAGACACCGGGATTGATGTTCTTTCGGTGGGAACAGGCCCAACCCCGATGCTTTATTTTAGCGTCTTTGAGCTTGACTTGGACGGCGGAGTGATGATCACCGGCTCACACAATCCACCGGAATATAACGGCTTTAAAATGATGCTTGGCAAAAAGCCCTGTTTTGGCGAAGCGATTCAGGATCTGGGCCGCATTGCAGCGGCAGGTGACTATGAGAGCGGCCGGGGAAGCGCGCAGGAGGTGGCGATTTTTGACCGCTATATTGAGCGCTTGCTTGAAGATTTTGATGGCGCAGCCCTCAATGTGGCGTGGGACCCAGGCAATGGTGCCGCAGGTGAAGCAACCAAGGCATTGATTCACAAGTTGCCCGGGCGCCATGTGATTATCAATGGCGACATTGATGGCACCTTTCCAAACCATCATCCTGACCCAACGGTTGAGAAAAATCTGGTGCAGCTAAAAGACGTGGTTGCCAAAGAAGGCCTTGATCTTGGTATCGCCTTTGATGGCGACGGCGACCGTATCGGCGCAATTGATGCGCACGGACGGGTCATTTGGGGTGATCAACTTATCTCGATTCTCGCGAAAGATGTCTTAGCGGAATTGCCGGGCAGCACCATCATTGCCGATGTAAAAGCTTCGCAGGCACTGTTTGACAGTATTACTGAAATGGGCGGTAAACCGCTGATGTGGAAAACCGGCCATTCGCTGATTAAAAATAAAATGGCGGAAGTGAAGTCGCCATTGGCCGGCGAGATGAGCGGGCACATCTTCTTTGCGCACAAGTTCTATGGCTATGATGATGCGCTATATGTGGCATTGCGGTTTTTAAATGCTGTTGCCAACCAAGGCGGCGATCTTGGCAAAATTCGCGATGCTATGCCGGCGGTTGTCAATACGCCCGAACTGCGCTTTCCGTGCGATGAGACGCGCAAATTCGCAGTTATCGACGAAGTGGTTGCGCGCCTTAAAGCAAGTGATGCAGACATCAACGATATCGATGGCGCGCGCGTGAATACGCCATATGGGTGGTGGCTGCTGCGGGCGTCAAATACCCAGGATGTTCTGGTGGCACGGTGCGAAGCGCAGTCGGGCGACGCGTTGGAAAACTTGAAAGGCTTGGTTAAGGAGCAGTTGCAGCAATCGGGTTTAGACCCAGCACTTCTTGATGCCTAATCCCTTATAATTAATTGAAATTAAAAGATTTTCAGTTTTTTGTGCAGTGCACAAAAAACATCTTGACTTTCTGTCGTCACTTGATATTTTTGCATTGTTGCATCGCAGCAAATCACTCGAGGGTGCTGTGACGCTACACAAGGATGCCGCATATCATACGGGAGATAGATGATGCCAGCTGCAAAGAAGACCGCCGCTGAAAAAGCTGTTGAGGCGCAAAAAGAACAGCTTGAGAACGCGTTTAAAGTGAGCAGCGATGCTGCCACCAAAAATATTGAGAAGTCATTTGAGATGACCAAGAAGGGTATGGACGAAGCTGTGAAAGGCTTTGATGAAATTGCGTCGTTTTCAAAAGAGAATGTTGATGCCGTGATGGCGTCAAGCAATGCAGCCGCGAAAGGCATGGAAAGCCTGAACGCCGAATTGTTTGCGTATTCTAAATCCTCAATTGAAGAAGGCATGGCTGCTGCAAAAGCGCTCACATCAGCAAAGAATCTGCGTGAGTTCTTTGACATCCAAAATTCGATGATGAAGACGTCTTACGACCGCTTTGTAAGCGAGAGCAGCAAGTTTTCTGAAATGAGCCTGAAAATTGCGAGCGAAGTCGCTGAGCCAGTCAATGCGCGCATGGCTGTTGTTATGGAAAAAGTAAGCAAGCCGCTTAATGCATAACATGTTCTGCGTCCTGCGCAGATAACCATGTACAAAAGCCATTCTAGATTGCCTAGGATGGCTTTTTTTATTGATTTTAGGCCCTATTTAAGGTGAACCGCAGCATTCATATAAATCTATACTATAGTGCAAAAATGCTCACACCGATGACGACATCAAGCGACCAGGATTCAGCGCAAGACACCCCTTTGTCTATCGCTCTCGCGCGCGAAGAATATTGCGCGCGCCTCATGTATAGGATGTCGGACGAGAATGACTCGCGCGACGACGATGATGAAGGCGATTTGGGTGACGGCGTTATTACCCAAACCGATGTGAAGCCCAAGCGGCCACAGCTCTACAAAGTTTTGATGCTAAATGATGACTATACTCCAATGGAATTCGTCGTTCATGTCCTGCAACGTTTTTTTCGCATGACCGTGGAAGAAGCGACACAAGTAATGTTGCATGTCCATCAAAAGGGCGTTGGTGTGTGCGGCATCTTCCCCTTCGATGTCGCCGAAACCAAGGTGAATCAAGTGATGGATTTGGCGAAGAAACACCAGCATCCGCTGCAGTGCACGCTTGAAAAAGAGTAGCGTTTACCGCGACGCACAAAAATTCTCGGTATTGGACCATTTGCCACTAGACGGCGCGCCTGCGTTGCTGCACCATAGCGACGTCCTAGACAAACGATGGTCAGGACCCCATCTGTTGAAGGACGGTTCGTCTTAGGTGAAAGGGTCAACTGTGCCATCGTTCTCAACAAATCTCGAAGAAACCTTGCACCGCGCCATCGCTGAGGCAAGCGGTCGGCACCACGAGTTTGTAACGCTCGAGCACTTGTTGCTCGCGCTTCTCGAAGACCGTGATGCCGTAGCGGTGATGCGCGCATGCGCGGTGGATATTGAGGAACTTCGGGCTGCTGTAACCGCCTATATTGATGGCGAACTTGATAGTATTACGGATCATGCGTCCGTCGAAGCGGCGCCGACAACGGGTTTTCAGCGCGTTGTGCAGCGCGCCATCATTCACGTACAAAGTTCGGGCCGGCAAGAAGTGACCGGCGCAAACATTCTCGTCGCCCTGTTTTCAGAGCGTGAGAGTCACGCTGTATATTTTCTGCAGCAGCAAGATATGTCGCGCTATGACGCGGTGAGTTATATCAGCCATGGCATTGCCAAGTCGGGCGATATGTCAGAAGAGCGCCCCGTGCGCGGCTCGGACGACAGTTCCGATGAAGACAATTCAGGCAATCGCCGCAAGCGCGGCAAGAAGCAAGAAAGCGCGTTAGAGGCCTACTGCGTAAATCTCAATGAGAAAGCTTTGGACGGACGCATCGACCCCCTGATCGGGCGCCGCCCAGAGGTCGAACGGACCATTCAGATCCTCTGCCGACGTTCGAAGAATAATCCGCTCTATGTGGGTGAACCGGGCGTTGGTAAAACGGCAATCGCTGAAGGTCTAGCACGCAAAATTGTTGAAGAAGACGTCCCAGATGTGCTGCTTGGCAACACGATCCATGCGCTGGACATGGGCGCCTTACTGGCGGGAACCCGCTATCGCGGTGATTTTGAAGAGCGCTTAAAGGGCGTTGTGAAAGAGCTGGAAGAGACCAAGGGCGCGATTTTATTCATCGATGAAATCCACACGGTCATTGGTGCAGGCGCCACGTCTGGAGGCGCTATGGATGCGTCAAATCTTCTGAAACCTGCACTGTCTTCTGGCAGCATCCGCTGCATTGGCTCGACCACTTACAAAGAGTTTCGTGCACATTTTGAAAAAGACCGAGCGCTACTGCGGCGCTTTCAGAAAATCGATGTTAATGAGCCATCCGTTGAAGATGCCGTAAAAATCATGCAAGGGCTCAAGCCCTATTTTGAAGAACATCACAAGGTGCGTTATACGCAGGATGCGATTAAAGCAGCGGTGGACCTGTCTTCGCGCTACATTACCGATCGCAAATTGCCCGACAAGGCGATTGATGTGATCGACGAAGTAGGCGCGGCTCAGATGCTGCTACCTGCATCAAAACGGCGAAAAACGGTGTCTGTAAAAGACATTGAAAATATTATCGCCACCATTGCCCGCATCCCGCCGAAGTCGGTGTCCAAGGATGATAAAGCGGCCATGGAAACGCTTGATAAAGACCTAAAACGTGTTGTGTTTGGTCAGAACCGCGCCATTGATGCGCTGTCTGCGGCCATTAAGCTAAGCCGCGCGGGACTGCGCGAACCCAATAAGCCGATTGGCAGCTATTTGTTCTCCGGCCCCACGGGCGTAGGCAAGACCGAAGTTGCACGCCAGCTCTCTTCCATCATGGGTGTGCCGCTGCACCGGTTTGATATGTCGGAATATATGGAGCGGCATTCCATTTCACGGCTCATCGGCGCACCGCCAGGCTATGTTGGCTTTGATCAAGGCGGCTTACTCACCGATGCAGTGGACCAGACGCCGCACTGCGTGCTGCTGCTGGATGAGATTGAAAAAGCCCATCCGGACCTCTTCAATGTGCTGCTTCAAGTCATGGATAATGGCCAGCTGACAGATCATAACGGTAAAAAAATCGACTTCCGCAATGTGATCTTGATTATGACGACCAATGCGGGCGCTGCTGAAATGGCCAAAAGCGCAATCGGCTTTGGCCGCGATGCACGTGAAGGCGAGGATGAAGAAGCCATTAAGACGATGTTCTCGCCGGAATTTAGAAACCGGCTGGATGCAACCATTCCGTTTGACTACCTCTCGCCAGAGGTTGTGGCAATGGTGGTCGATAAGTTCATTCTGCAGCTGGAGCTGCAGCTGTCTGACCGGAATGTCCATATCAAGCTGACCGATGACGCGCGGACATATCTTGCTGAGCGTGGCTATGACAAGCTGTTTGGCGCACGGCCACTTGGTAGATTGATTCAAGACAAGATTAAGAAGCCGCTGGCCGATGAAATCTTGTTTGGCAAGCTGGTGAGCGGCGGTGAAATCACCGTGCACGTGAAAGATAGCGAGCTGAAATTTGAGGTCGTGCCGTCGGCGCCGAGTGCGCCAAAGGCAAAAAAAGCCAAGAAAGCAAAGCGCCAGCAACAAGCCTAAGGTGGTTGCTGGCCGTTAGATAGACTTGTGTCTACATCTCTAAACTCGTCCTACGCTGCGACCTTAAAGAGCGATAAATCGATTGTTCTGGTCGCAGCAGTCGCCCTATTTGACCGTGATGACAGAGTGCTGATCGCGCAGCGTCCCCCTGGCAAATCTTTGGCGGGGATGTGGGAGTTTCCTGGCGGCAAGATAGAACCTGGAGAAACCCCGGAGGCCGCGCTCGTGCGGGAGCTTAAAGAAGAGCTCGATGTGGACGCCTGTCTGGAATGCTTCCAGCCCTTCAGCTTTGCCTCGCACAGCTATCCTGATTTTCATCTTTTGATGCCGCTGTTTATCTGCCGGCGCTGGGAAGGCCTGGCAAAGCCATTGGAAGGTCAGGTGCTCAAATGGGTACGCATAGCAGAGCTACGTTCCTTTACCATGCCGCCAGCTGACTTACCTCTGGTGGCAATGCTTGAGGATTATGCGTAACTGCCGGCCGACCGTAAATGCTGAACAGATGGAGGGCATACCAAGGTCAGCAAGCCGTTACGCGCAGCAAAGTTATTTAATGCAAATCAAACGGTCGCTCGGACAAGGCAAGTAGTTAGGCTTCTATACCGCTTGTCTCAAACCGCTCAGTCATTTGCGTCAATAGCCGCAATTACGGACGTTCTGGCAACGCGGCAGATAGCAGGTCACTTGCTGAGCAATATTGTCTTTAACAGGCAGCGCTTTTGTTGCGCTGCCTTTCACTTTAGGCCGCATCCTTGCTGCGGATTATCGCACAGCGACAAGAGATTGCCGTGCAACAATCAGTCAGGCTGTGCCATTGATCGCTTTTCGGCCTTTTAGAGCGGCAAACGCACCCAAACCCGACAGAAAAAGCGGCAATGCTGCTGGCACAGGAATAGGCGCCACTGGGGCCGCTATGGTATAGCCAGAGATGCCAAAGTTACGCGTTGCGCCACCAGCGTTGCTGACAGTGAAAAAAATCTCAAGATCAGTGGCGGTGTCACTTGAGAAATCAAGCGTATACACGAAAGGTATCGGCGTTCTGTTGGGGATTTGTTGGTTCAGAGTAAAGCTTCGACGGTCCGCGTCTTCAATCGTGCCACCTTCGCCACTTAGTGAAGCGTCTATGAACACAGTGGTAAAGGCATGACCTTGGCGAAACTTACCGAGATATAAATTTAAGGTTTGCGGCTCTGGTGTGACAATATCCAAGAAT
>JBCCLR010000085.1:0-13874 GCA_039026755.1 Pseudomonadota bacterium | reverse complement strand
GGTTCGCATGTTCATGACGTGTGCCGAGATCAGTGCGACGCTGCCACAAACCGTCAGCACGGTCTCTTGCCATTCTTCCCGCATGAACAAAGCACCGATTAACAACGATAAGCCCATCACCATCATGGTGATGATTGATCTACGTTGAGCCGCATATAACTTGCGCCAACGGCTATAAACAGCAAGGCTTGATGCCGGAATAGCCAAGCAAACAGCAAACACATGCACTTCTTCAGGCCAGTTAAATGCGGTCAACAGGCCAGGCAATGCCAATAGGATCAAAGGCAAGCCGACGCAGTGCACCATACATACCGATGAAACGCTGATCGCGAATAGATCAAGCAGTGCTGATTTCCTCGACCTTGCCTTATTCGGCATGGAGCTTCACCCAATACTTAACAGTGCATGACACGCTAAAGGCCAGCCACACTCTGTCGCCAGCCTGCTTCTAAATAAGCCTCTTTATAGTATAACGTATCCTTTCGTGCCCAGGCATGACGCATACCCGTAAGCTTTGTTTAAAAGCAAGGCTGGGTATAACAAAAAAGCGGATTAAGAGGCGACTTTCTTGAACCGGGGTAGGGGGCGATAGGCCGGGAACTGCGATACGCCATTGCCGCCGCCCTTGGCATGTCTTCCGGCACCCTTTGCCTGCGCCCAATAGCAAGTCGTTTTTTGGTTGTCTTAGGCAGCTATTAAGCGACATATCTAGCGCAACGTTGCGCCTACAACGGTGTGCACAGGTTCCGCAGTTTATAGGGTTAACATGGCTTTACGTTTTTTTTCGGCAGTTTTGATTTATTGTGCCGCCGCATTTGCAGCACATGCTAATTCCCAAGCCGATGGCAGTGCCATTGGCTCGGGTGCACGCGCGTTTGAACAACTGGGCCAAGCCTTACCAACCCCAAATACATATCGCACGGCCTCGGGTGCGCCGGGCAGCAGCTATTGGCAGCAGCGCGCCGATTATAAAATAGACGTCACACTTGATGAAGATAATAAGCGCATCACTGCATCCGCCGAGATCCGCTATACCAACAATGCGCCAGATACGCTGCCTTATCTATGGATCCAGCTCGATCAAAACCGGTTTCGCAACACGTCCCTTGCGCGGCGGTCTGAAACGGCGGGAACGTCTGGTACGCGCCGAGCGAAATCAGGCAATGGCGATAGTGTGTCCTACAACACGTTGCGACGCGCCCAAGCCTTTAAGCGCCGCGCGCACGGCTTTGAAATTTCTGCGGTAACCTCAGCGGACGGCAAGGCGCTCGCCTACACGGTCGTTGACACCATGATGCGCATTGATTTGCCGGAACCACTGGCCCCGGGTGATGTGACAACCTTTGCGATCAATTGGGCCTTTAATATCGTCGATGAGGCAGCCATGGGTGCGCGCGGCGGCTATGAGCGTTTTGATGATGATACCTACATCTATTTCCTGGCGCAGTGGTTTCCCCGGATGGCTGCTTATACAGACTATGGCGGCTGGCTGCACAAAGCGTTTCTCGGGCGCGGTGAGTTCACCTTAGAATTTGGCGATTACGAAGTCGCCATTACGGCTCCGGCTGATCATATCGTTGCTGCCACGGGAGAACTAATAAATCCAAGACAAGTGCTCACGGAAGACCAGCGCGCCCGCCTCGTCCAGGCGAAGGGCAAGAATACACCAAGCTTTATCGTAACCCCGCAAGAAGCAGTAGAAAACCAAAAGACGAAACGGGAAGGCACGAAAACCTGGAAGTTTAAAGCCGATAATGTGCGCGACTTTGCCTGGTCTTCATCACGCAAGTTTATCTGGGATGCCATGGGCTTTAAGCAGGATGATAAGGACAATCCCGTGGTCTTGGTGATGTCCTTTTACCCGCAGGAAGCCGAGCCCATCTGGTCGAAATATTCCAGCCATGCCGTGGCCCATACCATGGACGTCTATTCGCGCATGTCATTTCCATATCCCTATCCGACGGCACAGTCGGTCAACACGTGGGAACGCGGCGGCATGGAATATCCGATGATGACGTTCAACGGCTATCGTCCAACCAAAGCAGACGATGTTGATGAGCGCACCTATCGCCGCGGCATCAAATATGCGCTGATTGGCGTCATCATTCACGAGATTGGCCATATCTATTTCCCCATGACGGTCAATTCCGATGAGCGTAAATGGACCTGGATGGATGAAGGCCTGAATACGTTTTTAGAGTACATCGCGGAGATTGAGTGGGAAGAGAATTATCCCGCTTTTGCCGATAAAACCAACATTATGGACTACATCACCGCGTATATGGTGAGTGAGCGCCAAGTCCCCATCATGACGCAGTCAGATTCGATTTTGCAGTTTGGCCCAAACGCCTATCGCAAACCCGCCGCAGGCCTCACCTTATTGCGTGAGACGATCATGGGCCGCGAGTTGTTTGATTTTGCCTTCAAACAATACGCCCAGCGCTGGAAGTTTAAGCGCCCAACGCCAGCTGACTTTTTCCGCACCATGGAAGATGCTTCAGGCGTTGATTTAGATTGGTTTTGGCGTGGCTGGTTTTATTCAACCGATTATGTCGATTTGGCCATCACAGATGTGCGCGAATATAAAATAGCATCTGGTGATCCCGACATTGATTATCCCAAGGATCGCAACATCGCCGAACGCGATTTTCCTGAGCCAGTTATGCAAAGCCGTAACCGTGAAGAAGGCCGCAAGACCTATCTTGAACGGTTTCCGGACGTTTCTGACTTCTATAATGAGAATGACCGGTTCACCGTCTCCAACGCGGATCGCAACAGTTATTGGACCGAACAAAACGAGCCGGCAAGCAAGGGCGGCCTAGAAAACTGGGAAAAGCAGGCCCTCAAACAAGCGCTCGAAAATGATGATTTCATTTACTTCGTTGATTTTACGAACATTGGTGGTCTGGTGATGCCCATACCGGTGCACATCACCTATGCAGACAATACCGCTAAAGACATGCAAGTTCCCGCTGAGATATGGCGCCGCGATGCCACCCAGGTGACCAAACTGATGATTAGCGACAAAGCGATCACCGCCATTGTCATCGACGACAAACATGAGCTGCCGGACGCGAACCGGCAAAACAATCATTACCCAAGGCAAATCAAACAGTCGCGCCTCAAAGCGTATAAAGCGAAAGACAAACGGCGCAATTTGATGAAAGATATGATGGAGGAGCTTAAGTCTGAGCGGAAAGATGAGCCAAAGTCGGATAGCAAGGGTGATGTGCCGCTGACGCCGACAGCGCCAAACCAAGAATGACCAGCTTTAAAAGATGGCTCATCCTGTGCCTGGCACTTGCCACATGCGCTGCTGTCAGGCCAGAAGCGACACAAGCCCACAACAGCCGCTTCGGGCTAACGACAATTGAGTGGGATGCAAGCAGTGGCACGCTCGAAATCGTGCATCGGCTTCACCTGGGCGACGCCCTTGCTGCCATCGAAAAGAACTTGGGCGCAGGCCGACGCAGTTTTTTTGAAGCAAGAAGCCTGGCAGCGCTCGGTGTTTATGTAGAAGAGCGTTTTTCGATTTTCGATCAAGATCGGCAAGTCCTTATGCTCGACTTCATTGGCGCCGAAGTTCTTGGCCAAGATGTTCTGGTGTATCAGGAGGTAAAGTGGCCAAAGTCGCCCATGTGCTTGCAGGTACACAACGCGCTCCTGACCGACATTCAGCCGCGCCAAGTGAATCAAGTGAATTTAATCACTCCGAATAAAACACTGACGCTAATTTTTGAGAGTGGCAGCCGGCTTGCTTCGTTTGAAAAGTGAGTTTCGCCAGCGCTTCACTTTACAACATATAGTTTGCCGGTCTCCGGGTCCTTGAAGACCTGACCAACAGCTTCGAGCCCTTCGCCGCTTTGATCTGCGGATGCAGGCAGGGAGGGCAGTTCGCGGCTCATTTGCATATCTTCGAGCAGTTGTTTTTCAGCAAAGCTGCCGGTTGAGGCTGCAAGCGCGGCGATCAGCCCAGTCACAAAAACCAACATCAAATCAGCGAGGTTTGGCAGATCAGGACCTGTTTGCCCAAAAGCTGGGTCTTCAAAACGTGAGTGACTGAAATCACGCATCAAGTGCCTCCTGAGCTTCAAGCTTTTGCAGCGCAGCCTCATAAGCGTGGCGGCGAAAGCGGCCGATCAAATACCCAATAAGACCGATAAGCAGGCCAAAAACAGTTGTATCGAATGCCGTGGCAACCGCCTGCGATAGCGTTAAGAAATCGCCGCGGCCTAGAGCAGCAATGCCAGGGCCAAGTGGGATCAATGTGCCCATCAAGCCGAGCGTAGGACCGACGCGCGCGAGAAGGTCGGCCCGGCGCACGCGCTTTGCAGCCAAGCCTTCCAGCTTCACAAGGCCTCCTCCGGCAGAGCGGTCAATGCCGCCAAAGCGTTCACCCAGCGCGAGCCCCAAATCGTACAGCGCGGCGAACCCCAGCAGCAACAACGCGGCAATGACAGGCCACAGCAGCACATCAACTGCAGCATGCAAAACCGCTTGCAGATCAAGCATCATGAGGCAGCGCGGCTCCGCACGAAACCGATAGCAATCACCAAGCCCGCGATGAGCACCATGCCAATGGCAAATGGGCTCATGAGTTGGCTCGACAGAGGTGTTGGCTGCAGCTCACGAATGCTTTGCGGCGGCGTTTGAGCGGCGGCCATATCGGGTCCTCGCGCCTCCTGCCGGGCCGCGTCAATGGCCGCTTTGGCGCTTTGCGAGACCCGCTGGGAAATCCAATCTAGCATGGGATGGTCGGGCCGGGTATGGCCGCTGCCCGGCAGACCGGCTTTTGCCACGACACGCGCAAAACCCTCGCCGAGATCGGCGATTGTCGCCTCGCTCGCCGCCCAAAACCCCTTTTGCGCCGCGACCAACATGATAGCGAGCATGTTGGCTTTAACCGGCAGGTTGGCTTCTTCTTCAAGAAATGCATCAACACCGATGTTGTACCGGTCATCCATGTAAATCGCTTTGGTATCGTCCCAAATCGTGTCGGGGAATAGATCTGGATCTGTGACCTCCCAGCCCCAAAGGTTTTCAAAAAACGCGACGTTCATCGTCCGCGCACCGGCATAGCCATGCGGCATGAGCGATTTGATCCAAGCTGGATTAAGCTGCCGGCCGAGTAGCTCTCGCACGATCGCGCTTTCAAGCGCCGGCATTTTTGGCGTACTGGGGTCACTCACATCGACAACAAAACCCGTTGGTACCGCGCCATTTGCTGCTTCAACTGCCATGTTGAGGCCGCCCAAATAATCAAATGCGTCATTGTTGTCGACAAGGCCATAAAGGTTGCTGGCGCGGCCCAAAAAGCTCTGGCTCGTTTGGGCAAGACGATTTTTAAAGCTCGCCTGCTGCGCCGCCCCATTTACATCGACGCCATAGGCATGGCCCATGCGCGCCACATAGCTCAGCGCAATTTGCGATCGGTCCGACCATGCACCGGAACGTTCGGCAAGGCGATTGATGCCGGCGCCGTATTGGCCGGGCGCAGGAGCAAAAACGCGCAGCGTGGCGGTGCGCGCAGCAATTGTGTTCGGCGCCGGGGCGTCTTGCATTTGCGCTATCCAGCTCCGCGCTACCGCATTTTGCGCCAGGGCCTCCGCGCCAGAATTGCGCAATTCGGCGAGCGGCGCCAATGCATCGTCGAGCGGTTTACGCAGTTTCGGGTATTGGGCAGCAATTGTTTTTGATGCGCCGTCCAGCGCCAGCAGAACGGCTTTATCCAGCCACTTCATTTGTTCGCCATAGAGATCGCGGAACAGCCCTGACGCCACGAAGGTAACATCATCGCGCTGCGCTTTTGGGCCGACGGGCAAGCGTTCAAGCCCGGTGATAATGCCCCGGCCATTCCAAATCGGGCGAATGCCTAGCATATGCATGCCAAAGGAAATCATCACGCCGCCATCGCGAACGGTGTCTGATGCCCACAGCACTACGGCTTGGTTGCCTTCGCTGGCTGGCGTATCCTGGGCGAGCTGCGCGCCAATTTCATAGGCGATCTTGTTGGGAATCAGGCTGGCATCAAGGCCATAGAAATTGCGACCAGTAGGCAATGCATCGGGCGAGCGCAGCGGGTCATTGCCTTTGCCGGGCGCGACAAACTGGCCTTCCAGGCCTGCCAACAGCGCCGCCATTTCAGCATCGGGTGACGCTTCCAAGGCGGCTCTCGCTTGCGGCGCATCCATTGATTTCAGCATCGTTTGTACGGCTTCTGGTGTCCACGCCTTGCCGAACACATGTAGACCCAGTGGCATGAAGTCTTCCTGCATCTCGGTCAGGAAATGGCCAACCTCATGTACCAAGAGATCAGGCTCGATCTCCTCAAACACGATCGTCTCACCGCCGCCATGTTCGGCCTCAAGTTCAGACACCAGAGCATCCTTCATGCCTAGTGCAATCACCTGCTCCTTTATGCGGCCAAAGGCTTGCAGGCGCGCCGCATCGCCAGCGCGGCTCGGATCGGCCGCTTCAAAGCTCTCAACCAGTTGGCGCAGACCGAGCAATTCATCATAAAACGGCGTTGCCTCAAGCGGCGGCGTGAGGTGGTCCACAACCACGGCAAGCCCGCGCCGCTTGGCCTGCAGACCTTCGCCGACGCCGTCCACGATATAAGGGTAAAGCCCAGGAACATCGCCCGCCATGAGACGTGAATAGTCAAAGCGCGCAAGGCCAGTGCGCGGACCGGGGAGAAACTCATAGGTCGAATGCCGGCCCAAATGAATAATTGCATGGGGATCCAAATCCCGTCGCAGCCATTCATAAAATGCGAGATACTGGTGCGGTGGTGCGATGCTCATATTGGCATGCAGCACTTCTTCATTCACTTCCCAGCCGCGCGGCGGTTGCGGCCCGATAAAGATGTTGCCAAATTTCAGGCCCGGAAATACGAACGCGCCTTGATACGACATGACTTCACCCGGCGCCGCGCCCCAACCGCGCAACCCTTCAATGCCATGTGCACGCAGTGCATCCGATAGGGACTGAATGACCGGCGATTTATCATTGCCCGCGATGTGCTGGTCATAGGCGTCATTGAGCTGATCGAGCAAATCTTCCGCACGTTCGTGCCTATCCGCAGGCGCGCCTTCGATCACGAATGCCAGATCTTTGATCGCGCCTTCCAGATGCTCCTGCGCGGCCTCGGGTTGCCGTGCAGCTAAAGCGGCGTCGATGTCAGATTTCAGTGCGGCAAGCGGGCCATAGCGCACCTCCTGCTGCACCGCAGCTGGTAAGCTTTCAAAAAACGCGTTATAGGAGTTCAGCGGCATTGAAAATGCCGTTTGCGCCATAGCGGCCAGGGCCGCATTGTTTTCAGGCATGTTGACAGCTGCGGTTTGCAACTGTGCCAGCAGCTCTTCTTTTGACGCCGGCAACGCACCGGTCGTATAGCCCTCCGCCTTGAGCCGCTTAAGCAACGTAAAGAGGGTCTCAGGCACGTCGAGATTATCAGCGCCAATGTTATGGCGGCCCGGCGGATGGTTGTAATAGATGATAGCCAGACGCTTATTCGCATTACGCACAGACTGGAGGTCTATCCAGGCCTTAAGCCGCTTTGCAGCGCTTTTGACTTCGTTGGCAATGGGCGTGGTGATTTTAATCTCGATGCCCGAGATCGGGTCGACCTGTGTCGGCGCGGCAGCCGCCAACACTGCCGGTTGCCCCGCGCCATTAAGCTCCGGCATGGACACCCGGTAATAGACGCTGTCTGTGGGCAAGCCGTCGTCGCTCTGCTGCCATTGTTTTTCGCTGAATTCTTGCAGCCGAATGCCTTTCATCACCGGTACATTGAGCTCGGCAAGCGCTGCATTCGCACGGGCGCGCTCTGCGCCGCCCACGGCAAAATCTTGCAGCACCAAGATGGCCGCGGGATTAAGTGATTTCATATCTTCAAGCGCATCAGCTGTAGAATCGCCCCAATCGGCAAAGACCGATTGGCAGGCCAATGACACCGCATTCAGTTCAGCGCACAACGCCTCATGTAGCAGAACTTTCCCCGCCTGATCACCGGTTTCATAATCCAGCACCACGACGCGCGGCGCTGCCTTATCGCCTTTTAAAGCTGCATATCGAACCGGCTGCAGGGGGATAGGTCTGGGCAGCGTCTCACGGTCTGCGGTCGTAGAGATCATGAAGCTGAACAATGCACTCACGTTTCCCGGGCCGCGCGCCTGCCAGTAGGCATTGGCCTGCCCCCAAACGGTATTTTGTGGGCGCTTTATGGCGGCATCAATTGCAGCTGTAGTCGCGCGCCAGCCGTCCGGCGTGCGCGATTTTAGAACCAAATCACGGGCTGAACTGACGATGATGACCGGCTTGTCTTTAGGTAAAGCATCAAGCAATCGACCCAACCGGACAGCATCATCGCTGAACACACCAGCAATCAAGACTGCGCTTGCCTTGCCCATCGCTGCTTGAATCTCGAAATCAGAGATGCGGCTCAACTGCTGCGGCGTTCGCAGCGTGATTTGCGCGTCCTTATATTGCTCTGTAAACAGCTTAGCCGCTGCCGCAGCACTCGCAGAATTGCGTTCTGAGATCACCCCAAAAAGCGCTTGTTCTGCCGCGTGCACTGGGGTCGACGGCATGAACGCCGAAATCCAGAGCGCAGCCATCACAAGACATTGCCGCATGACACATTCTCCTTGCCGCACCGCCTTGAGAAAGCGCAGCGCATCCATTTATCATGTCGTCATACCGGCAATCCGATACGTTTTGGCCGATGCATCCTCACTCAGCCCGGTGAAGCGCAAAGACGACTTAGACGGCAGGTCTCCTGACTTACGGGTCACTGCCTTTGTGTTGCGCGCGCCTTCCCAGGATGTGGCCCAGTGGCATTAACGCAGGCTCGCCGCTTACAGTTGCGGGGACAGCGCTGGAATTTCACCAGCTTCCCTTTTCAGCTTGGGCTCAAATAGCATCACTTGCGCCAAAGCAACCATCTGGGGCAACACTATCACCACGCTAAGGATTGTCACGCTTTAACGTGCGCTGGTGCATAGGCCATGATATGTCCGGCAAACACGATAGCAATTCTGTCACAAACACAATGCAAGACGCTGCTATCGCTTACGGCGCGTTTTAAAGAAGGTTTCTTATACATGGCCCTGTTTCGCCTTTGCTTCGCATTGATTGTATTTTCAAGCGCTGGTTTTGCCTTGGCACATGACCGAGATGAAGTTCAGCAGCCGCCGTGGCAGGAGGCGACAGGATGGCCTGATCGCGTCGTGGTCACCCTGCCGGAGACGCCGCAAACGAGCTTTGCAGTGACGTGGCGCACCGATTCGAGCGTTACCAAAACAGTCGCGCAAATCATCAAGGCCCGCGATGCGGCTCGGTTTGATCTCGGCGCTGCGACCGTGCCCGCAAAAACGGAACTGCTTGATTTACAAAAAGCCGAAGCCTTGGGCCGCACGATTAAGGTTCAGGACAATAAAGAGCTGCCGCCGGTGCATTATCATTCGGCTGTGTTTAGAGATTTGGAGCCGAATACACTCTATGCCTATCGGGTAAAAGGAGCAGGTCAGCAATGGTCGGAATGGCTGCAAACCAGAACCGCAGCTAAAACCGGCCCGGTCTCATTTGTGTATCTGGGTGACGCGCAGAATGCAGTGCGATCGCATTGGTCGCGGCTGATCCGAGCTAGTTTTCAAGAATTACCTAAAGCTGATTTTATTTTGCATGCCGGTGATTTGATCAATCGCGCATCGCGTGATTTGGAATGGGCCGAATGGTTTGATGCCACCGGGTTTATTCACGGGATGATCCCGGCGATCCCGCTTGCGGGCAATCATGAATATGAAAATCTAACATTGGTTGAGACCGCGAAATCACAGCTTCTTTCGATCCTATGGCGACCGCAATTTACCTTGCCAATTGAGCCCGAACTCGATGCCGATCTCCACGAGGTGGTCTTTGACGTGCGCTATTCGCAGGATGTCCATTTCTTCATCCTGTCGACGCAAAGCAAAAAACTGCAGCAGCAAACCGCCTGGCTTGACGCTCAGCTGACCGCAAGTGATGCAAAATGGAAGATCATCGCCATGCATCACCCGATCTTTTCTTCAGCGCCATGGCGCGATGCGCCAGATCGGCGCGAAGCATTGCTGCCGATTATCAACAAGCACGGCGTGGACCTGGTACTGCAAGGTCATGATCACACCTATATGCGCGGCGCTATTAGCCAGAAGCCGGAGCGGCTTGCCTATGGTTCTAAAGGCGACAAGATTGAAACGATGTTTGTTGGGTCTGTGAGCGGACCAAAACAGTACCCATTTCGCGAAGATGGCTGGGATTCGTATGCAGATACGGACGTCCGGCTGCTGAGGAAGGGCGAGAATACGCAGTTCTTTCAAATCATCAGCATAGACGGCGATCAGTTGAGCTATGCAGCACATACGGCCACCGGCGCGTTGTATGATAGCTTTGAAATGAAAAAATCCAGAAAGGGTATCAAAAAGATCACGCGCGGCAGCCTCAGTACGATGGATGAGCGCAGCTTTAAAAACACCGGCCCCTATGAGAAACCATAGCGGTTGACCGCACCTTAGTTCACCCGCAACTGTCCATCGGCGATTTGATAAAATACGCCGGTTTCATCATAGCCGGTCAGGGTAAGGGTGCCTTCGATTACAATTGGCTCCCACAGCTGGGTCTGTATGGGGATGATGGTGAGAACTTCAACAAACTGGCGCGGCCCAGCGTGAAAGTGGAATGGACATCCAGGCGGATAGCCAAGCAAGACGAAATGACGCTGCTCAGCGCCACTTTCGAGCGGCATCATCCAGCCGGCGACCTTCACCGTTGTTCCCTCAAGCGCTTTGACTTCATCACTGAACTTAGGCCGTGAGATAATATAGCCCTCGTCATCCGTGCGTTGCAGTTCTTCGGTAGATTCTAAGACCTGCCAAGAAAGGCCACCTTCGGGCGTTTGCGCAGGCTGCCATATGTCTTCGAGTTGCGGCGGTGTCGGGATTTCCTCAATAGCCAATGCGCTGGGGCCGCTTATTGCGCCAAGCAGGATGACTGCAATGCTCAGAAGACGTCTATGCACACGCACAAAGGTGCCTTTCACAGCTTATGCCAGCGCTCTGTCTAGCGGCGTTCGCGCGGCTTGCACCGACGCTGGCAGCGCAGCAATAGCACCTAAACATATCACCGCAATTAAAATTGCATTCTCAAGGCCAGACGTTTCAACCGTTGCGAAACCGCTTTGCGCCAGATAATCGACCCGGCGCGACAGCTGCCAGAGTGTAACCCAAGCGATGCCCCAGGCGCTGAACGCACCGCAGGCCGCCGTCAGTGTTCCTTCAAACAACAGCAGGGCAAATATATGGCGCGGCTGCGCGCCGAGCAGACGGTAGAGCGCGATATCGGCTTCGCGCGCTTCAAGCGCAGACCACAGCGATGCAAAGATGGCAAAACCACCGAGCAGAGCAAGCGTTAGCGTAAGGACCCGCGCAACACTCTCACCGAAACCAAACAGACCTAACAACCGCGCAGCCTCATAGGCGGGTACCGCGGCCATCAACTGGCTTTGACTATTGATTTTTTCGGGCAGCCGGACGGCGGCAAGCGGCGAAGCATATTTGATCAGAACGGCCGTGACTTCGGGGTCTTGCTCCAAGCTTCCCTTAGGCTCTTTATGTGCGTCGTGGCCTTCATGCTCATGATCCTCATCGTCGTGATGATGATCACCGTCGTCATGATCGGTTTCTGCCTCGTCATGATGATCTGTTGCATGGTCATCTGCTTCATGGCCATGGTCGTCATGCTCAATCCCATGTGCCTCCCACACCGCTTCGATAGAGGTCAGGATCAACCGGTCAATGACGCTTCCTGTCGGCTTTAAGATCGCTGTCACGGTCAGCGGATGCGCATCATGTTCCGCGCCGCCACCTGCCTCCGCCAGGCCATGCGTTACAGCGAATTTTTGCCCAATCGTAATGCCCAAGGCGCGCGCCGCCGCGGCGCCAATCACCGCATTTTCCTCTGCGATGTCAATGATGCCGGCTCCGGCGTCGGCCTGATACAGGCTGAGATAATCGGTGGTTGTGCCGACAACTCTAAATCCGCGAAATTGGTCACCGACTGCAAGCGGAATTGCTAAAGCCACCAATGGGTCTTTCGACAGGCTTTCCGCCGCCTCATAGGGAATGTTACCGGTGGGAAAATCGACGTGAAACAGCGACGATAAAATGACCTGCAGCGGCGAGCCCTTTGCACTGACGACCAAATCGACGCCAGCCAAATCGCGGTCAAAACGGGTTTCAAAATGGTTCGATAGCCGCGCCAGGATGATCAGCAGTGCCGCCGCAAATGCGATCAGGAGTATATTGAGTGCAACCGGTATGGGGCGATCAGCCATTTGCAGCGCAGCGAGCCGGATCATGCTGGCGTACCCAGCGGCAGTTTAATTTGCTTTTCTAAACGCTGTGCAACAGCGGCGTCATGGGTTGAAATAAGCAACGTCGTGCCGTCTTCGCCGGCTCTTCGCATGAGCAGGTCCATAACCTTATCGCGCCAGGCTGTGTCAAGCGACGCCGTTGGTTCATCGGCAATGAGCAATTGTGGCTGCACGACAAGTGCTCTGGCAATGGCGGCGCGCTGCGCTTCACCGCGTGATAATTGCCGCGGCTTGGCGCTGGAGCGATGCTCCACACCTAAATCTTGCAAGAGTTGGCTAAGCCTATCCGGATCTTCCGGCTTACCTGCCATACGCAACGCTAGCTTAAGATTAGCTTCCACAGAGAGGGCGCGCGCGAGGCCAATGTTTTGAAAGACGACACCCATCGTTGCGGCTCTATGCGCATCACGCGCAGCCGCGGATAATTGCGTTAAGTCTTGGCCAGCCACGACAATAGTGCCGCTGTCTGGCTGCAAAATGCCGCAAATAAGGCCGAGCAGAGTGGATTTTCCCGTGCCGGATGGGCCAATCAAGGCGCAACTTGTCCCCGTCTGCATCAGCAAACTAAAACCGCTGATGACCGGCTGGCCTCCGCGTGAAGCCTTGAGCTGTTTAAGTACAAGCGCATCCATGTGAGATTTGCGCTGACCTCCGCTTCCGTCATTCCGCCTGAAACGGCTTAAAAACGCTACGCAAACATCGCACAGATAAAACGCCGTGCGCTTTGTAAAATTCCTTATAGCCCCGGTAACTTCGTTATACTATAACTCGATTGCAGCGTCGTTGACGAATTCATCCAAGCGCATAAGCCATCGGTAAACATGTCAAACATTCCGCAAACCTTCGAAGAATGGGAACACTGCATCACCGTCAAGTGCGGTATCCCGCTCACCCTTGACTATGTGAAAGACCGCCTGCAAGCGCTTGAAAATACAGCGGACTATCAAACCCAGAAGTTTGTTGAGTATTGGGGCGAAGCACATTACGCACAAACGGTGGGATGGTTTCGCGAAGCTGAGCGCCGTTTCAGCCAATGATGGGCGCGAAAGCGCCGCTTCCCATAACAATCATTAACGGCTTTCTCGGCGCAGGAAAGACGACCCTCCTCAAAAAGCTAGTGGTTCAAGCGCGCGATGTTGCCGACGTGCAATTGGGCGTCATCGTGAACGAGATGAGCGCACTCGATGTAGATGGCAGGCTGCTCGACAGCACAGAAGTGTTGCAGCAGGGCGATCCCTTATTTGTCTCGATTCCGGCAAGCAGCATTAGCAGCTCAGAGGGCCTCAAACGCTTTTGCGCTGCAGTTTACGAGCTCGGCGACGCAGGCGCCACGCATATCATCATTGAAACCTCTGGCAGCGCACACCCTTGGCCTTTACTGCAAGCCATTGAAACCCACGACCATGCCATCTTGCATGGCTTCCTTTCTGTCGTCGACACGCTGACCTTAGCGCAAGACCATGAT
>JBCCLR010000084.1:0-14263 GCA_039026755.1 Pseudomonadota bacterium | reverse complement strand
GTTGTGCCGCGCCCCTCTGATAAGGTGGTCCCTTCAAGCATTACCGTCCCGGCATAGGCGCGCGCCATCGATAGCGTCGGCGCATTTGGGCTTGGATTGACCCAGGCACGCTGCCCCAGGGGCCAGCCGTAGCCGGGCGCAACGGCCGGAGCCCAGTTTTTCATTTCGATGACCCGGTAGTCGACATCAAGGTTAAAATGACGGATGAACCAGTGGCCTGCCTCGCCAAGCGTTAGCCCGTGCCGCATCGGCAGCGGCCCAGCGCCAACAAAGCTTTCCCAGCCGGGCTGCAGCAGCGTCCCTTCAACCGGCCTGCCGGCGGGGTTTGGCCGATCAAGCACCCAGACCGATTTGCCGTGCGCACTTGCCGCTTCGAGGCAATATAGCAGCGTCGTGAGAAAGGTATAAATGCGGCAGCCAAGATCCTGGAGGTCAATAAGCAGAACATCAAAATGATCGATCATGTCTGGCGTTGGCCGGCGCACCTCGCCGTACAAGCTGAATACCGGTATCGCGTGCACGGGGTCAACGTAGTCAACGGATTCCACCATATTGTCTTGTTTTTCGCCGCGCAGGCCATGCTGCGGTCCGAATGCTGCGGTAACGTTCAAATCACCAATCGCTTTTAGCGCGTCGAGGCTGTGGGATAGGTCCGCTGTCACGGAAGCAGGGTGGGCAAGGAGGGCAACGCGTTTTCCAGCAAGTGCGGCGCGTATTTTGGGCTCGGCAATAAGCCGATCAATACCAAAAGTCATAACGCTTTGGCCTCCGCTATAGGCAGGCAAAACCCTTCTGGATCATGAAAATCTGGCGTGCTTTTAGGATGATGCAGTGCCCAATATGACAGTGGGCCTGCCCGCTCTTCGACAACCGCGCTTAGGCCGATCCGCACCTCATCCAGTTCAAAGGGCATACGCAAAACAGCGTGCAACGTGATGTGGTTGTTGTAGACAGCAACATCCACCGGCGCGGCAAGGTCAATATCAGCCTGTGATTGGCCCTGGCGATAGCTTGAAAACCGATACGCAGCCCAATGACCCGACGCTGCGCAATTGATTTCATAATATGCAGGCGTATCTGATGGCGCTAAAAAAGCCTCAAAGCATGTTGTTTTCCACAGATCATCCCGCCGGAGCTTAGCGCTATTGAACGGTGTTTCGCGCGCATTAGCGCAGGCTTTAGGGAATGCAATGTGCTTGCGGTCAGCATTGATTTGATATGTGAGTGTAAGTGCGTTTGGCCCAATCTCTATGGCCGCTGAGACGCCAATTTTAGAGGCGAGGTCGCTAGCTTTCGCCGTAGCAGGATGGCATATTAATGGTCTGGTGTGAACCACAGCGCGCTCTCTTTATGCATGGAATATCGAGCCGGAATATAACGTTCCTTCCTTTATGGCGACTTGCTTTGCAATAGATAAGCAAAAAACGGCGTCCTAAAGGCCATACGACTGTGCGGCAACTCTCTCATGTCTAATGCCCATGAAACTCAGCTCACCTGCCGCACCGCGTGTGTGTGCGGCTATCGTATCCTGGCCACCGCAGTATTGGTTTTTAGTGCCAGCTGCGTCGCTGCTACGTCGCATTGCGCCGCAGCAGACTTTTCTGTCGTGGCCGGTGCTGAATTGAGTTCCGGTACGTTTGGCGCGGAACAAAACACGGATATCTTTATCGCTACGGCTGATATAGAGGCGATTTTTGATGGTTGGCAGGCCCGCCTGAGCGTTCCTTATGTAAGGGTCGAAGGGCCTGCCGCTTTTATCGCACCTGGGTTTACGGTCACCAGCATTTCAGCCGGCCTTGAGCCAATCCGCACGGTAACGGTTATCGAAACGCAGCAAACCCAAACCAGCGAAGGTCTTGGCGATGTGCGCGTCGCAGTCTCGCGCGGGTTTGTGCTGCCATACCTCGGCGTTTTGATTGATGTATCTCTTGCCGTAAAATTACCAACCGGAGACGTTGATCAACTCCTCAGTACCGGTGAGGCAGACGGCAGTTTGGACGTGGATGTTATTAAACGTCTTGGCGACTTCAGCATCAGTGCAGGTCTCGGACATACCATGAGTGGCCGGTCTAGCCGCTTTGATGTGCAGGACAGAACGCGTGCCTCGCTTAGCTTTTATCGTGGCTTTTATAATGGCACTGGCGTTGGTTTAGCCGCTGACTGGCGCCAAGCAGTGATTTCTGGTCTCGATGATGTGAAAGAGCTTAGTGTTTATTTTTCAGCGCCCCTCGGTGATCAGTTTTCGGTGTTGGGATATGCGCTCACCGGCTTTTCAGATACGTCACCAGATGTTGGCGGCGGCTTAAGATTGCGGGCGGATTTCTAGGCTGCATATGTCACTGTCTAAGGCTGTGTATTGACATTTCTGCTGCCGAGAAAAACACGCTCTTCAGCAGACGATAACGGTGCCATAGTGGCCAAATAAGCGTCAATGAAGTCTGATTGGGCGCCTGCGGGGCTATAGGCCCCTGCGGGTTTGCCAGTCATAGCGACGAGCGTCCAAGCGTCACCGCGCGCGCATATCAGTCCTTGCTGCTTATTGGGCGCAGACAATTCAAAAACACGGCAAACGCCGCCATCACCACGGCGATAGCTGCCCGTGAATTGTAGGTTGGCAGCGGCCACACCGGCAGGCAGCGTATCGGCAAAGGCTGATATGTTCATTGAACCAACATAAACACTGCTGTCCGGCTGCAGCGCATGTGGCCGCAAAACCACGATTGCAGCGGCTGCGATACAAGCCAATGCGACGGGCCCTAACAACCGCGGCACGATCGGTGGCAAGCCTTGCATCCATGATTGCACGTTCCTTAGGCCACGCGAATTTTGCGGCGATTTTCCAGCAGCTTCAATGGTTGCCAGCAAGCTTTGCGACATCGGTGCGCTGTCAATCTCACGTGCGGCCGCGCGCACGCGCGCACTGATCGCTTCGGCCTGCGCAAGCCTGTGTTGCAGCGTCTCATCGATTTGCCGCCGATTTTCAAATTGCTGCAGTTCCTCACCTTGCATCATGCCTGCAAGATACTTTTCGATACTGATGTCGAGCTCTGTCATGCGCTGCGCCTTTGATCTTGAAGTTCTTCTTGCAATCGCCGCCGTGCGCGGGCCAATCGGCTCATCACTGTTCCAACGGGGATGCGCAGGATATCGGCGGCTTCTTGATAACTGCGTCCATCGACAAGCACCAGTGCCACAATCAACTTCTGCTCTTCAGGCAAGCCGTCAATCGCGTTGAGGGTGTCACGATGGGCCAGTGCCTCTTCTGGTGTGGGCTGTCGATCAGCTGTCGCTTGGCTCGCGCTGGTTTCAAGTTCAACAAAGGCGGGGCGACGAGCCTGCGCGCGGGTATGGTCGATAAATGTGTTTTTCATAATTTTAAAGAGCCATGGGGCAATGTCGCCTGTATCTGTGTACTTCGTGCGATTTTTGAGTGCTTTTTCTAGGCACGCCTGAACCAAATCATCCGCATCACTCGTATTTCCCGTCAAGGAATACGCAAAGCGCCGCAGGCGTGGAATGGCGCCGATGATTTGTCCAGTCTGGTTTGTCAAAGGGTGAGCTCACACTGTTTGTCTAGACAACGTCTGCGATAGTCTTATTATTCCGTAACAAAGTTGCCCGGCGTTGTTTTTTCTGTTTGGCGGTGGTCTTATGCAGCCGATGACTAAATTTATCTCACGAAAGCTGACGGTAGCCGCCGCATTTGGCATTTTAATGGCTCCGCAGTTGGCGGCGGCCCAGATGGACGCGCATATGCGTCACTTATCGACGGACCGGGTGCAGCGTATGCATCACAGTGCGCAGATGATGTCCGCACACCATCGACAAGCCGCCATGATGCGCGCGACGGGCTCTAACGCTATAGCCCGGCAATCGTTGACGGGTATGCAAGTTGGCATGGAGCGTTTGGGTGGTAGGCGCGGCAACTTTTACGTCCGCAGTGGCGAATTTATTGGAATTAACTTGTCATCGGCCTCGCGCCAGCAATTGGCAGATCTTGGCTACGTCATTACGCGCTCAGAGCGCTTGCAGCAATTGGCCATGACCATTGACGTTATCGCTATTCGCAGCAGTCGCTCGGTTAAAAAAGCCCTACGGCGTGCACGCCGAGCAGACCCAGAAGGGACGTATTTGCCAAATGCGTTGTTTGCCGCTAGCTCGGCTTCAGTACGCCGGTCTGCGGCGGAGCCTGATGCAACAGTACGGAGTGGATCACCGGTGGTGCTGAATGGCACACGGCTTGGGCTTATTGATACTGCGGTTGATCCAAGGTTGGTTAACCGCTTGGTCGCCCGGGACATGCCGGTCACGCTCAAGCAGCGAAAATTTGGCCCGGGAGATGCGGTTCTGCCGCGCCGTCATGGCACGACAGTTGCCGCGCAAGCGGTGCGGTCAGGAGCACAGCATTTGGTCGTCGCGGACGTCTTTTCGAATGTAACTGGCTATGCTGATGTTGCTGCAATTGCGCTAGCGCTTGAGTGGATGGCAGATCAAAATTTGTCTGTAGTCAACCTCAGTTTGTCAGGCCCGCCGCATGATTTACTAGAAGCTGCCATTGCCGCATTAATAGCGCGTGGACACGTCATCGTGGCGGCTGTCGGCAATGAAGGGCTTAAACGTGGCCCTGCATATCCGGCGGCTTATCCGCATGTGATCGGTGTCACTGCGGTCGATCAGCAGCTGAGCTTATATGGCAAGGCAAATGCAGGACCGGGCGTGGACGTTGCGGCCATCGGTGTTGATGTTGAAATACCAGTTTTGAGCAGCGATCCAGCTGAAAGCGAGCCGGTTTCTGGTACGTCCTTCGCCGCGCCTGTTGTTGCTGCCATTCTTGGGCAAGCCTTTCGCGCGCCGGCGCTAGGAGCGGCCGACTTAGCGCTTGCGCTGATTGAGCGTACTGCCGTCGATTTAGGGCCGCCGGGTAAGGACAATATGTTTGGTGCAGGCGCCGTATTCCCCGCGTCTCAAAGCGCTGCTATATCAACCGGGCAGAGCAGGTAGCGGCGCGTCGGCGCGCTCAGCCTATAGACATTTCATTGGCCGGATTCGCGCAACGCGCTATGCGGCGCGTCGCATCCATCTTTCACAAAAAACACTGGGGTGTGGGAATAATCCCGCATTGTTCGTCGTTTCCATCTACGACGCGCCGATTGGTTTGCGCGTTCATTTCGAACCCCCCGTCGACATAGGGAGACCATGATGAGACGCGATATTACCAGTTTAGGCACCACACTTTTGATGACGGTTGCAGCCGTGCAGGCTGCGCACGCACAGCAAGATACAGACGATAGATATTACACATCATTTTCCGCCGGCTTGTCCTTGCTTGGCGATTCAACAAATGATGGCACATTCAATGGTGCGTTTACGACGGGAGCCGGCACAACAATTCCCGCAGGCACAGAGCTCCCAGACGGCACCGCCGTCGGATGGGACACCGAGTTTAGTACTGGCTTTGCCCTCAATGGTGCTTTTGGACGCTATTTTGGTCCATTGCGCGGCGAAATCGAATTGGCCTATCAGGCCAATAATGTAGACACACACACCGGCGTGTTCGCTGCTGATATTGATCTGAGTGATGAAGATGCAGGCGTTCTGGTCACCGGCGCAGATAACCTTGGCGTCTCGGTTGCCGATCTCGTAGCCGACGGGCAGGGCGATTTGTCAACAGTATTCATTATGGCGAATGGCTATTACGACTTTAAAAACGACAGTGCGTTCACGCCATATGTTGGGCTTGGCATAGGCCTTGGCTTTGTGGACGTGGACTACTCACCTTCCGACACGACGATCATTCAAGACAGCGCCACGAAGTTTGCGTATCAGCTTATGGCTGGAGCGACCTATGATCTTAACCAGAGCACTGGTCTTTATCTTGGCTACCGCTTTCGCGGCACGAGCAGTGTCGGCGTAGAAGCTGATCTGTTTTCAGCGGACTTTGAGATCGAAAATACCGCCTCTATTCTCGAGGCTGGTGTGCGTTTTGCATTTTAGAGCATCGCTGATCTCTATTTGGAGATAGCTGTGCTCAAAAAGCGTAGATGTGCCTAAAAGCACATCTCGTCTTCAGCCTTCGCGAGATAAGCCCCCTCGCGGAGGCTGTTGGGTTTTGTGGCATCAGGCATCGGTCGGTACCGCGCGAGGTGTTTGGTGAGACGACAATTCAGGCCGACGTTAGCCACGCTCTAGGGTTTGCCATCCGCACCCTCGGCAAGCCTATAGCAGCCACGTCAATCAGCTGCTCGCATGCCACTGGGCAGAAAAGGCGTAAGGAAAATTATTCTCCCGCGGCTGGAGCGATCTCTGACAAATTATTTGCTTTGTCCTCCACGGCGATCAGGTCGTCGCCTTCGGCAAGACCGCGTACAAGGCCGTATATCACCGCAAAAGCGATCAGCCACCCAAACACCGCGCCGGAAATGATCATAACCAGTGAGCTCTGCGGAATAATACGCCGAAGCCCAGTGTTATTGCGATCACGCGCCATATCTGGCGGCCTTTCCGATGTCGGGCCGCCACATTGCTTAATGTCACTGGCTCGGGGTTTGAGTTGATGTCGGAGCCAGAACTTGACCAGCGTGCCCGTCACTTACGTTTAATAACTGTGCAAATATCAGGCCAGGACAAGAATCTTATTTAAAAACAGTACGATAAAATAACTGTGCCATAATGATACGAAGAGGTTAATGCTATGGAGTGTAAATCAAGTCGACAGCACATATCGCTACGGGAACGAAAGTATTCGTCGCTTACTCTGGTCGACTGTGCAACGATTAATGCACGCTCGCATCAAGCGCATAGCCGGCGGATCGAACCGTCCGAATGATGTTACTTTCATCGCCGTGATTAAGCGCTTTGCGTAAGCGCCGAATATGTACGTCAACAGTACGCTGCTCGACATAGACATCATGGCCCCAAACAGCATCTAGCAACTGCTCACGTGAAAATACCCGGCTTGGATGCTCAAGAAAATGGCGTAGCAACCGAAACTCGGTTGGCCCGAGTTTGACCTGCCGGCCGCCACGCATCACTTTGTGGGTTGTTGTATCCATGATGATGTCCGCATAGCTCAGAGAGGCTCCGGTTAACGCTGGACGCGTACGGCGCAGGACAGCGTTAATACGCGCAATGAGTTCGCGCGGCGAAAACGGCTTGGTCATATAGTCATCAGCGCCGGTTTCTAGGCCGCGGATACGATCGGCTTCCTCAGTGCGGGCAGTCAGGACAATGATAGGGATACTCAGCGTTTGAGAGCGGCGGCGCAGTTGCCGGCATACCTCTATTCCAGAGACGTGCGGCAACATCCAATCAAGAACGATAAGATCAGGCGTGTCTTCCTCCGCCTTTAAAAGGGCTTCTTCTCCGTCTTCGCAGTGCGACACGTCAAAGCCTTCACGGTCGAGATTATAGCGCACCAATTCTGAGATATGAGCATCATCTTCAACCACCAAAATGCGTGGCTTAATCGCCCGCGATGTTGTGACTTGTATATCCATATTTGCTCGATGCCTCCTCGTTTCTGGCACTTTTTGCTATTTGCTTTGCCAGTCGTCCAATGTTGCAAAGGCCGTGCGATCTTTCTTCTCTCGCGTTGCCTCAAGCGCATTGCCGGTTGCACTGAAATAGACGACCTCAGCAGCATTGGTGGCGTGATCGCCAATGCGTTCGATGTTCTTTGCAATAAACAAAAGATGGGTTGATGGCGTAATGGCGCGCTGGTTTTCCATCATATAGGTCAGCAACTCGCGGAACAGTGCGTTGTATAAACTATCGACCTGCGGGTCGCGGTCTCGCACCGCTGCGGCTTTATCAGCATCGCGTTCCACAAACGCATCAAGCGTATCTTTAATCATGCCACTGGCCAGACGGCTCATCTCTGGCAAGATCGCCATGTGCTGAAACTGGTCCATTTCCGCAAGCACTGTCGCGCGCTTTGCAATATTCTTTGCATAATCGCCAATGCGTTCAAGAATGGCCGATATTTTTAGCGCACCGATAATCTCGCGCAAATCATCGGCCATCGGCGCACGCAAGGCGATCGTCTGGACTGCGAGCCGTTCAATTTCGATTTCCAGTGTGTCAATGGCTTTATCAGCGGCAATAAGCTGTGTCGCGCGTTTGCTATCACGTAGGAGTAATGCGGCAATTGCATCTTCAAGCAGAGACTGCGCAAGCCCGCCCATTTGGCTTACCAACGCGCGCAGTTCATCCAATTCTGCGTCATAAGCTTTTAATGTATGTTTCGGAAGCGACGGCATCGTGTCCCTTTTTCCTGAGCCGGCCGCGTGCCCGCGCGGCTAGCCATAGCGTCCCATAATGTAGTCTTTGGTCTGTTCATGTTTCGGTTTTGTGAACACATCGGCGGTTGGGCCATATTCTATGAGTTCACCTTGGTTAAAAAACGCAGTTTTTTGCGAGACCCGAGCGGCTTGCTGCATCGAATGTGTCACAATCATAATGGCAAAACGACCACGAAGCTCTTCGATCAGCTCTTCGACTTTACCGGTGGCGATGGGGTCAAGTGCTGAGCACGGCTCGTCCATAAGGATAACTTCAGGATTGACCGCAATCGCCCGCGCGATGCACAGACGCTGCTGCTGCCCTCCTGACAGCGTTGTGCCTGGCTGGTCAAGCCGGTCTTTAACTTCATCCCATAGGCCAGCTTTTTGCAGTGATACTTCGACCACCTGGTCAAGGTCGGGTCCGGGCGCTGCAAGCCCGTGAATGCGCGGCCCGTAGGCCACGTTGTTGTATATTGATTTGGGAAAGGGATTTGGTTTTTGAAACACCATTCCAACCCGCGCGCGCAGCTGGACGACGTTGATAGTGGCGCCATAGATGTCTTCTCCATCAATCCGAATATCACCGCTTACGCGCGCATTTTCGATGGTATCATTCATCCGGTTAAAACAGCGCAGAAAGGTGGATTTTCCGCACCCAGAGGGCCCGATGAGCGCGGTAACTTCATCAGTGAAGATGTCGAGATCGACGTTTTTAACGGCGCGCGTGTTTCCATATGTGACATTGACCGCACGCGCGGTGGCCTTGGCGGTAGGACCCGCAGGCACGGTATTGTCGTGGCTCTGGACAGGTGAGGCTTCAGCAATGTGCGTCATGACAGCTACCAGCGGGTTTCAAAGCGGTTGCGCAGATAAACTGCGAGTCCATTCATGGCAAACAGAAAAAGCATAAGCACTAAAATAGCGGCGGACGTTTTTTCGGTAAATGCGCGCTCTGGATTATCAGCCCAGAGAAAAATCTGTACTGGTAATGTAGTTGCCGCTTCGCTTAGGCCGCCAGGCACGTCAACCACAAATGCCACCATACCAATCATTAAGAGGGGGGCGGTTTCGCCCAAAGCTTGGGCCATTCCAATGATTGTGCCACTCATTATACCCGGCATGGCACACGGCACGACATGGTGGAAGACAACCTGTATCGGGCTTGCCCCAATGGCCATGGCCGCTTCGCGCAAGCTGTGCGGGACCGCCGTAATAGCAGCGCGCGCCGCAATGATGATTGTTGGCAGCGTCATCAATGCCAAGGTGATGCCGCCTACTAAGGGGGATGAGCGTGGCAAGTGAAACACGTTCAACAGCACCGCAAGACCAAGCAATCCAAAGATAATGGATGGAATTGCCGCGAGGTTGTTGATGTTGACCTCGACAATGTCAACAAACCGATTTTTTGGCGCAAACTCTTCGAGATAAATGGCGCTTGCCAATCCGACAGGAAACGCAATTGCGATGGTCACTGTTAAGGTCAGGAACGAGCCCATAACAGCCCCCAAAATTCCTGCCAATTCAGGCTCACGCGAATCCCCGCGCTGAAAAAACAGCCAGTGAAAACTGCGCCGCGTTAAATTCTCGTCTTGTAGCCGATTAAGCCAAGTGGCTGCCTTGGTCGTAAGACTAGTCATTGGGAGAGGCTCTACGGATCGTGCGCGTTGGCGCAGATAAAAGTCCGCGTCATCAGATAGATAGAGCCATATAGATTGCTTCGTGCCGATCAAATCCGAGTTTTTTAGGACTTTTCTGCGCAGCGCTGCGCGCGCACCCGGTGACATCAAGGTCCGCAGTTGGCGCTGCTTATCCGGGTCGCTAACATCTGCAAATCGTCTGTTTATCGCTTCTGCAATGAGCTGGCCGTAGTTGGCATAAACAATGGCAGTTCGGCCGGCCACGGTCGCCGCAGTGTCTGGTGTCGCGCCAATGACCAACGGGTCAAAATAGACTTCAAGCGAGACTTGTGCTTGGCTCAGGCCTGGAATAGCGCGTGTAATAACAACGCTGAGCAGGACCACGATGAACGCTGCCGCAGCAAGCACAGCAGTCAGGCCAAGGCGTTTAAACCGCCGGTCTCGGACTTGTCGTTTGGCAATCCGCCGCTGCATTTGCTCGCTGCGCCAAAGCGCCGAGCTTGCAGAAGTGAGGGGGTTGTTCGCGTTACTCATAGGTTTCGCGGTATCTGCGCACGATGAAAAGTGCCATCGCGTTCATTGTCAGTGTCATGCAAAACAAAATGAGTCCAAGCGCAAACACGGATAGCGTTTTGGCACTCGAAAAGGCTTGATCACCGGTGAGAAGCTTAACGATTTGCACGGTAACGGTGGTTACTGACTCAAGCGGATTAAATGTCAAATTTGCGGCCAGGCCAGCGGCCATAACGACAATCATCGTCTCGCCAATCGCCCGCGATACCGCAAGCAATATGGCGCCAAAAATTCCAGGTAAAGCGGCCGGCAGAAGAACTTGACGTACCGTCTCAGCCGTGGTCGCGCCCAGCGCAAAAGAGCCATCTTTAATGTCAGCAGGGATAGCGGCGAGCGCATCATCAGACAGGGATGACATGAAGGGTATGATCATGATGCCCATGACAAGACCTGCTGCAAGCGCACTTTCTGAAGCCACATCTAGTCCAAAGCTTTGACCAGCGCGGCGTACTGCTGGAGCGACGATCAGCGCTGCAAAAAACCCGTAAACCACTGTTGGGATGCCCGCGAGGATTTCCAGCATTGGTTTTGCAAAGGCTCGGAAGGTTTTACCAGCATATTGCGTTAAATAGATCGCCGACATCAATCCAATCGGCACAGCGACAAGCATGGCGACAAATGTGATGAGAAGCGTCCCGGACAACAGTGGGACGATGCCGTAGCTGCCTAAATCCTCTTGAGACGTGAAGCTAAGGGATGACTGCGGGTTCCATTGCAACCCCAAAAGGTCGCTAATGGGTACTAAATTAAAAAACCGCAGACTTTCAAACACCAGCGATAAAACGATGGCAAATGTGGTCAACACAGCAACGATACTTGATGCCAGCAAGGCAATCTGCATGACCCGTTCAACACGCTGCTGAGCGGGCGTATTCAGGTTTGAGCGGCGCAGCGCCAAAAGCCCACATGCGAAGCAGGAAAAGAGACTGAGGGCACCGATAGCTGTGCGCGACAGCATCAAATAATCGTTATAGTCCGCCGCCGACTTTAAAACCTGCGGTGTCGGCGGGATGACCGCCCGGCCATCAAGAATATTGGCGATTTGAACAAAAAACTGCTGTCGCTGCAGCGCCGTCTGCGGCGCGTCTGCAAGGGCGAGCTTCTGCAAGACCAGCGTTTCAATAATCCATTGGCCAGCGGCCGCCCAGACCGCGATGAAGACAACCACTGGTGCAAGTGCGACAAGCCCCACCCACCAACCATGAAATGTTGCGCGTGATTGGAACGTTCCGGCGGTGCGTGATGCGAACGCCAATGCGCGGCCGCGCGCCAATAGATAAAACACGGCGCAAATGCATAGCGCTGCAAAGACTGTGACGTTTGTCGTCATGGCGCCCGATCTCTAATAGACAGGGTGGCCTGCGCCGAGGGTATCGACAAGATCTTATTGCGCAGCATGGAAAGTTCGGGGTCAGCAAGCGCGATCAGCCCCTTATCGCGCAAATAGCCAAACTCGCCCATTGCTGCGTCGCTGATCAGCTCAGACAGAAAATCAGCCACTCCAGGGACAGATCGCGCGTGTGCGCTTTTAATGTAGACATAAAGGGAGCGTGCAATCGGGTACTCGCGCGACCTGATGGATGCTGGAGCAGGGATCGCCCCATTGATCTGTGCGGGTTTGATCACGTCGGTGTTTTGCGCTAAAAAACTAAAGGGAAGCACGCCCACGACCTTTGGATCAGCGCGCAGTTTTTGAACGATGAGATTGTCGTTTTCACCCGCTTCAATATAACGCTGGTCGGCGCGCAAGCGCGTGCACAGTGTGCCAAATACACGTGCGTCACGCTGCGCTCTGGCTCGGATATTTGGCATGCCCTCGCAGCCGGCTTGTATTGCGAGCGTATTGAAAGCATCACGGGTGCCTGACGTTTCTGGTGGCCCGATCACTCTAATGGGCATGTCAGGCAAGTCTGGCGATACATCGCTCCAGTTCAGATACGGATTTTCGACAAATCCGCCGGCCGCGTCGTCTCTGCTTGGCACCCATTTGGCCAGCGCGAGGTAAAGCTGGCGCGTCGTTAGGGCAAGGTTTGGCCCTGCGGCAGCGTTTGCAAGCACGATGCCATCATAGCCAATTTTGAGCTCAATGATCTCACTCACCCCATTGCGCTGACATAAAGCGCGTTCACTGGGCTTGATGCGCCGTGATGCATTGGCAATATCGGGATAGTCGAAGGGTGCGGTTGCGCCCAATCCACTGCAAAACAATTTAAGCCCGCCGCCTGTCCCAAGCTGTTCTACAATTGGCGTGCCATATTGCGTTTTCTGGCCAAACTCTTCTGCCGCTGTCGTTACAAACGGAAACACGGTGGATGAGCCAACGATATGGATGTGATCGCGCGCATGCACCGCGCCAGAGCTGAGCGCAGTCCACACCATTGCTGCGCTCACAAGGATTTTGCAATGCTTATGCACTTTGGCGACTTTCTTGAACTTGGGTCGGCGTCTGAGTGGATTGGTTCAGCGCTGGAAATTGCAGCGTTATGGTTGTGCCGACCCCCAGCTCACTTTCGATTGCCAGTTGCCCACTATGGCGCTCAACAATGTGTTTCACGATTGCAAGACCGAGGCCGGTGCCGCCAATTTGCCGCGACCGTGCGGTATCGACGCGGTAAAATCGTTCTGTGAGACGCGGTATCTGCTCGGGCGCAATGCCATCCCCTTGATCAATAACCCGGATGCGCACATCGCGATTATCAGGGGCATCAATAAACACCTGGATATGAGCGTTGTCTCGGCTGTACTTAATCGCGTTGGTGATGAGGTTTTGGAATACCTGAATAAGCTGGTCGCGGTCGCCGTGAATGGTCGGCAGCGCATCCGCGACATCCACACTCAGGGTTTTATCGGCATCTTTTAAGGCCATTTGCAGCGACTGCGTTACATTGCTTGCGATGCCCGGCAAGTCCAGTACGTCGCGCGGCGGTACGTGTTTTTCAAGCTCAATGCGTGACAATGACAGCAGATCATCAATAACACGGATCATTCGATCAGCTTCCTGAGCCATGATATCCAAAAAGCGCTTATGGGCGTCTTTGTCATCAGCGGCTGGCCCGCTCAGCGTTTCAATAAATCCAATAAGAGCCGATAACGGCGTGCGCAGCTCGTGGCTGGCATTGGCAATAAAATCAACCCGCATTTTGTCTGACAACTTAGACTTGGTGATATCTTGGATAGCAATCACTACAAAGAAATCCGCGTCCTCTGGCGGTCCGCCGCCGTACTCGGTTTGATCAACGCGGTTTGCAAAGACGGTGTAGTACCGCTCAACCGGCGTTGAAAGCTGGAATTCACGCTGTTCTGGCCGTCCTGATGCAATGGTATCTCGGATCGCCTCAAGTGCAGCAGGTTGGCGCAAATAGAATGATACATCATTGCCAATAATGTCGGGTCCGAACATATCGCGCGCATGTCGATTGGCTTCGACAACTTTTCGATTTGCATCAATCATCAATAGAGGCGAGGGAAAGCCCCTGACAATGCGCGAACGAAGCGATGCAAACAGCAATGCTTTTTCACGCTCGCGCGCTTCTGTGTTGCGCTCGGCTTCACGCCGATGCTGGGCAAGGTGCTTATCGGTTTTAAAGGTAATAACAAAAGCGCCAACGACGAAGGCGCCGCACATGATCAGAACGGGTGTCCATTCAACGAAGCCGGCGAGCGCCAGGCCAACTGCCAGCAGCGCCAGCGCAACAAAGACACCAATGTTGGCCAAAGGCTGAGCTTGGTTGGGTTGCATCCGATCGCCTAATCTAGCGCAAACGTGCACGT
>JBCCLR010000083.1:0-14398 GCA_039026755.1 Pseudomonadota bacterium | reverse complement strand
TTATTAAGTTTGGCCTACGGCTTAGATTATAACTTATGCGCAGCGCGCTGGTCACCAGGCTTGAGAACGATAATGTCTCGGTCGCGTTGATAATTTCAGTGCCGCTTTGATAGCCAAGTGAGGCTGAGAGCCCCAATCCATTACGCCAGCGCCTTAGCGATGCATTCAATCTATGCTGCGGCGTGCCGCCAAGCGCGGTTGCTGCTGCGCCCGATAGAAAGTCGAATGGCTCGACGCCTGGGGCAATGCGTACGCGGTCGCGCAGTACAAGGCGATGTGTCAGCGTCATGCGCAGGCTACCGCCCGTTTGCTGTGGCTGGCCTGATTTTGCTTGTTTGCGTCCTGGTTTGCCGCCGGACAGCAGCTGACTAAAGCCACTGCCGCGGTAACGCTTGACCCAGTTAATGGTCGTCTTCAGTTCATCGCGTTCGGTTTGCGCGGTCAGGACCGGGCGCCGGTCGAAGGAGACCAGTACGCCAGCGCCATCGCGGACGATACGATTTGGAAAGGCCGCTTCAAATTGCGGTGTGAGGAGGGTGAAGGTGCGGGTCTCATCGCTGATGCGCGCGCGCGTATAATCCACGTTAAAACGCCACGGCCCACGTTGTTTTGGATCAAATTGGAGGGCGAGTTTGATGACCCGGCGGCGGTCGGCGATAAGGCCAGGATTACCGCCGGTTACGGTTTCGACAAACACATTTTGATTGGCAGTAAAATCGAATACGCGCTGAGCGTGCGTTATCACGATTGGGCCGCCAAGTTCGTTTAATGATGGTGCCCCCCGTTCACGCGTCGTTGAGATATTAATGCTGAGGCCAGTGCGCGGTTCCCAATACAGACCATAGCCATAGGTTATCAACGTTCCGATATCGGAGAGATCTACAAGGTCAATATTTGCATTTATATAAAGTGGCGGCAGTGTCTCACGCGCAAGTCTAAGCGGCGCTGTTGCACTGAGTTGGCCAGACACCGTATCACGGGCAAGTTCGGCCTGCGTCGTCATATTCAATTGCGCGGTGCGAGTGCGTTGCTCAACCGTATTAAAGCCAAGCTGCGCTGTTAGCGATAGCGGGCCCGCCGGTAGCTGTATGGCCTCTGAATTGATGCTAAAATCAGAGCTAAAAGTGGTCCGTTGCAGTGTCGTGTCTCGCGCAAAACGGACCGGGTTGTTGGTTTGGCTATTAAGGGCGGTCGTTGTGTCGGTCTCAACCCGATTGGCGCTCGTGGTCAGCGTCATCAACGTTGCGCCATCGCGGCGTGATAGGGTTAGCCCGATGTCCGCGGTATCGGTTTGCGCGCGCTGGGTCAGCGGCGTACCCGGCGCAGTAAGGTCTTCGCCGCGCTCATCATCGTCGATGACGCGTTCAAAAGCAGCACTTAAGCTGCCTTTTACGTCTGCAAAGAGGGGCCGTGCAATCGATCCACCAAGTTCCCATTGGCGCTGGCGTGACAATAGCGTTCGAAATGCCGCGTCATTGTCTTGCCCGGCAAAGTCAATATCGCGTTCAGCTTCAAACAGCGGGGTGCGCCGCCTGGCGGCGCCATCCAGGCTGGTGCGGGTGCTGCCGTCGATGACGACATATTGGGCTGACCCAACAAGCTCGTTGGTCCCGCCTTCGCCAGACACGCGTAGCTCGGACTCAATTGCCGCAAGTGTAACACTGCGTTTTAGAATGATATTGACCACCCGAGCGCTAGCGGGAAAGCCATAAGACAGCGCAACTTCCTCAGGCAAAATATCAACCCGCTCAATGGCTTCGGTAGGATAACGGGCAAATTCGCGAAAATTAGCCGTACGCTCACCATTGACCAGAACGAAGGGGCGCCCGCTGGAACGCCCGCGCGCAGAGCTCGTTTGCGGGCTCAAGGCCTCGATAAGTTCGGCGACTGTACTTAAACCGTAAGCGGCAATATCATTTTCGTTCAGGCTGACCTCTGGCTGTAACGGGCTTAAACTCTGCTGTGATAGGCCGCGCGCGCGCACGATGATTGTTTCAGTATCTGTCGTAGGGTCTTGTGCATATGCCGCTGACAGGCACAGCAAAAATGCCGATATCAGTGCAGCGCAGCCGCGTGGCCACTCATGGAACTTGGCAGGATCTGGCAAATGTCTACCACTGTTTGGTTATGCCGCATTGGCATGGGCACCGCTGCTTAAAATGGCGCTGGCACGTGTGCAACCCAAACTTATTCGATACCCGACGCAGTGGTCGGCCTATGCTGATAAGGTGCAGTGTAACGCGCCGTCGGTCGCTGCAACATGCTCAGCGCCTTTCCTATGTATCGTATAGCACCGCGACTTTCGCTGCCTGTTCGCCTGCAAGCCGGCCAAGTGTGACCGCCATGCACAGGCCTGCGGCCGGTAAATACCCACTGGCCCCAGGGCCAGAAATAGACCGCGCTGTGCCGCCAGCAGCAAACAAATTTGGCAGGGTTTGTCCCGCATTGTTCATCACTTGAGCATGGCCATCGACCATCAGGCCACCTTGCGTATGAAACAGCGCGCCGGTCACTTTTGCAGCATATATCGGAAAGCCCGGCGCATCACTGGGCTTGAAGGCCCGGCCATAGGCGCATGATGTGCTTGCCAATGCAGTCTCACGCAAACTGGACAAAGTGTCCGCAAGGCGCTCTGGCGTGCAGCCGATGACCGCGCTCAAATCCTCAACCGTCTGCGCGCGCTTCACGCCGCCCATGTCATTTAGCTTTTCCATCTGCGGCGTTTTCATAGCGGCTTGAAACGCTGTCTCATTAAACAGCACCCAGCCGGTTTTCTCCGGTTGGGCAATGATGCGCGCACCCTGGCCTGACACGTCGACCAGCTCATTTTCAAAGCGTTCGCCATTGATGTTGACGATCACCCCGCCATAAAACATGACAGCCGGATGCACGATTTCGCCATACGCCTTGGCAAGGAGCCCAAGGCCTTGATAAGCGTCCATATATTGGGTTGCACCGCCCAGTGCTTTGCCAATGCGGATGCCGATCCCGTCATTGCCCTCATGCCCCCAGTAAAACGCATTTTTCATTTCTGGGATGTTTTCGGCAATCATGTCAGGGTTGGCGCCGAAGCCACATGTGGCTAGAACCAAGGCGCCGCAGCCAATATCTTCGCGTGTGCCATCGGGCCGCTCAACACAGACCCCTGAAACAGCGCCGGCTTCGTCATAATAGGCCTTCACCAAAGTCGCGTTATTGACGAGCGTTACGCCAGCGGTTTCAGCAGCTGCAGCCAATGCGCTGATCAGCTCTTCGCCGGTGCCGCTGGGCGGTTTATGCAAGCGTTTGATGGTGTGCCCATAGACCGCTTCCCAGTCCGGGTCATAGGCAAGCGGCAACTTATGCACCTCCACCAGCCAGTCGATTGTTGGGCCTGAGCCATAGGCCACTGCGCGGGCAAAGTCCGCATCGACCTTATTGTCGGTTTTGCGCATGATATCGTTGAAAAATGCTTCGCCGCTGTCTTCAACGCCCGCGGCGCGCTGCGATTTACTGCCGGCCGCCGCAATGGCGCCTTCGCTCATAGCGGTGGAGCCTTTTGGCGTTGCATCGCGTTCAAGCAGCCACACGCTACGATCTTGATCTGCCGCAGCCATAGCCGCGCATTGCCCCGCCGCTCCGGCACCGGCCACAATCACATCTATGGCGTAGTCAAAGCTATCACGCGCACGCGGCTCGGCGAGCGGTTCGCCATTGCCGGGCTGGTCAGGAACGGTAAATGCGGTCGACGATTGCAGCGTATTCATAGTATCACAATAAACTTGTCCGGACAAATTTCAATAGCTTCACCAAAGCTGTTGTACATATTTGCATATGACCGACGCAAAAAGATGAACGCATGCGATAAAAACATGTTTATGCGAAGGATTTCGCCATGTGGCGCGTATTGCTCTAAGAAAAGTATGTAGCGCAGCAAGAGGTGTGTTTCGGTTTGGCCAGCCAGCATCAGACAGGCGGCGCGCAAAAAGCGCTAATGAGCGATGAAATGCTCGCCGTGCAGCTGCGCGGCGGTGACGCAGCAGCATTTCACATGCTGAGCCAGCGTTATGCAGTGCGATTGGTCAATTTTGCCGCCAAAGTGCTGGGCAGTACCGCTCAAGCGGAGGATGAGGTGCAGGAGGTTTTTATCAAATTGTGGCAGCGGCCTGAGTTGTTTGATGCCGATAAAGCGCGCTTTAAAACGTGGATCCATCGAGTGACCCTCAATCGTTGCTTGGATCATAAGCGTCGCCGCCAGCCTGGCCCGATTGATGGGCTCGAAGATCAACTGGCCGCGCCGCAACCGAGTGCGGCGGATGTCATGGAAGCGGGCGGACGCGATGCTGCGGTTCGGCGCGCCATTGCTGCTTTGCCAGCCCGCCAACGTGCCGCATTGGCGCTTTGCCATTTAGAGGGACTATCAAACCGGGAAGCGGCAGATATTCTTGATCTTAAAATCAAAGCCCTTGAAAGCCTGCTGAGCCGGGCGCGGGCCAACCTAAAGCAGGCACTCAAGCCTATAAAGGAGCATTTGTTGTGACGCAGCCACCACGCCCAGAGAAAAAGCAGAATGCTGAACAGGCTTGGGAGCAGACCCTAGAGCGGAATCTGGAGCGCTGGGCAAATTCCGCCGAAGGAGATGGCTCACCCGGTGCGCAGGATGCATTCTTGGCGCGGCTTGCGGATATTCCGAACACGGTCGCGCAAAAGCCGCGCCAGCCTATTTTCATCGATTGGGTGTTGACGGCCGTTAAGGCAGCTGGCGGTTGGGGCTTTGCTGCGCCGCAGCTCGCTGGGCTTGTTATTGCCGCTTATCTTGGCGTTTTGAGCGGCGCTGCTGAGCAAAGCATAACGGATGAGGTCTATATCGATGAGAGCATCAGCGCCCATATCTTCGGCGCTGATTTATTCTTCGGCGACGCGTTTGATTCGGGCGGCTTTGACGACCCGGTGGTTGAAGGATAAGCGCGATGGAAAAGTCCATGAAATGGCTCATTGTTGGCCTAAGCTTGTCGCTGATGGCAAACGCCTTTGCGGCCGGTTTTTATTTCACCAGGGCTAACCCGCCCAAACGCGTGATGCAGGCGCCTGAGTTAAGTGCAGCCCTACCGCGCGGGACGTTCCGTGTGTTACCGCAGGACGCGCGCGCGGCGTTTCGCGACGCATTTCTCGAAAACAGGCGCAATAATGGAGTGATACGCCGGCAAATTCGCGATGCAAGGCTACGCTTGGCTGAGCTAGCCACACAACCCGGTACGCTCAATAAAGCCGCTATTACAAACACTTTTACGCAGCTTCGCGGGCTGCAAGCACGCCAACAGCAAAGCTTTGAAACTGCTCTCATCGCGGCGCTTGAGACGATGGATGAGGCGGACCGCAAAACGTTTGCTGAACGTGTCTTAAGGGCCAAGGAGATCCGGCGCCAACGTCGCCGCGAGGGAAATGGCGGAGGCATAATGCGCCAGCGAGGTCAGGCGCAATAACCCGCTGATTTTGAAAATCAGGCATTTCCAGCCAGCCATTTTCATCTGACTGTTCTCATCCAGGTGACACAGAGCGACGTACCTTTCTAAGACGTTTCTCTAGCTGCGGACGCCTCTGCCCGAATGACCTCAGATTTGCATATCGTCTGGCACCGTCAAGATCTACGCCTGACAGATCAGCCTGCTGTACACGCTGCGGCTAACCATAAAATTTTGCCGATTTACATCTTGGATGATGCCGCCGCAGGAGACTGGGCGCTTGGCGGCGCACAGCGCTGGTGGCTGCATTGGTCTCTCACACGTTTGGCTGCGGATTATACGGCGCTGGGCGCTGAGCTTATGTTCGCGCGCGGTGATGTCGTGGACATCTTATCAAGCCTCGCCGAACGGCACGGCGCCGCCGCATTGCATGCAACACGGCACTTTGAGCCATATGCCCGGCGCCAAGAAGCAGCCCTGACGGCAGCTGCGCCCTGCCCGGTCCATCTGCATGCCAGCGGTTATTTACGCGAGCCTGGCGCAGTCACCACGGGCTCTGGCACACCCTTTAAGGTGTTTACCCCCTACTGGCGGGCGTGCCAGTCGCTTGGCGCGCCAGACGCACCCTTGCCGGCGCCAAAGCAGCTTTCAGGCACACGGAATGTGTCAACTGAGCGTCTGGATGAGTGGCAGCTGTTGCCAGCTAAGCCAGATTGGGCTGCAGGTCTTGCCCAGATGTGGACGCCGGGCGAAGCGGGTGCACACGCGCAGCTGGCGCACTTTGGTCCCGAGCGCGCTCAGCGTTACGGCACAGATCGAGATTTGCCGGAAAAGCCAGGCACATCGCAGCTCTCACCGCACCTACATTTTGGTGAAGTCTCCGCCCGGCAGGTCTGGCACTCGCTGGGCAATCGCATGGAAATCGAGGCGGCGGAGCCATTTATTCGGCAGCTTGGCTGGCGCGATTTTTCAGTCTCGCTGATCACCCACGCGCCGGATCTGCCTGAAGCGGCGTGGTCTCCTAAATTCCGGAATTTCCCTTGGCGCGATGATGCCGCTGCGCTCAAACGCTGGCAGCGCGGGCAAACAGGCTATCCCATTGTGGATGCTGGTATGCGCCAGCTCTGGCAGACTGGCTGGATGCACAACCGTGTGCGTATGATTGTTGCCAGTTTCTTGTGTAAACACCTGCTGCTGCATTGGCGGCACGGCGAAGACTGGTTTTGGGATACGCTGGTCGACGCGGACTTGGCCAACAATGCGGCGGGCTGGCAGTGGGTTGCCGGTTCCGGCGCCGATGCATCGCCCTATTTCAGAATATTCAACCCTATCGCTCAAGCACAAAAGTTTGACCCGCAAGGTCAATACATTAGACGTTTTGTGCCTGAACTGGCTGATCTACCGACAAAATTCATCCACGCACCATGGACGGCGCCGCAAAACACACTAACCTCCTGTGAGGTGGTGCTGGGCAAGACATATCCGCATCCCATGGTTGATCATAGTGCGGCGCGCAGCCGTGCGCTTGGCGCTTATGAACAAATAAAGGCAGCCTAGCGCGGTGTATCGTGCGCAAATCCGCCGATATGAAGGTTTAATTTTTGCAGGTTTTAAAGCGCATAACGTAAAGCCCCCACCAAATGACCTCTAGTTCCCACAATATCGGCCCGTTTGGCCCGCGCAGCATTAACCCGCGCACAAAAATCGCAGTTATCGGAGCGGGTATCGCCGGCCATGGCGCCGCTTGGGCTCTCAGCAAGCAGTGCAATGTTACGTTGTTTGAGCGCGAAACCCAGTTTGGCGGTCACTCCTATACCTATGATGTTAAATGCGATGGCTACACTGTGCCCGTTGATATGGGGTTCATCGTCTATAACGAGCTAAATTACCCAAATCTTGTCGGGCTGTTTAATACGCTTGGTGTGAAGACTGAACGCTCCAACATGTCGTTTTCCGTGTCGCTCAACAATGGCGCTTATGAGTATCACGGCAGTGGGCTGAAGGGCGTTTTTGCGCAAAAACGCAACCTTTTGCACCCTGGCCATCTTCGTATGCTGTTGCAGGTGCTTAAATTCTACAAATCAGCGCCAGTTGAGGCCCGCGCCCGGGACTTAACGCAAATCACGCTCGGTGAATGGTTAAGCGAACTAGGCATGGGGCGCGGCTTTCGCGAGCGCCACATTGTGCCGATGGCGGCATGTATTTGGTCTGCCTCCGCGCAAGAAATTTTGGACTTTCCGGCTGCCGCTTTTGTGCGGTTTTTTGAAAATCATGGCCTCTTCAAGCTGAAGCAGCGGCCGCTATGGCGCACCGTTTCAGGCGGGTCACGCAGCTATGTGAAGGCGCTGCATGACGATATGCAAGCCGTTACGCGGCGCGCATGCCCGGTCTCCGCTGTCGAGCGCGGTGCAGACAGCGTCACCGTGCATTCACCCAATGGCGCTGAGATGTTTGACGAAGTGATCATTGCGACCCATGGCGATGAAGCACTGCCGCTCATTGAAAACCCAACGCGCGCAGAGACCGAGACGCTTTCGGCATTTCGCTATTCCAGCAATGAAGTCATCTTGCATACCGATCACCGGTTGATGCCAAAACGACGTAAGGTTTGGTCAAGCTGGAACTATGTGGCGCCCAGCGTGATTGACCCGGGGCGCCCGGTACCGCTGACTTATTGGATGAACCGGCTGCAAAACCTGCCTGCCAACCAGGATATTTTTGTGACGCTTAATCCACTTGAGCCGATCGCGCCAAAATATGTACAGCAGCGCCGGACCTTCATGCATCCGATTTTTGATGCACGCACGTACGCCGCTCAGCCAAAGCTGCAAGACCTGCAGGGCGCGGACCGGATTTGGTTTGCTGGAAGCTATTTTGGGTATGGCTTTCACGAAGATGCGCTGAGTTCCGGCCTTGCTGTCGCCAAAGCGCTCGGCGCGCGCCTTCCATGGGAAGAGGGCGCGCAAGCTGTGGCCGCCGAATAGCGTCTTGTGATACGTCCCTGTTATGCAACACGCCCTTTATAAATCGATTGTCATTCACAAGCGTTTTCGCCCTGCGGTGCATCAGTTCCAGTACCGCGTGTTCTCCATGCTGCTTGATCTTGATGATTTAGATAGCGCGGATCAAGCAGGCGGCTGGCTGTTTGGCGTGAACCGGCGCGCGCTCCTGAGTTTTTGGGATAAGGACCATGGGCCCAGCGACGGGACGCCAGCAGGGGCGTGGGCGCGCGGTATTCTCAACCAGTCGGATATTGGCTGGGACGGTACCAGCCTGCGGCTGCTTTGTTTTGCGCGCATGTGGGGCTATGTGTTTAATCCGCTTGCAATTTATTATGCAACCAATGCCGATGGCGGACTTGCCGGGGTACTTTATCAAGTCACCAATACGTTTGGCGAGCGGCACAGTTATGTGCTTGCTGGCGACGGCAGCTTGGTGGCAAAGCATGGCATCGATAAAGGCTTTCATGTATCGCCTTTCATGGACATGGATCAGCGCTATGAATTTCGAATCGCCAGCCCAGATGCGGCACTGCGAGTGCGTATTGATGAATATAGTGATGCGGGAAAAACCCTTATGGCATCACAAACCGGTAAAAAGCAGCCCTTCACTAAGCGGGCCCTTGCATCACTGTTTGCACGTCATCCGTTAATGAGCTTAAAGATCATTGTGGCCATCCACTATGAGGCGATCCATCTGTGGCGAAAGGGACTGCAGTTTTATAAAAAACCGCAGGCGCCAGCAGCAACGGTCACTTTAGGAGACGGTGCGATAGATCAGACGGGCGCTAAGCCTGCAGCATAAGGAAGGGGCTGTGGCGCATGGATGAAGATTTAAGCCGGCTGCAAAGCTATGCCGCACCGGACACGAAGGTTCGTGCCAAGCGCGTTAAGAGCGCCGCCGGCGGCCTTTGGACCCGTGGTTTTGAGCGTCTCCAGAGCTTTGCCACGCACATCCACCCCGAACGCATTATTGAAATGTTTGACCCGCATTGGTCCGTCGGGCAATTGGATGTGGAGTGGCCGAACGGGACGATCACAACATTGGGGGGCCGCGCACCTGGTCCGCATGCGACGATACAGGTGCACCGCTGGCGCTTTTTGAGGCTCTTGCTGACCAGCGGCGCGGTGGGATTTGCACGCTCTTACATCGAAGGGGATTGGGATAGCCCGGCGCTGGATGTGGTGATTGAAGCCGCCGCGCTGAACCGCAACGCACTGGCCGAACACTGGCGCGGCAGCGGCTGGGTGCGCTGGCTCAACCGCCTGCGGCACAATAAACGCGCCAATACCAAGAAAAACGCAAAAAACAACATTGCGTTTCACTATGACTTGGGAAATCCATTTTATAGCCAATGGCTTGACGAGACCATGACCTATTCTGCTGCGTTATTTGCCGGTGAGCAGCGCACTCTGGCTGAGGCCCAGCGTGCTAAATATCGCCGCTTGGCCGAAACCTTGGACCTCAAGCCTGGTCAAAAAGTGCTGGAAATCGGCTGCGGCTGGGGCGGCTTTGCTGAGGTTGCCGCACAGGAATTTGGCGCACATGTGCATGGCATTACCTTAAGCCAAGAACAGCTAGATTATGCCGCTGCGCGTATGGAAAAGGCTGGCCTGTCCAGGCAGGTTAGTTTTGAATTGCGCGATTACCGCGACGTCACGCAAACATTTGATCACGTTGTTTCGATTGAGATGTTTGAAGCGGTCGGTGAAGCCTATTGGCCAACATATTTTGCGAAGGTGCGCGCGTGTTTAAAACCAGGTGGCCGCGCTGCGCTGCAGATCATCACCATCGAAGAAGCTGCCTTTGAAGGCTACCGTAAAAGCTCTGATTTCATTCAAACCTATATTTTCCCTGGTGGCATGCTGCCCAGTCCCTCGGCCCTTAACCGTGTCATCAGCGCCTCTGGCTTGGCGCTGCGCGATAGCTTTGGCATGGGCCTTGATTATGCAGAGACGCTGCGCAAATGGCGTACGCGTTTTGAAACGGCGTGGGAGGATGGCCGCATCCCACCTGGTTTTGACGATATATTCAGGAGGATATGGCGGTATTATTTGGCCTATTGTGAAGGTGGTTTTCGGGCAGGGGGGATAGACGTGCTGCAGGTAACCCTTGCCAAGCCCGCCTGAACACCTGTCTGAAAAATCTTCCGGCCCCCGCGTTCAGCCGCTTCCAAAGCGGCTGCTGTTTTTCTATGGCGCGCCGGCCTTGCCGCTCGCCATGCTCGTTGGCCCGATTTATGCGTTTCTGCCAAATTATTTGACTGAAACAGTTGGATTAAGCGCGGTGGGCGTCGGTTTTGCGCTGTCCCTCACACGCATTTGGGATGTCGTGTCTGACCCCATCGGTGGCATCCTCTCAGACCGGTATAGCAGCCGGGCTGTTTGGATGCTGGCGGGAGTGCCGCTTTCGCTGATTGGTGTTTATTTTCTGTTTGTTGGTGCGATGACGCTCACTGTGCCGCTAGTGGCTCTTGCAAGCATCGCGCTTTATGCAGGTTGGACACTTACTAAGCTCAATCATGATGCTTGGGGCGCTGAGCTGAGTGAGGATTATGATGGCCGCACGCGCTATGCCAGTGTGCGTGAGGGTTTTGGCCTGGCTGGTTTTCTCATCGTAGTGGTTTGGCTCGGCGCGGCGGATGCGCAAGGCCCGTCCGCGCTGGCCGCAAGTTTTCAAGCGCTGGGCTGGGCCATGCTGGCTCTAGTGCCGGTTAGCTTTATAGTGGCGATCAAAACTGTTCCGCCAGGTGTGCGCAGTCGCACGGCAGTACAACTGGCTGATTTTAAAGCGCTGTGGCAAGATGTGACGCTGCGGCGGTTGTCTGCTGCGTTTTTGTTAAACGGTGTGTCTGCTGCGCTGCCGGCGACTTTATTTTTGGACTTTGTTGAATACCGGCTTGGCCGTCCAGATTGGGCCGGACCCCTGCTTATTGTGTATTTTATCTGCGGCGTTCTGGCGCTGCCCTTTTGGCTTCGAATTTCAGAAAAATACGATAAATCAAGGGCCTGGATCTTCTCCATGGGCTGGTCGACGGTGTTTTTTATAATCGTTCCATTTTTGCGTCCGGGCGATGAAATCTGGTTTGCAGGCATCTGCGTATTAACCGGTATAAGTTTGGGCGCTGATTTGGCCCTGCCCGCCGCTATCCAGGCTGATATTGTGGATATGCGGCAGCGCAAGACCGGTCGGCAGCAAACGGGACTTTTGTTCGCGTTGCTGGGGATGCTCACCAAGCTGGCCTACGCTGTTGGCGTTTTGGCATACCCGCTTTTGGCGTATTTTGGCTTTCGCAGCCAAGATGCGCCGGCGCAAGGGGAGGAAGGGCTCTTTGCGCTGGGTATATTGTACGGGCTGGTCCCGTGCATTGCCAAAATTGGTGCTGTCTGGGTCATGCTGGATTTTCCCCTTAACCGCACTGCGGTATCGCGCCGCTAAGGTCCTCATTGCACGCCCAGAGGCCAGGGCCCATTGGCAGATGTCGTTGGGAACGCAAGCGTGTAAAGGGCATTTCGCCGATGAACATGGAATTATCGCAGATTAAAGCAAGTCTGCTCAAACCCTCCGCTGTGTTTCGCGGTCAATTTGAGTTTTCAGGTTTTGTACAAGACCTGACAGGCGCAGTGCGCCGGCATTATCACGGCACCATTGGCTGTGCGTTAGATGGCAACGTCTTGACGCTAGATGAAGACTTATTCTTCAACGATGGCGCCGAAGAAAAGCGGATGTGGACCATCGATGAAGGCCGTGATGCCATTTCCGGCGAGGCCGGTGATCTGGTGGGCCGGGCTATCATTGAGCCGATAAGCCGTGATGAGATGCGTTGGCGCTATGTGATGCAAATCGAAATCGGTGGCAAACGCCGTCCTTTTGATTTTGAGGACGTCTTTGTGCAAACCAAAGACGACACGATGATCTCAAAAACCACCATGAAAAAATTTGGTGTTCCACTGGCTCGGCTCTATTCTAGTTATCGTCAGATCGGTTAAGCCTGAGCTTTGCGGCCCCGCGTATCGTGTTGAACGCCTAGGCCGAACACTTAAGAGCAAGGATAGCGTGTTTTAAACGTTGCCATCACCGCTTCTAGTGCTGGCTGGTTGGGGTCGCTGGCACGCTCGAGCATCGCGTACACGTCCTGCATCTCAAACGATTTGTCTTTCGGCGGGCAAAACAGCGGTGTTTTATCGGCCCGTTCTAAATCGTTTTGAGCGAGTGCGATCGCCTCCATTGCACCTTGCAAGTAATAGCTTAGCGCATTCCAGTCCGCCCGCGCTTTAAAGTCGCCAGCGCGGGCAGCCGCGCGCATGTCGCTCACATCTGAGACTTTTAATTGGTTTGCTTCAGCGGGCGTGATCAGCGCAGCGACTGTAATGCCGATCAAGAAACTGCGGCTTAAAAGTGGCTTCATATTGAGATCCAGTAATTTCATTCTTGCTTTATATTATTAAAGTAATACTTTAAATAATAAATCTCAAGGATGAAATCTATGATAGCCTCTTATAGCCGTTTAGCACGCATATTGCAGCGTGTTTCCCAATGTGCCGCCGTTTTGATGCCAATCATCGCAGTCACCACATGGCTGTTTTGGGATACTCTAGCGCCGCAAACGCCTGTTGCGGCGACTGGGCTTGATGTGACGGCGCTTGATTTAACGGGCCGGGTGATTGGCTTTTCGGTGTCGATGGTGCTTGCGTTGATCCATTCCTATGGCCTGCTTGGGCTGGCGCAAACGTTTGCGCAAGGCGCGCTCGGTAATGCGCTGTCAGCGCAGTCCATTGCGGGCTTTAAACGCTTCACGTGGACGGCTTTGGCCCTGGTGCCGGCAAAGATCGCGCAGCAAACCTTCCTTATTTTGTTGGTGAGCTTAAGTGACACAGCTTCGCCCGGCCAAATTGCGGTGCGTATTGGCTCGCCAGAGATAAGTGCCGGATTTACCGCTATATTGCTGGTCTTTGTGGCGCAGGTGTTCGTGCAAGGCCATGCCGCTGAAGAAGAAAACAAGGCGTTTCTTTAGATGCCTATCATTGTCAATCTAGATGTCATGCTGGCGCGCCGCAAGATGCGGCTGAAAACCCTTGCCGCAGCCATTGGTGTGACCGAGCAAGCGCTCTCTGCGATTAAGACCAACAAGGTCAAGGGCGTGCGCTTTGAAACCCTGGAAAAGCTGTGCCGCGTCTTAGAATGCCAGCCTGGCGATTTGCTGGAGTTTAGCCCCGATGCGCAGGATGATTAGCCGCGCGCTTTTGTGCTGCGCTATCTTTGGGTTTGCACTTAACCTCATGGCGTGCACGAGCCCCGGTGCGATTGAATCAGGCAAACGCTGGCGCAATGGAATATGTCAGCAAAAATATGGCCGCGATTGTATTGACCCGGGCGAGCCACGGCGCGGTCCGCCCGATCATAATAGGGCGCTCGAGCCAGATATGTGATCGCTGCGGTCTTACCCGGTGTTACCGGTTGATGAAGCCGACCAGCTCTTTGACTTCGGCAATTACCGGCGCAGCCAATGCGCTGGCGCGCTGCGCACCATCGCTCAGCAGGTTCTCCACATAAGCCCGGTCGCTCGACAGGCGGGTCATTTCGGCGGTAATGGGGGCCAATTTTTCAACTGCGACATCGCTAAGCGCCTGTTTAAAGCCGGCAAACCCTTGCCCGCCATACTCACCCAAGACATCAGCCTGGCTTATATCGCGCAGCGCGGCCATGATATCCACCAAGTTGCGCGCTTCGGCTCGGCCGGCAAGGCCATCTGGTTCGCTTGGCAGATCTTCGGCATCGGTGCGTGCTTTGCGGATTTTACGGGCAATGGTATCGGCATCATCGGTTAAGTTAATGCGGCTTAGATCGGACGGATCGGACTTTGACATTTTTGCTGCGCCGTCGCGCAGCGACATAATCCGTGCGCCCTCGGCCTGAATAATCGGCTCGGTGAGTGGGAAGACCTCGGCTGCATAGTC
>JBCCLR010000082.1:0-14519 GCA_039026755.1 Pseudomonadota bacterium | reverse complement strand
TGCGTGTCCTGCAGCATTTGATCAGTCAGCGCATTCAATGATTTTGGCCGGTTAAAGCGAATGATGCCGGCCTGATCCACCCGCTCAACGACAATCTCTTGGAACTCAGACATAGCAAAAGGCCCCTGCTCTTCACGCGCTCCCGCTTTTAAGCGGCGCTCGCCGTCACTAAATCAACGCCGACAATACCAGATGGCGTGACTATGAGTGGATTAATTTCAAAACTAGGCATCGATGCCGCGCGTTCCGCTAAGGCGACCAAGGCCTCCTCCAGCGCCGCGCGGTTTACCGCCGGCGCACCGCGCCAGCCTTGCAACATCGGCGCGGTTCTTAAGGCATCCACCATCGCTACCGCATCGGTTTTACCAAAGGGCGCCTTTCGATAGGTTACGTCGTTGAAGATTTCACAATTAACGCCGCCGGAGCCAAGCACCACAAGTGGCCCAAAATAATCGTCTTGGCGCACGCCGATAATGACTTCTACGCCGCTCACCTGCGGCGAAATAGTAATGTGAAGGCCTGGATAGTCATCGGCGTGCTTCGTACATTGCCGTTCTAGGGTTGCAAAGGCGCTGACCAGATCAGCCTCCGTTTTGATGCCGGTGACAACTCCGCCAATCTCCGTTTTATGCAGCAGCGTCGGCGCTTTTAGTTTAAGGACAGATGGCCCCGTCATATGCCGGCGCGCGTCATCCAAAGTCGCCGCCGGAGTTTCTTCAAGCCGTGTGATGCCAGCCGCCTCCAGCCGTTCGGTTAAATCACCCGCAGGCGCGGTCAGTGCAGGCTCTGTTGCCGGTTTTTGAAACGCTTGGCCAGCCGCCACCAGCTTGGCCACAGCTTCGGTGGCGATGGTGGGGTCATCGAAGACGGCGACACCCGATTGCACCAGGGCTTTGCGGTCTTCGGGGAAGAAATTTGCTGCAAGTGCGATCAGCTTATCAGGGTAAGCCTCGCCAAAGGTGAGCAGCTGCTCCACGATAGCATGCCGGTTTTTCGGTACAAACGGCGCATGGCTCATATAGCCGATCATGGTGGGAGCATTGCGCTCCAAGCCCCAGCGCAAGTGGCCCGCCACGATTTCCATATTGCTCATCGAAGGAGCCGAGATATCTATGGGGTTGCGATCATTGACGAAGCTGTTGGTCTCTTTGAGCGCTGCAAGTGCATCTTCGGGCAAGTCGATGAGATTGAGGCCGCGCTGGGCCGCCACATCCGTCATCATCACTGCTGCCCCGCCGGAACAGGAAATCACCACCACATCATTGCTTGCCGGGATATTGCCAGCATCGCAAGCGGCTACCAGCTCAATAAGGTCATTAACAGAATACGCCCGCAGCACGCCATATTGCTTAAAGACATCATCAAGCATGCGATCTTCCACATACATCGATGCGGTATGCCCGGCAGAGGCGTCACCGCCCTCTGGCGTGGTCCCCACCTTGTAAATGACCACAGGTTTTTTAGCGCGCCGCGCAAGCTCCAAGCTTTGCGTGAGTTTTACACCGCGGCTTGCATCTTCCATATAAATCGCGATGGTCTTGGTTTTTTCATCACTGGCGAAATAAGCGATGGCATCGGCAACGTCGATGTCGGCTTGATTGCCAGTTGAAATCCAGTTCGCCAGACCGAGCCCGCGGTCACGCAGCTGCGAAAAGATTTGCATCCCAACACCGCCCGATTGGCTTGCCACCGAAATGCTGCCCACGTCGGGCCAGCCATTGCCCTCATGATGGTCAGGCGCGCTGGCAAAGCTGGCGATAAACCCAGAGGCTAGGGCCACAACACCGAGACAATTAGGGCCAACCAGGCGCATGCCATGCTGGCGCGCGATAGCCACCAAATCATCCTGGCGTTTCTGGCCTTCGGCGCCGACCTCGGCAAATTGCGCGCCATAGATGACGGCAACCTTGACGCCCATCTGCGCTGCTTCAAGCACGCTTCCCTTCACCAATGGCGCTGGCACAGCGATCACTGCAATATCAGGTGTTTCAGGCAGGTCGCTCAGTGCGCTATAGGCCTTAACGCCCTGCACTTCATCAGCCTGCGCGTTGATGGGGTACATGCGCCCGTCATAGCCGCGCTCCAGGCAATACTTTAGAGCTTTCCCGCCAAATTTTGCTGGATTTGTTGAGGCTCCAACAATCGCTGCAGAGTGCGGATAAAAACAAAATTCGAGTTTTGAATATTCTGCTTCATCAAGCAGCTGCATCGCGCACACTCCAAAAAATTTCGTCCCGGGAGACCATCAAGGCTGCAACGTGACCGCTACACCCTATTTCGGCTTTGGCAGATACCGCGATAAACTTGTATTGACAACTCAAATATATGCAGAAGGGAAATGGCGCCCATTTGCATGCGCCTGTTAAGCTGCCGTACTGCGTTTCGGCGTGGTCATTGTTGCGACGGCAAGCATGGTGCAGAACACGATAGCGCCATAGCCTAAAAACACCGGGCCAAAGCCGCCGACACGCTCGGCAATAAAACCAGCCAAGACGGGGCCTATCATGGCGACGGTGGTAATCAGGTGCATCAGGCCAAACACTTCAGGGTTTTTCGCGGTGCCAAAATAGTCGACCAACAACACCGTCGTTGCAAACAAACACATGCCATAACCATAGCCTTCGCCGAGACCAAACAGCGTGATGGTGAGCGGCCGATCTGCGTAGGCCAGCGCCACCATGCCCACCACCTCCGCGGCCAGCGCAGACACTAACAGCCATTTTGCAGCAACGCGCGTTACAAACACCGTCCCAAGGCCGCGGGACAACGCGTTGATCAGCGCATGGCCGCTCAGCGCGCCGGCGGCAATAGCCGAAGTGACGCCCATATTGGTCATATGGGTTACGGCCCAGCTGTTCAGCGTAAGCCCACAAAACAGCGTTAAAGTGAGCGCTGTGACGATGATGTAGTATTGCGGGCAGCGGACAACCTCGCCATAGGTCCAGTCCGGCGCGTCATTCGCATCACCATCATTATCAGGCGTGTCATCAGCCGCTGCTGTTCCAGGCTGGCTGGAGAGGAAAAGCGCGGTCAGCGCCATAAGCAGCGCTGTAACCAGTGTTGCGACCCACCAAAACATGCGCCAATCGCCGCTCAGCCCGACAACCGACGTCACCAACAGCGGCCCAAGCACACCGCCAAAACCGCCAATCGTCAAATAAATGCCGATGGTGCTCGAGCGTTTTTCGGGCGCAAAATGCGTATTGATAAAATGCACGCCAGGCACCGTACTACACAGCGTGTAGCCCACACCGGCCAAGCCCGTGCCGAAGAAATATTGCATCAGGGATGACGTGGTGGCGAGCAAAGCAAAGCCGGCAATCATGATCGCCCCGCCAATAATCAAAGACAGTTTAACGCTCGACCGGCGGATCACCCAAACAGGAGCGAGCGAGGCAAGACCCACCAGCAAGGCGAGGATTGAAAACCCGAGCCCGGCTTCTGACCAGCTCCAATTCAGCGCCTCAATCATATAGGGCAGCACCACACCCAAGGAGGTAAACGTTGTGGACGTGACATGAAAAAAGAAAATGCTGATCACGCCAAAGCCGAGCCATGTGGCCAGCGACGGCCTTGCCACGCCTTCTTCAAGCACCTGATCGGTCAAGATTATGCCTCCCGCGCATCGTTCTTCCTCAATATGACGTAAGCCTAGCGGAAAACGCGGCCAGCGCGCCCCCGCAAAAAGTTGAAGCAAACATTGGTGCGCATACGGTCAACAACCTTCCAGGTTTTTTCTCTAGCGTGCTATATCAGATGCAGGAGGTATGCGATGGCCCATGCGCAAACACTTGAAATAACAGAGCTCAAGCCTGGTTTTGGCGCGGAAGTATCTGGTGTGGATGTGGCACACGCCAGCGACGAGATCCACCAAGACCTTGTTGACATCTTCCAAAAGCACGGCGCGCTCTTGATCCGCGGGCAGGACATGTCGCCCGATGATTTGATGCGGTTTCTCTCCGCGTTCGGCGAGCCAGAAGATCATACGCAAACCAAATTTACCCTGCCCGGCTATCCAAAGATTTATCTGCTCTCCAACAAAAAGAATGATCGCGGCGACCCCGTTGGCGCGCATTTTGACGGCATCGGCTGGCATACCGATTACTCTTATAAAGAACAGCCGGTGATGAACACCATGCTCTATTCCATCGAAGTGCCGGCTGAAGGCGGCGACACGCTGATCGCCGACTGCTGCGCGGCGTATGACGCGCTGCCTGAAGAGCGCAAAGTCCAGCTCGACCCCCTCGTCGTGCACCACAGCTATCTGCACCTGATGCAAACACGGGCTTACGGCAAAAAACCCATTACGCCTGACATCATCAAAGACAATCCGGATGTCTATCACCCCCTCATCCGCACACACCCCGCCGATGGCCGCAAGGCGCTATGGGTGTCCACTGGAACAGTCAAAGGTATCGTCGGCATGGACACCGAAGACGCCATGGCGTTTGTCGATGAATTGGTCGAATTCGTCACCCAAGAGCAATTCGTATTCCGCCACAAATGGCAGCCGGGCGACATCCTCACCTGGGACAACCGCTGCACCCTGCACACCGGCAGCCTGTTCGACGACACCAAATACGAGCGCCTCACGCACCGGATGTGGGTGCGCGGCGATAAGCCGTTTTAGGGGTGGGATGTGTCTTTGGAACTGAGGCTTAGTATTTTAGAAAAACTAATCCTAAAAAATCGGCTGGTAGCCGCGTGGCACTTAGTTTGAAGTTTCGGGTGCACGCGCTGTGGCCATGAGCGAGGATGATGCACCGGAGATTTTTAGACCTTCCAGGTCGCGAAGAGGGGCGAGCGATAAGATCCCTCGGGCATCGGAAAGTCTAAGGAGTTTTAGGTTGATCAGACCAGATAGTGGCTCTAGTGAGGTGCTTAATTCAGCTTGCCTTAAGTCCAGACGCTCTAATTTACGAAGGTGCGCGAGTGGTTCGAGAGATGTAATCCAATCGGTTTTCCTCAAGCTCAAAAACTTAAGATTACTGAGACCTGAGATTGGTTCTAGAGAGGAAACCCGTTTTATATTTGTTAAGTCGAGATACTTCAGGTTTTTCAGTTTTGCGAGCGGCTCGAGAGAGGCAATTCCTTCGACACTTGTTAAGTTAAGATACCTTAAGTTGATGAGACCTTCTAATGGTTCGAGAGAGGTGATCCCGTCGGCATTTGCCAAGGCAAGCCAGTCAAGGTGTGAAAGACCTGTCAGTGGTTCGAGCGAAGTGATCCCGTCAGCATCTGTCAAGTCCAGATATTGCAGGTTCGTAAGGCCTGCCAGTGGTTGAAGAGAGGTAACCCCGTCGACATTTGTTAGAGTGAGATCCCGTAGGTTGATCAAACCTTTTAGCGGTTCGAGCGAACTGATCCCCCCAACATCGGTCAGGTACAGAGACTGCAAAGCAGCAAGGCCTGCCAGTGGTTCGAGCGACTTGATCCCGTCAGCATATGTCAAGTCCAGATATTGCAGGTTCGCAAGCCCTGCCAGTGATTGCAGAGAGGTAATTTTTTCAACACTGGTCAAATTCAGATACTGCAGGTCTACAAGCCCTGCCAGTGGTTCGAGAGACGTGATCGCGTCTACCCCGCTTAAGTCCAGATACTGAAGGCTGATCAAACTTGAGATAGGTTTTAGAGACTTAAGCGCGATAGCATCGGTCAAATCCAGGCTTAACGCACGGTCCAGTCCAAAAGCGCGACCAAATTCAGCGACAAACCGTTCGAGTTCTGCGTCGCTAACCGACTTATCTTCAAGCACAATCTTTTCCCGCGTCCCACCACCATCCATCACCTCTGTTACGCGGGTAAAACCCAGGTCAGCGATTGCTTGAAGCGCGGCGCGCTGCTGTTCCTTGGGCCAATAATCGAGCGCCAGATAACCGGCAAGGCCAGCCCAGACGACAAGTGCTGGCAGCGCCGCCGCCGGCCCGGCGCGCAGCGCCCGCGCAGCCCATGATGGCTTCAGGCGACCAAGCAGCGTGCCAATCTGGCGGGCGAGAAAGTCGTGCGCAATCTCCCAGGTGTGCCCGGCAACATCGCGCACCAGACCAGCCGCCCGAAGCTTTTCCAGCGTCGCCCTGACCTGCCAATCCGCGCGCTTTGTATCCTGTGCAAGCTCGCCGAGCGTGCGCGGGCGCTTGGTTCCCGCGTCGGTGATAATCGCGCTGACAACGTCCACAGCATGATCGCGCGTGTCGACTTCGGTCAGCTTTTCGCGCAGATAACCGTCGATCAATCGTTCCGGGTCCACATCCAGGCGCGCGCCCATGCGTTCAATCACCAAACCAACCATGTTGAGGGTAATCAGTTTATAAAGCCCCTTCGTCCCCTCAATCCGGTCGAGCCCCCGGAATAACTGATCATAGGCGGTTTGAGAAAGCTCGCGCCCACCGGTTTTGAGGAATGCTTCCGCCTCGGGCCGCAAAAATGGCGCAAGGACGAATTCGTTCTGACCGGCAACTGATGGCGGCAAACCACGCTTGAAGATCAAGGGCCCATAGTCATCACGGTAGACAAACAGAAGACGAAGCGCCTGCGCGCCCTCTTTGGCCAGTGCTTTGAACGCGCCAAGGACCGGGCGCATGGCGTCATCATCGTTGAGAATCAGAAACTCCTCAAACTGATCAATGACGATCAAAACGCGGCATTTCTTGCGCTTGGCCTGCGCCTCGGCACTGCGTAGCAGTTGCGCTAGGTCTGTCTGCTCTGGCGCTGATTTCCACAGCCCAGCCTCCTCAACAAGCGCTGCGCGCAGACGCGCTTCGGGGTCGCGATCAAAGCGCAGCAACACCGTGTGCCAGCCCAGTTTTGAAAGCTGCGGCAGCAGTGCCACTTGCAGCAGCGAGGATTTCCCAGTCCCAGAAGCGCCCGTGAGGTACAGCAGCGGCTGCGTGCTCTTATCGACCCAAGTAACCACCTGTGCGTTAGCGCCATCACGGCGATGAAAAGACGCGGCATCAGCTTGGCTGTATGGTATGGTCCGGAATGCGCCGGCGGTGCGCTGCCCAGTTGTGATCTTAACTGCGCGCAGAAGGCGTTCGCGCCGGGCTTTAAGCGCGGCAGGTAAGCCGACACAGACCGCGATCACCCCAAGCGGTGCCAGCAGTGTCGGCCAAAACCAGAGGCCCAGCTGTTGCCGAAAGCCGTCAAGGTCTTCGACAAAAGCTGACAGCGTGGTCACGAGGCCCATATAGAGAAACAGGGTGACAAGCAGCATAATCGCCAGGCCAAGTGTCGAGCCGAGCAAGCTTTGAAACCAGCTTTTCTTGATCTCTTCCGGAAGCAGGCTTGTCGCCAGCTTCGAGGTATCCGTCATGACCGCACTTTCGCCACCATATGCCGCCTAGGATTATAGGAGGGCATCCGAACGGACTGCAAGGTCCAGCCTATTACACCGCAATGAAGCCAACCATCACAAGCGCGCGCTTTCGACGCGTAAAATAACTACAATCAAGCCCGCCGCATGGACCAATTGCGTTTGAACGGTAGGTCGGCGCGCGCTAATATGGCTTTAGAGGCCACTTGCACCTGATCGAGCAGCGCGTCCTCATCAATATCAACACTACGGCCATTTGCGATGCGCTCTTTGCCAGCGACCCATACGCGGTCGATGGTGCGGCCGTCGGCGCCCCAAATGAGCTGGTCAAGCGGGCTAATTAGCGGCTGCCATTGCGGCGTGCGCGTGTTGAAGCTGACCATGTCTGCAGCTTTGCCGACCTCCAGCGAACCGATGTCGTGATCGAGACCAAGCGCTTGGGCGGCCCGGATGGTGATGGCGGCAAGCCCGTCCGCTGCGTTCATATGCACAACCGTGGCATCGAGATCTTTGATGACGCCAACGCCCACGCGCGCGGCCTGCAAGATCTCTGCTTCATAATTGTCCGTTGCGAATGTGATATTGACGCCAATTTTAAACAGCTCGGCATAGGCCGAGTGCTTCGCCGCGCCAAACCCACCTTTTAGTGTGGCAATGGGGCAAAACGCGATACTTGCCCCGGTCTGATTAAAGACATCGCATTCCGCAGCATCGAGGTATGTGGCATGGGTGATTGTGGTGCGTGCATCCATGACGCCAAGGCCTTCCAAATGGACCATTGGCCGCGCTCCGACGTTGCTGAGATACCACTGTGGATCAACGTCATAAGGGCTCATATGCGCGGCGATGCCGACCCCTGCCGCTTTCGCAATCTGCTTCGCCGCCTGCCACACGGCATCGGGATTGGTGTTATGGCCCACTAAGATGGGCCAAGCGGCAACAAGATCATCTGGCCGCTCTGGGAACTGCGCCACCTGCTCTTGCATCACTTCAATGGCGCGATCAATCAGTGCGGTTTCATTTTCGCTGGGGTCAAAGGCGCGGCCTTCAATCCAATTGCTGATGCGTGCGCGGATGCCGACATGGCGCAGGCCATCGGCAATATGGTCTAGGTGGCGCACCGTGCCGGCTTCTAAAAACGTTGTGGTGCCACCTTTTAGGAGGGCGAGACCGCCATATACCGCGGACAGATACTCATCCTCCGGACTGTGCGCATTATAGCGTGGGATGACCCAGTTAAACAGCCGCCCTGGGTCATCCAGATCATCAGGCTGGTAGTGCCGTGTCAGATAATCACCGGTGATATGGACATGCGTATTGATAAAGCCGGGCGTGAGGATCCGGTCTGTGGCATCAAGCCGATTGTCTGTCTTGATCTGCGCGGCGTCAGCTGTTGGGCCGATCCAGCTGATGCGGCCATCCTTCACCGCGAGACCAGCATGCGTGAGCGTTTCGCGCGCGGCATTCATGGTAATGAGGATCGCGTTTTCGATCACAAGATCGGCGGTTGCTGGCTGTGTCATAGAGTATGTCCTTGCTGCAAAAAGACCTACAATCATCGTCCGCGCTGTAAAGGCTTGCGCTAAGCGGCGTAAAATTTTTGGCGCAATTGCGTGTGTTACAGCCAAAAAATGCCGCATGACGATGGTTTGCGGCAGTCCCGCGCCACAAAAGCAGGCGTCCAGAAGGCACATCTCCATATGTGATGCATGGATGTCGCACTTTTTCGCAAAATGCTGCGGCTGCAAAAAAATGATCACTACTTGTGCGCAATTAATCAAACACCATGGTTAAATACTTGCAACAGTATGGGGGAGGGAGTCGGGCGTAACGTCAATTGGCGGCGCACTCATAACGTCAGGGGGATATTTTCAATGACAGCGAATTTCGTTTCAGCTGGCGCGCGGCGCCGTAGCTATGGGCTGCTGTGCGCAGCTTCGGTTCTTTCCATCTGCACCGCGCAATCGGCGCTAGCGCAAGTGCCGGAAGACTCTGACGTTGAGAATATCATCGTTAAGACAGACCGGGTTGGTCTTTTAGAGGACCGGCCAACCGATAGCATTTTTGGGCTCAGCAAATCATCGCTGCTCACGCCGCGGTCTTTATCTGTGATTAGTGAAACGACGATTGAGCGCTACGCTATCCAAGATGTTGACGATTTCGTAACCACGACACCAGGTGCGTTTGGCGGATCATTCTTTGGTGTTCCAGGCGCAATCACGCTGCGCGGTTCGCAGTCCGAAGCATATTTCCGTGGGTTTAGACGCGCCCAAAATATTGGCCTCTATCCCACGCCGCTTGGCAATGCGGAGCGCGTAGAAATTGTGCGCGGCGCGACCCCGGTTATTTATGGCGCTGGCCGGATTGGCGGCCTGATGAATATTACGCCCAATACCGTCAGCGGAGCGGATGGCGAGGATGAAATTGGCGGAGAAGTGACAGTTACGTCAGGGAACTTCGGCCGGTTCAATGCAACGGCTAAGTTAGATTTGCCTTTTGAGCTTGGTGGCCGCGCCACGGGCATGTCAATCTACGCAGAATATGAAGATTCTGACGATTTTTTCATCGGCCGTGAACCTCAGCATGAGCTGGTGCAGGCCTCCTTCAAGCATGATCTTGGCGGCGGCTGGGATGTCGAAGTTGGCGGCATGTATTTTAACTCAAACGGTTATTTCCAATCCCCCGGCGTCAACCGTCTAACGCAGGATTTAGTTGATAACGGGACCTACATCACCGGTCGAAACACGGACATCATGGATCTAAATGGTGATGGCCAGCTAAACCCGAATGAAGTAGATGCAGCGGTTGGTGTCGACCCCGACTTTTTTACCACCAACATTCGTCAGTTTATTGACTTCACGACTGATTTCACGGGTCCCTCGACCGGCGGTCTGTTTGCACTTCCCACGACCGGCTTTGCGCTCAATACCGGCGTTGGGACAGCGCAACTCGATGAACGCAATATATTCCTAGCGCCTGGTTTTGAAATTCAGGAGGCGGAGACTATCACAATTTATGGCGATCTCTCCAAAGAGGTCGGCACTGGGGTTGCAAAATTGCAGCTGTTCTATGACAGCGCAGAGACCATGAACAATGTGTCCTATGGGTTTGCCTCACAGCAAGATATCGAGATTTTTGAAATCCGTGGGTCGATCACGCAAGAGTTTGAGTTCAGTGACGCTTTGGACGTTGATGTTCATTTGACTGCGTCCTACCGCAGTTACGATTCAACCCTGCAAGAGCATTTCCTCAATGGCCGTCTGGTGCTCGACCGGCGGGACTTAGTTTTTGGTCCAACGGCAACCGACATTTTCGCCACGCCGCTGACCGATCCGACCATTCCTTGGGATGAAATCAACGATAGTGACTGGTCTGACACGGGTATAGGCTTGATTGTTGACTTGACCTTGTTGGACCAAATCAGCCTGCTGCTTGGCGGGCGGTATGATAGCTATCACGTGGACGCGGTATTTAGCGGTGCGACCAGCTTTGGCGGACCAACCGAAGGTGAGACAACCGAAGGTGACTTTTCCTTTAATGCCAGCCTGAGTTGGAATACCGGCATTGGCGTTGTTCCATACATAACTTATGCGGAAGGCTCAGAGCCCATTTACAATGCAGCTGGCGGCATCAACCCTGGCCCCGCGGCGAATGATGAAATCTTGTTTGGCTCCGACTTGCTCGAAATTGGCGTCAAGTGGGAGTTGATTGACGGCACACTGACAGGGTCACTCGCCTACTACGAGCAAGAACGCGGCATCATTGATCCGTTCGGAAACCAAGACATCGAGAATTCAGACGGCGTAGAACTTGAAGTGCGCTACTTGGTGAACGAGAACTTCACCATTACAGGTGCAGCAACGTTCCAAGACTATAATATTGAAGAAATTGGAGCATGCGGCTCAGGCAATGGTGAATTCGTAGTGCTGCCACCAACGCACCCGACCATTACGAATATTTTTTCGGGTGCAACTTATAGCAGTCCGGCAGAAGGGTATGGCGGCCTGTTCTCTGCCTTGAACGCCAGCTGTCTACCGGAGCTGCAAAACGGGTATGAGCGAAACATCATTCCAAATCGCTTGTTTTCCTTATTCGGAACTTACACTTCCGATGAGTTTAGCAATGGCGTGGTCGTCGGTGGTACGCTTGGCGGCACTTATATTGGTGAAACCGGCGGCAAGATCGAAAACGCTGTCATCTTCCCTGACTATGTCTTGGTACGCGCGGCCGCCTTCGCCAGCTACAAAAACTTCTCCATCACCGCGACGGTGGAAAACCTGACCGACGAGCGTTATTTCCAACCGCTGCAAGGCGTCTATGAGGAAGTGGCGGCTTTACCAGGCCGAGGCCGCACCTGGACGATCATAGGCTCAGTGAAGTTCTGACGCGGGTAAACCGCTGGAATCCAATAGTCCAGAGCCGAGGCACGAAAATACGCCTCGGCTGCGCCAGTGGTCGCTTTCCAAAGTATGCAGTCCAAGTTCACCTCGGATGGGCTTCGTTTATGGCGATGGTAAATCCGCCAGCGATCTCCGTCATATAGGGCAAATTTTTGAGCGGAATTTGTCAATAAAGCAAAACAACGCGACATATTTGAAAGTGGTCGGCGCACGGTCCAAAATGCTGTGTTATACGCGTTGCGACGCTGGTTTGAGCGTTGTGGCAGACCGAAATTCAATTGGGAAGATGGACACATGAAGGCTCTTATTTATAGCGCGCATGGCGGCACGGATGTGCTTGAATACACTGATGTTGCGCCGCCTTCGCCCAAGCCGGATGATGTGGTTGTCGATGTTGTAGCAACCAGCGTTAATCACTTAGATTTGATCCAGCGCGCGGGCTACTTCACGCTGGATGGGTACACCCTCCCACATATTGCGGGGATGGACGTCGTCGGCACGATCAGCGAAGTCGGCGCGAATGTGACACGCGTGGCCGTGGGCGATCGTGTGGTGATTGATCCATCCATGCATTCCGTGCCGGACGGTTCGACTTATGCTGGCGATAATGATCTCTATGGCGCTCTGGGTGTTATCGGCGCGACGCTGAACGGCGGCTATGCGCAGCAGTGTCTCGCGCCGCACACGCATGTTCATAAGATTCCCGACCATATTTCCTTTGAGCGCGCGGTGGTGTTCCCAACTGCGTGGATGACAGCCCATCACGCCTTGGTGGACGTGGGCAAATTGCAAGCCGGTGAAAGCATTATGATCCATGCCGCCGCCAGCGGTGTGTCTATCGCGGCAATCCAATGGGCCAAAAGCATTGGTGCGACGGTTTTTGCAACCGCCGGCAGCGAAGAGAAATGCCAGAAAGCGCTTGAGTTGGGCGCTGATTTTGCCTGCAACAACCGCACAGAAGATATTGCCAAATGGGCGCGCGAGAATACCGGCGGTAAAGGCGTGAATATGGTGTTCGACCATGTTGGCAAAGCGCTATGGGCACCGTCGATGTTCTCGCTCGCGGTGCGCGGCCGGCTGGTGAATGTGGGCAATACCTCTGGCGATACGGCGACAATCCCCAGCCTCGGTTTTATGTATCACATGGGCATTCAAATCCTCGGATCAGACCCCTACCGGCATGACGAATTTCCGGGTGCTTGGGCCAGCTATTGTGCCGCTGATTTTGATCCAGTGATCGATTCAACATATGCGCTGGAAGACGGCGCGGCTGCACAAAAGAAACTTGAGGACGGCGCAGCTGTCGGCAAACTCATCTTAAAGCCATAGCGCGCGAGATACACAGCCTTGGTTGATTCCCCCTACCCCGAACTGAAAAAGACGCACACAATGGCGCGCACTGGGCGGCCATGGAGCGATTACAAGCCAGTACCCTCGGGGCCGGTGTGGGCGGTCATCCAAGGCAGCAACACCTACTGGTCGCTGGTTGCGGCCATTGAGCTGGGCCTGTTTGACGCCATCAGCCCAGGCGAAGGCAAGACATCCCAGGTCCTTGCCGATGAGCTTGAGGTCAACCACACGGCGCTTGAGCATTTGCTGGACTGCATGGCCACTATTCACTTTCTCGAACAAGTTGACGGCATTTATACGCTCACCGATACGGCCATTCGCTATTTGCGCCGTGATGGGGCAGCGACCATGGCTGAGCTCATCAAGGTTTCAAACGGTCCCCTCGAGAATTGGATGAACCTTGCGCAGACCATCCGCACAGGCAAACCCGCCGACCCCATCGAGAACGACATGGCCGGGTTTTATACCCCACTTGTGGAGGCCACCTTCCCGACGCAGTTTCGTGCGGCGACCCGTTTGGGCCTCAAAATCGGGATTGAAAAAACCAAAGGGCTGCATGTGCTTGATGTTGGCGCGGGCTATGCGCCATGGGCTGCCGCAATCCTTGAGCTGTCTGAAGGCGCCACGGCCACCATTAATGATATCGACGGTGTGCTTGACGGTGCGTGCAAGAAAATGGCGGCCATGAAACTGGAAGACCGGGTGACGTATTTGCCAGGTGACTTTCATGCCATCGATTTTGGCCAGAATGTCTATGACGTCGTCGTCCTCGGCCATATTTGCCGTACGGAAGGGCCGGACAAGGCGCCCGGACTTATTGCCCGCGCGGTCGATGCGCTCAAACCCGGCGGGCGACTAATCCTCGCGGATTATTTCGCCGACAATGATCGTAAGCTCAACACCTTTGGCGTGCAGATGGGCCTGACCATGCTCGCCAATGCCACAAACGGACAGATGCTGACCAATGAACAGGTTTATAATTGGCTGCGTGCATGTCCGTTGGAGGCGATCCGGTTCTTAGAGCCCATCGGCTATAACTTTGCCTATGTTGCAACCAAGAAATACGCCTCGGGAGGGCCGACGTGACAGACGCTGCACAGGAAACACCCATCGATTTGCTGGTGAGTGGTTGGTACGTGGTGACGATGAATGAAAGCCGGGATATCATTCATTACGGCTCGGTCGCAGTTGATGGCGATAAAATTATCGATATCGGCAAAACGGCAGACCTTGAGCGCCGCTACGCGCCAAAGCGCCGAATTGGCGGTGACCGCTTTGTCGTCACGCCGGGCATGATCAACGCGCATATTCACATAACCGGCGAACCCATTACGCGCGGCTACGTGCCGGACGATACGCCGTTTGAAGAAAATGTGTTTAAATGGCTGTGCCCGCTTTACGCTGTGCAAAACGCGGCCGAGGAAACGGTTTCAGGCAAGCTGGCAAGCATTGAAATG
>JBCCLR010000081.1:0-14561 GCA_039026755.1 Pseudomonadota bacterium | reverse complement strand
CACGCTCTAGCTCGCCCGCCAAAACGCTGGATGCAGCAACACGAGGACGGTAAACAACTCTAACCGGCCGAGCAACATACCCAGCGACAAGAGCCATTTTGCGGTATCGTTGAGGCTTTGATAATTGCCTGCCGGGCCAACAATGTTGCCGACGCCAGGGCCAACATTGGCGAGGGCTGAACCCGCGCTGGATAACGCTGTGACCGGGTCAAGTCCGGTCGCCGCAAGGGCTGCCGACAGCGTTGCAAAGCACACTAAAAACAACACAAAGAAGCTAAGCACGGAGGAAAACACCTCCTGGCTAATCGGGCTACCGTTATAATGCGGCAAGTAAATCCGGTGCGGCGTTAGCATCTGCCGCATGACGCGGCCGAAAGAGGCAATGAGCACTTGAAAGCGAAACACTTTGATGCCGCAACTTGTTGAACCAGCGCAGCCGCCGATGAACATGATTACGAAGAAGAAATTGAGTGAAAAGGCCCCCCATGCGCCGTAGTCGACGGATGCATATCCAGTCCCAGTAATGACGGAGACAATATTAAAACTGGCATAGCGCAGCGCTTCGACAACGGCAAAGTCTTTTTCAAACACCAGCCACACGCTAATCCCAAAGACCAGACATGCGACCAAGCCCAGGAAAAACCGCGCTTGGCTATCTACGAGCATGGCGCGGATATTGCCTTGCGCCATTTTAAGATAGGCCACAAAAGGCAAAGCTGCGGCCAGCATGAACACCGTGATGACGAGTTCAGACTGCCAGCTGCGGAAATAGCCTATAGATGCATCTTTCGTGGAAAAGCCGCCGGTTGCGACTGTTGTCATGGCATGCGCTACAGCATCAAATGGGCGCATACCGGTGAGCCTTAAACAAATCACACACGCAATGGTCAGCAACAGATAAAACAGCGAGATGGCACCGATAATCTGCGCTGCGCGCGGCAAGATCTTATCAGAGGTGTCCGAGCTTTCCAGATGAAACACCTGCATGCCGCCAATTTGCAGCATGGGCAGAATTGCGACTGCCATCACGACGATGCCGATGCCGCCAAGCCATTGTAGGAGCGCGCGCCACATCAGCAATCCGGGCGGGGCATTATCAAGCCCATTGATCACGGTCGCGCCTGTTGTAGACATGCCCGACATGGCCTCGAAATAGGCGTCCGTCAGTGACATATTGAGCTCAGAAAAGATGAAGGGCAGCGCAGCAAAGCCAGGGATGATCACCCAGGCGCTGACCGTCATGAGAAAGGCTTGCTGCAGGTTGAGCTTGTCGGCTTGCGACCGATACGCACAAATGAGCGTGATTGCGAAAAACAGCGTTGTCGCGCTGGCCAGCGCAAACACCTGCCAATCATTATTTTGATTAACCAGGTCAATCGCCATGGGCATGGCCATGGCCGCGCCCATTGGCGCCAGCAGCATACCGTTGACCCACAGCACTGGGCGAATATCAGTCATGACTGGTCTTTAAGACTGTGGTGTAAAGCACATTTTACCAGGATGCCTGATCTCACTTTTAGAGATCGCGCCCTTAGTTGATCACCAATTCGCCATATGGGCTATCGAGCGAGAAACGTGGCACCGGGATGCGCTCAAGCCCACCTTCTGTGGCAAATTCATAGCTGCCATCCATCAGGCCTGAAGCCGTCTTCAGTGGGCAGCAGGAGGTGTATTCAAAGCTTTCGCCAGGCCGAATGATGGGCCGCTCGCCGACCACACCATCGCCGCTAACATGCTCAGATTGACCGCGCCCATCAATAATGCGCCAATGGCGTGTCAGCAGCTCTATGTCTTCGCCGCGATCATTGTCGATTCGAATGGTGTAGGCCCACAAATACTGATGTTCGTCGGGATCGGATTCGTCGTCCATAAACACAGGCTGGGCGCTAATCGTCACACCATCGGTAGTTTGCTGATAATCAAACGACGTCTCTTCGTCGCGCGATGTCTCTGTAAACGGCAATGCCATGGCTCTGCTCCTACGCCATACGCGCCAGCGCTTGGTCTAAATCGTCAATGATGTCCGCCGGGTCTTCAAGCCCGACCGACAGTCGCACCATATCCTCTGTTATACCAAGCTCAACGCGCGCTGGCTCTGCAAGGCCATAGTGGGTTGTACTCGGCGGGTGCGTACACAGCGTTCGCGAGTCGCCTATATTGTTGGAAATGTCAATCAATTCCAGCGCGTTCAAAAACCTGAAACTGCGCCCTCGATCACCACCCAAGTAGAGGCACAAGATGGTGCCGCCTGTGTCCATCTGCTGCTTATTTAAGCCATATTGGGGATGGCTTTGCAGCCCCGGGTAAATCACCCTCAGGTCTTTTTCACTCAGGTGCTGCGCAACAAGAGAGGCGTTCTCAGCCATCTTGCGGACCCGAAGGTCTAATGTTTCCAGACCTTTAAGCAACACCCAGGCATTGAAGGCTGACAGTGTCGGGCCGGTATTTCGCAAAAACGCAAGCAGTGTATCTTCAATAAAGTCGGCATCACCAAGCACACAGCCGCCAAGCACACGGCCCTGGCCATCAATATGCTTGGTTGCTGAATAGGCGACAATGTCAGCGCCGAGATCAAGTGGCTTTTGTAAGATAGGTGTTGCAAAAACGTTATCTACAACCAGCTTGATGCCATGTGGTTTGGCCATTTGCGCAAGCGCTGCAATGTCTACAATATCCAGAGTCGGGTTGGCTGGGGTCTCAAAAAAGAACACCTTTGTGTTGGCCTGAATGGCCGCCTTCCAAGCATCCGTATCTCTGCCATCGACAACGGTGGTTTGAATGCCAAACTTAGGCAGCAGCGTATCAACGAGCCAGCGGCATGAGCCAAACAGCGCCTTGGCTGCAACCACATGATCGCCGGTCTCAAGCTGACATAGGAGGGCTGCCGTCATTGCGGCCATACCGCTTGCCGTGGCGCGCGCCGCTTCTGCGCCTTCAATCAGCGCCATGCGCTCTTCAAACATGGCGACAGTGGGGTTGGAGAGCCGCGAGTAGGTAAAGCCCTTACTTTGCCCATCAAAGCGCGCCTCGGCGTCTTCGGCTGCATCATAACTATAGCCTGAGGTGAGAAACATCGCTTCGGATGTCTCATCCATATTACTGCGCTTTATTCCGCCGCGGATCAGCTGTGTCGCCGGTCGCCAGGCTTTTGTCGTGGCGCGGTCGACGCCGCTGTCTTTTTTCATGTTAATGCTCCATCCGGCAAATCGCGGTCGCGGGTGGGATGTGCACCTTCGGCCCGACCTTTTTAGCAAGATTTATATCAGGCATCATGAGGTTGAGCCTGATAAGGGTGCAAGCCGGTCGGCACAAATCCCCTGTCACGAACTGTTGGGCGATACGCGGTTTTGCATGTGCCCGTCAAGTAGCGCGGCGTGCGCAAAATGCGCCGTGAGAGGAATTACATGTGTGAAGCGCTTATTGTCTTGACCTGCGAAAGCGGCCAGGTCACATAGCGCTGCGCTTGCGTTAGCTTAGTGGCAACAGTGTAGCCGTGACTTAAAGGCAGCGCCCAGCATCTTTGCCGAGACGGCACCGCTGACTAGTGGCCCGTAAAAGGAATTATCCATGTCGATTGAATACCATCATTTCATCTCAGGCGCTCGGGTATCAGGCGGTTCCGGCCGGTTTTCTGATGTCTATAATCCGTCGACGGGCGAGGTTGAAAAGCGGGTTGTTTTGGCGACGGAGGATGAAGTTGGCGCGGCTGTGGCCGCAGCGCAGGCAGCATTTCCGGGCTGGGCGGCGACCAACCCGCAGCGCCGAGCGCGGGTCATGTTTAACTTCAAAGGCCTGATTGAAGACAATATGGACGATCTCGCTCGGCTGCTCTCTGAAGAGCATGGCAAGGTCATCGCCGATTCCAAGGGCGATGTACAGCGCGGCCTAGAGGTCATCGAAGTCGCCTGCGGCATCGCGCATATGCTCAAAGGCGACTATACCGAAGGGGCAGGTCCAGGCATTGATGTCTATTCCATGCGTCAGCCCCTGGGCGTGTGCGCAGGCATCACGCCGTTTAACTTCCCGGCGATGATCCCCATGTGGATGTTTGGCATGGCGATTGCGGCTGGCAATACATTTGTCTTAAAACCGTCGGAGAAAGACCCCGGTGTGCCGCAGCGGTTGGCCGAACTGTTCATGGAGGCCGGCGCGCCTGAAGGCGTCCTTAACGTGGTCAATGGCGACAAGCTCGCCGTGGATGCCATTCTAGACCATCCTGATGTCCAGGCTGTCAGCTTCGTTGGCTCATCTGATATTGCGCATTATGTATATTCCCGCGGCACAGCGGCAGGCAAGCGCGTGCAGGCCATGGGCGGGGCAAAAAACCATGGCATCGTGCTGCCCGATGCGGACCTTGATCAAGTGGTTCAGGATTTGCTCGGCTCAGCCTATGGTTCAGCGGGCGAGCGCTGTATGGCGTTGCCGGTGGCTGTGCCCGTTGGTGAGGACACCGCCGAGCGACTGATTGAGAAACTGGTGCCGGAGATCGATAAGCTGAATGTCGGCGTCTCCACTGACCCTGATGCGCATTATGGCCCGCTGGTCTCCGAAGCGCATCGCCAGAAGGTTTCCAATTATGTGCAGATGGGCGTGGATGAAGGCGCTGAGCTGCTGGTGGATGGCCGCGAGTTTAACCTGCAGGGCTATGAGAAGGGCTTTTTCATGGGGCCATGCTTGTTTGACAAGGTCACGCCGGAGATGACGACCTATAAGGAAGAAATCTTCGGTCCGGTTCTGCAAATCGTGCGCGCGGATACTTTTGAACAGGCCATCGACTTGCCGACCAAGCACCAATATGGCAACGGTGTTGCCATTTTTACCCGCAACGGCAATTTCGCGCGCGAGTTTGCCGCCAAAGTGCAAGTCGGCATGGTTGGCATCAATGTGCCGATCCCCGTGCCAGTGAGCTACCATTCGTTTGGCGGCTGGAAGCGATCAGCATTTGGCGATACCAACCAATACGGCATGGAAGGCCTGCGGTTTTACACCAAAGTTAAAACCGTCACGCAGCGTTGGCCAACTGGGCAAACCGAAGACTCAGCGTTTATTATCCCGACAATGCAGTAAGGGTGGTTGATTGATACAAAAAAGGCTCCAGCACTGAGCGGTGTTGGAGCCTTTTTTCATCATTTAGATCCGCACTATTCCTGCGAAAACTCCTCGGCCAATTGGTCGGGGGTTTTGTCATCCATGCGCATACCCTGGATTTCCTGCTCAACCGCCCTTGTCACGCGGCTGATGAGCTCGCGGTGCGCCAGGCCGCGCTCATAAGCTTCGTCTTTCGTGGGCGTAAAGCTCTCAATATCGCTTTTGGAAAGGGTATCACTTTTCTCCAGCAAGCGTTCAATGGTGTCAAGCCGCTCGCGCGTCACTGCAAGTTCTTGCACGGTCACCAGCAGCATCGACATCATGCGCTCAACGGCAGGGTCATCAAAATACTGCGGGCGCTTGCCGCGTGATTTCGCATTGGCAAGAGACAGATAATCAACAGGCATTAGGCGGCCTCCTGCTCTTCAACGGGTGCGCCGCCCTTCCAGGCGCCAAGCGCATGCCAAACTGCCGCCCGGCCATGATCTTCCGCATCGCCGGTTTTGGACGGTGGGAAAATCTCTGGATCGGCCCAAGCGCGCACGCCGGTGTGGAAACACTCATTATGGCTAAAGCCGGCGCCGGCAAACACGTCGTCTAGGTCAAGTTCATGCAGTTTTGACCAGAACGGCTCATTGTTGTTAAAGGCGTCCCAATCACGGCTAAACTGCTCAAACAGCGGCATGTCATCGCTATATTGCGGCTGCTCAATATGCAGCATTAGGCCGTTGGGCTTCATGACCCGGCGAAATTCTTTCATCATCCGGCGCATAGAGACGTTTGATGTTTCGTGCAGGAACATCGTTGTCTGGACCCAATCAAAGCTTTCATCTTCAAACCGGCTCAGGTCTTCGGCGCTCGCTTGGATAAACGTAATATTGTTGATGCCCAGCGCTTTTGCGCGGGCATGTGCATAGCGCAGCACCGGCTTTGCAACATCAATGGCAATGACTTCCGCATCCGGATAGGCCTGTGCCAACGGCACAGCATTATGTCCGACCGTGCAACCGATATCTAAAATCCGCTTCGGCTTCCAGTTGGGGTATTCTTTCTGCGCCCAGCGCGCCACAGCTTGGCCACCGCCGTCCGCATAAGCACCCAGCGCGCCGCCGGTGGTCACGAACAAGCCCGCATCATAATTCGCGCCTGCCGATACATCATCGTCCACCAGTTCTGTATGATAGCTGCCCGGCATGCAATGGTGGTCCACACCGGCGACATAGCCCGGCAGCGCCACACCATCATCAAGCTGCAGCGTCTCCGCACCATCATTGTAGGTTTTTGCCTTGGCAATCAGGTCGTCAATCTGGCGCAGCACCATTGAGCGGCCTGCTTGTTGGCGCTGTTCCATCGTGTTGCGCCGCATCGCTGACCACAGCCGGTGAAACGGGTCTTGCATCATGGCTTTGCGAATTTCATGCCGGCTTTTTGGCTGCCGGCCATTGGCTTTCTCAAACGCAGGCAGCACGCGCGTGTCGTAGGCCAGTTTGTTTCCGGCACCCAGCGTCGCCGCGATATGCTTGTTCATATTGGCTAGGAAATTAAACCGCGCGGTTTCATCATGACTGGCCTCAGCCATCATGTCATGGCGTCCCACGACGGTGTAAGGCGGCGGTACATCAATGACGCGTTCTTTAGACATAGCTCACTCCTGTATTTGGCTGCATTATACGCAGCGCGCATGCATGTGCGCCATGATATTTATCACCGCTTGTAGTGCGTCAAATTCGCTCTCATTTACGGACTGGTGGCGGTTTTAGAACTTCTTTCTTGAACGTCTCTCGCAAATATGTTGTCAATTCGTAATGAAGAACGGTGGAGTTTGCGGTATGTTGCATAAGAGCTTTGCGTATGCCTTGATTGCTTCAATGGTCATCACGGTCACGGCGTCAGCAAGTCCATTTGACCCGCTTGAATTAATGCGTGAATACACGACCATTACGCTCGGCGATGCAACCATCAACGACCCAGAAACCCCGGGAACGGTTTTTGTAGGCGGCACTTTAACAGCGCCCAATACGTTTGTGATCAACGGCAATGGCGGCGGTGGTGCGGTCTTTGATGCTGCGCTTGTCGTTGGCGGCGACACCCTTGGCCGGATCACGATGCAAAATGGTAACGTGCTTCATCAGGGGGTCTTTCCAACGCCGCCCGATTTCAACAACAATGGTGGCGGGTCGGTCACGCAAGGGTTTGTTGACGTTGCCGGTGTGGCCCAAACACTCAATGACTTTTCAGAAAAACTAGCGGGCCTTGCAGACAATGGTGTCACGGCGCCCGCTCAAAGCTCGCAAAACGGTTTTTTCACTGTCAGCGGCGGTAGCGCACCAGCGGTCCTCAATATCACCGACATGTTTTTGATGGGCCTAGGCAACCCCGGCTTTCAATTTGTTGGCGCGCCAGTGGCAACCATCATCAACGTAAGCGGCACGTCGATTACGATACCCAGCGGCTTTAATTTCAATAAGCCGAATGGCTCAGAAAATATTCTATTTAATTTCTTTGAAGCGACGACGGTATCGATTGACAGTCCATTTGGCGCGTCGATTTTAGCGCCCAAAGCGTTTGTGTCGGCTGGAACGGGCGCTGGGCGTATCCAAGGCAATTTGGTGTCCGCTGGCTTGTCGCAATCGGTTGAAATTGATGGCCCGCGCTTTGACCCGCCGCCGTTCGAAATCCCGCACCCCATTCCGGTGCCTGGCGCAGCCGTCTTGATGGCTTCAGGCCTGATGAGTATGGCTGGTGTGCGCCGCTATCGCTTTAGAGTGCGCGCTAGCGGTTAAATTTGGCCATTGCTCTCGAGTGTCTCAATGGCCTGCTGCTGAGCGTCTTTAAAATAGGCTCTGGTTGCGGGTTTTAAGCTGCCATCATCATTTAAGAGACCGTTCTTGCGGTGGCTGGCGAGGCTGTTAAAGCTTTCTGAAAATAGCTCAAGGCGCTGGCGGGCGAGAAAATTGCTCATGCCAGGCCGGCGGCGTTTGCGGCGCAGACTGTGGATGTCGATATCTGCGTTTGCCACCATGGATTCTCCAGTATTGGCTTCCGTCATGATGCCGCCCATGGGGTTTATAACGGCTGAATTGCCGGCTGCTGACATTTCAGGAAAGCCAGAACCAAAGATGCCTGCGGTATTGGCGGAGACCACATAGGCCATGTTTTCCATGGCGCGTGCACGGCGAGCCAGCTGCTTTGGCGTTTCTGATGGGCTGCCCACTTCGCTGGAAGAATGACACAGCACTTCTGCGCCGCGGATAGCCAGTGCGCGGCTGATTTCCGGGTAAAGGATTTCTTCAGAGGCCACGCAGGCGAGCCTGCCAATCGCAGTATCGGCGACCGGAAACACCTCATCCAAGCTATAGACCTCTAAATACCTGTCCCAAACGTCATGCGGCGTTGGCGCAAACATTGAATTGAGCCGCCGGTAGCGCAAGATGACGTCACCGCTGGGGTCGATGATAAAGCTGGTTTGGAAATATAGCTCTGGAAAATTGGGGTCTTGTTCGTACGCATTACCAGACAGGAAAACATCCAAATCCTGTGCAACTTTTCCCAGCGCCTCATATTCCGGCCCGCCGATCTCAAGTGCCGCCTTATCGCGCCAGCCTTCAATGGTTTCGCCCATGGGGTAGCTGGTGAGGAAATATTCGGGCAGCACGATGAGCCGCACATCCGGCCCCACAAACAATTTTGCCTGCAGCAATTTGCCGTTCAATTCGGCAATCACCTTGGCCATATGGGCCGTAACATCAGAACGATTTGATAAAGCGTTGACGGCGTGACAAGGTGCTTGATAGGCGAGCGCGTAATAGTTCTCGTGGGACAGATTGGTCATTCCATGTGGCCTTGGATGTCTGTGCAAGATCGCACGATGTATAGAAAGTTATTTGGCATGGCGCTGACAAAAGTCATCTTAAAATCAAAGCCCGAAGGCGTTCCTGAAGACACGGATTTCACCCTGGCCGACGACACGTTAGCACCACTCGAAGATGGCAGGGTGCACGTTAAAACACAGTATCTGTCGCTTGATCCCTATATGCGCGGCCAAATCTCAGGCCGGCACATCTCCGGGCCTATCCATGTGGGTGAAATGATGCAAGGTGAAGCGGTTGGCGCTGTTGTCGAGAGTAAAGACAGTCGCTTTAAGCCAGGCGATAGCGTTGCGGGTTTTATTGGTTGGCGGCAAGAGGCCGTTTTGCCGGGCGACAGCCTGCGCGTGGTTGATACGCATGGGCTCAGCCCCAGCCTGCAGCTGGGTGTACTTGGCATGCCGGGGCTGACCGCCTATGCTGGCGCACGGCGGCTTGCCGACCTATGCGAAGGCATGACTGCCCTGGTCTCCTCCGCCGCTGGGCCGGTCGGCTATACTGTCGCCCAACTGGCGCGGATGCAGGGCTGCCGCGTAGTGGCCATCGCCGGCTCTGAAGCCAAGCTCGATTGGCTTAAGACAGACGCCAAGGTGGACGAGACCATCAATTACAAAACCGAGGACTTACGCGCCGGCATTGCCCGCACCTGCCCAAACGGGGTGGACTATTATTTCGACAATGTGGGCGGGGACATGCTGCAAGCGGCCATGGAGAATTTGGCCGTCGGCGCGCAGGTGGTGCTGTGCGGGCTGATGAGCCAATACAATTCGGATGGCATGCCGCCAGGCCCAAACCCAGCCTTCATCATTAAGGCCAGAGCCACCGTGCGCGGACTTGTGGTCTATGACCATCAAGATGCAGCTGCCGAAGCCGCACAGACCATCGCGGGGCTCGTTAAATCAGGCGACTTTGCGGTGAAAGAAGATATTACGGACGGCATTGAAAACGCAGCGCACGCCTTCGTTCGGCTCATGCGCGGCGAGACCTTCGGCAAAACCTTGGTGCGATTTACCTAAGTGGATCTGGTCCGAAACACACCTGAAGCGGTCTTAAAAGACGTTTTTGGCTATGATGCCTTTCGAAGTGCCCAGGGCGAGATCATTGATGGATTGATTGCAGGCAAAGATGCTGTTGTTATCATGCCCACGGGCGCGGGCAAATCGCTCTGTTACCAGATACCTGCGCTCATTCGGCCTGGCGTATGCATTGTCATCTCACCTCTCATTGCCCTTATGGATGACCAAGTGGCTGCTGCGCGCAGCTTTGGCATGCGCGCAACAGCGCTGAATTCTGCGCAGGAGTTTGACTCGACCATTGCAGCTGAAAATGCGCTTGAAAGTGGCGCGCTAGACCTCTTATTCGTTGCGCCAGAGCGCGCCAACCTGCCGAGTTTCCACGAGCTGATAAGCCGATGTGACGTCGCGCTTATCGCCATTGATGAAGCGCACTGTGTCAGCCAATGGGGACATGACTTCAGGCCGGATTATCGCCAGCTTGGCCCGCTGCTCGACATGCTGCGGGGTGTGCCGCGCGTCGCTTTAACGGCGACCGCCGATAGCCGCACGCAAATTGATATCGCCGAGCAACTTGGCATTGCGCAAGACCGTTTGTTTGTGTCGGGTTTTGACCGGCCCAACATCACCTATCAAGTGGGCCTGAAGAACAACCCCATGCAGCAACTACGCCGCTTTTTGGCGGCGCAGGAGGACGGGGCTGCAGGCATTGTCTATTGCCAAACGCGCAATCGCGTGGACGAGGTCGCCAAAGCGCTCGCCACGGATGGGCATACAGCCTTGCCCTACCATGCTGGTTTAGAGCCTGAAATACGCGCGCGAAACCAAAGCCGCTTTCTGCGCGAAGACGGCATCATCATGGTCGCCACCGTCGCATTCGGCATGGGCATCAATAAACCGGACGTACGCTTCGTGGCACACCTTGATCTGCCCAAAACGATTGAAGCCTATTACCAGGAAACCGGTCGCGCCGGACGGGATGATCTGCCTGCCACCGCTTGGATGGTCTATGGCGGCAGCGACGTCGCCCAAGCCCGGCGTTTTATCCTGCAGTCCGATGCGGATGAGGCGCAGCAAAAACTGGAGCTCTCGCGGCTGAACGCGCTGATTGCTTATTGCGACACGGCAGACTGTCGGCGCGAACCGCTGCTGTCCTATTTGGGGGAGCGCTATAAAGGCCCGTGCACCGCGTGCGATAATTGTCTTAGCCCGCCGGCGCAGATTGATATTAGTGTTGATATGCAAAAGCTGCTGTCGGCAGCCTACCGAACAGAGCAGCGCTACGGCTTGCACTACATTGCAGACATTTTGCGCGGCGAGGCCGCAGATAAAGCGGAGCGCTTCGGCCATGACACCCTGCGCGTATATGGCATAGGCGCCGACCAGCCGAAGTCTTATTGGCTGTCTGTAGGCCAAGTGGCGCTGACCAAAGGCTATCTGATTGACAATGGTGAGGGCTATGGAGGGCTGAAACTGACGGCAGAGGCAAAGCCGGCGCTGAAAGGCGATGTCGCCGTGATGATGCGCAAAGAACGGCTCGAAGGTCGATCAAAGAAAAAGCCGCGAAAGGCCGCACTAGAGGACCTGCCCCTGGATGCACAGGCCTTGTTCACGTCTTTAAAAGCCTGGCGGCTTGGCGAAGCCAAAGCCCAGGATGTACCAGCTTTTGTGATTTTTGGCGATGCAACGCTGAAAGCCATTGCCGTGCACAAGCCGCAATCAGAAGCAGAGTTGCTCGAGATCAGCGGTGTTGGGGCGAAGAAAATAGAGCGTTATGGGACGCAGCTTTTGAGCGAGATTAAAAGCGCGTAAGTTTGCCCGCGTGGGCGGTGCCGCGCCGCGCGGCATAGACAGTCGTTAGGGCAATGAGCAGCATGGCGCCAGCGGCGGTATAGAGGATCGCTTGATTGCCAGCGTCTAGGTTTTTGGTCACCACAGCAGTCAGTGCCCACAGGAGAGCTAAGACGTAGGTGGCAGGCGGCCTAAGCGTAATCATCAGGCCGGCGAAGAGTGTGCCTGCGCTGAGAATTCCAATTAACAGCGGCGTCGTGATGGCAAGCCCGGCCCCGCGCAAGACAGTGGACAAGCCAACAAAGGTCGCCGCGGTTAACCAGCCGGCCAGTAGGCCCAACGGTAATCCAGCAAGCAGCCGCGTGGGCCACGATTTTGGCGTATATTGGCCCGCTTTGATGGCGCCAAAAACGCCGCACACTAGCGCCGTGATGAGGATCACTTGGCTTAAGATATCAAAGCCCATCATGGGCGTGTAGAGCGCCCAGATGCCATTCATGGTGAAGACGCCAATCGCTGGCCATGTTAGCGTGTTTGCCAGCTCAGCGCGGGCCGTTGGCCGGGTTGCCGCGTACATTGAAAAGGCGATGCACCAGAGATAGATGATGCCCCAGATTGAAAATGCCCAGACGGCCGGCACAATGGCTGTATCCAGCGCTTTTGAGCGCACGCCAACATCAATGCCCCACTCATAAATGCGCGGCAGTGCGGCACCTGCAACCTGAAAGATGGCTGCTGCGGGAAGCAGGATTTGCCGAGGGATTTGGATCATGACCGTGGCTCACTTTCTTTCGCGCAACAGCGCCGACCCTAACGCGGCACGCGCGAAGTGCAAGAGCCAACAGGAGTGTGTGCATTAGCTGGCATGGCCAATCACACCCACGCGCGGCCACACTTTCCATATGCAGTGTGTGAGATGTCGGCTAAAGCGGCTTATTAGACGCCAAGTGCGCCGGGGTTGATCCGGTTGTCGGGATCAAGCTGGCTTTTAATACCTTTGAGCAGGGCTTTGACGTCCGGTTTTAGCGTTTTGCCATAGCGATACGTCTTGCCAATTTGGAAGTGGGAAGCGCCCGCCTCTTCAAAAATGTCCAGCATGGCTTGGCGCATCTCTTCAACCACCGCGCGGGCATTCAGGTCTTCATCGAAATGTTGCACTTTGCTGAGAATGTCGTCTTCCACATATTCTTTGTGGATCTCGGTCATCGCATCACGCCAGTAGAAAACCGGCTCGATAAGGAAGATGGTTGTCGACATGGTGAGCAGCAGATGACCATTTTCAATATTATGGGCTTTGGTCTTCTCTGCGAACTGATCATACAGCGCTTCCAGCTTCGCCAAAATTTCCGGGCCCTTGGAGTGTGGCACGAGAGCGTGGACCGGCACCCAGCGCTCACCATCAGGGCCGATCATGCTGTTGACTGGGCCAAACGGGATGCCGGCAGTTGCCTTGGGCACGGTGTTAGCAATTTCTGTAGCGCCGTGCAGCTTGCCGATGGCACGGATTTCTGACACATCAGCGGCGACGCCAGCTTCGCTTCGTCCTTCACAAATGGCATGGATGGTCCATGTCGGTTTATTTAGGTCGCCCTTGCCGGCCAGCGCCATTTTTGCGCCTTCCTTAATGCCTTTCATCAGCGAGCTTTGCCCGGTGACGACGCCTTTTAAGTATTTCGCATCAGACAGCAAGCCCGAGCGCTTCATCTGCTGGGTCTGCAGGAACGGGTCAAAGGCAAAGCATTCGGTTGCCAAGCTGGCGCGGGAGACATCTGACATGACTTTTGCAACGATGTCGCGGTCATCAGAGGTAAAGCTGATGTAATCACGGTGTTTCGCAATCTGCTGCAAGCGCAGCGTAATTTCAGACTTAAAGCCAAGCGCGCCTGCGTCAGCTGTAAAAATTCCGGTGAGATCTGGGCCATAATTGCGCATGAACGGCGCTGCCCCGGTATGCGCTGCGCTGCCCGTTGTGACCACGGAGCCGTCCGCCAGTACGACTTTAAGGCTCATGACGCTTTCAACCGCCGTGCCAGCCAGCCCACAGCCCCAAAAGGCCGCATTCTGGCTCATGCCCCCGCCGATTGTGGCTTGACTGCCAGATAATGTGCCCCAAAACGGGGTGCGCAGGCCAAGCGGCTTCAGCGCTTCATGCAGCGCTTTCCATGTGCAGCCCGCTTCAACGGTAACGAACATGTCTTCTTCATTGATCTCAAGAATGCGGTCCATCGCCGACATATCGACCATCACAGATGCACCTTCGGCCGGGACGTAGCCAGAGGTATAACTCATACCGCCGCCGCGCGGGATGATAGCAAAGCCCGCCTGCGTTGTTGCTTTCACTGCCTGTGCTAAGCTTTGTGTATCGCGCGGCTGCACCACAGCGAGCGCCGGGTCAGCCTTCGTATAAACATCTTGTGCATAAAGCGTGCAGGCGGTTTGATCTGTCAGCACGCGGTCTTCGCCGACTGCGTGTTTTAAAGCATCAATAAGTGCGTCTGGAGCAATACGATTTGAAGCGGTTTGTACAGTCATGCGTAAGTCCTGGCAGTTATGAGATGAGAGCAAGCGATAGCGTTGGCCATAGTGCAACGATCACCAAACCTGTCATGAGTATAGCAATGAAGGGCAGGGCAGCTTTAGCAATTGTCAAAAACTCTTCGCGGAACGCGCCCATTGCGACAATAATGTTAAGCCCCAGCGGCGGCGTGAGATAGCCAATTTCCAGGTTCACGATCATCATGATGCCAAAATGAACGGGATCAATGCCATAGCTGGCGGCCAGCGGCTCAAGCAGTGGTGCCAT
>JBCCLR010000080.1:0-14822 GCA_039026755.1 Pseudomonadota bacterium | reverse complement strand
GTCATCATGCAGATTGATCCATGTGGTACTGGTTTCGCGCCACAGGCTTTCAGCTTTGCCTGTTGTAACATCGGCTCTTAAGATATCGAGCTGCTGCTGATCTCGCGATTGACGCTGCACAATGACCGCATGGCTGTCGCTGGCCCAGGTCACACGTGGCAGATAGACATCAGCGTCGCGTCCTAAATCAATTTCGCGTGCCGTGCTCGGGTCAGCCACCGGCGCCACAAACAGCCTTACGATAGCGTTGTCCGCTCCCGCACGCGGATAGCGCTGGGCAATGGTTGTAACTCCATCTGCGGCAATTTCTGGCCGTAGCACCACAGTGACTGGTGCTTCGTCGACCATTGTATAGGCGATCCACTGGCCATCCGGGCTCCACCAATAGCCGGTGTCCCGGTCCATCTCTTCTTGCGCGACGAATTCGGCGACGCCGTAAGAAACGGTCTCACTGCCGGATGGGCTAAAGCGAATCGCGGTATTACTGTCGACCGACTGAATATAAAGCGACTGATCGCGCACGAAACTGACGTAGGCGCCATCTGGCGACAGCTTCGCATCGGTCTCAAAACTGCTTTGATCGGTAAGCTGGCGAATGACTTCGCCATCGCCGGCAAAACGTACGATAAACAGCTGGCCATCCACTGGTACGAGCAAGATATCAGATCGATCAGCTGGCCAGATGTATTCTACAATACCGCCGCCGCGAATGCGCTGGCGCTCGCGCCGCGTTTTTTCCGCCTCCGAAAGCACCGCAGCGCCCTTTACCACATCACCATAGCGCAGCAGAGCGCGAGATTCGCCGGTTTTTACATCAGCAACCCAAAGATCTTTGATGTTTTGATCGTCTGCACTCGCTTTAAGAAAGACAATGCGCTCACCCTTAGGGTCAAAGCTGACGCGTCCGGGCGCCTCGCCTGTAAGCGATGGTTCTGAAAAAATGCGCTCAAATGTAAGTGTTTGTGCCTGTGCACCCGCTGTTGCAGCCATAAAAATACCCCCGAAAACGACCTGCCTTAAGGAAAAAAAATATCGAGTCATCCATAAAAGCCTTTGCAATCGTATTGCATGCAGGTTACGCATGTTAGCGTATTACTAATATAATACACCTAATCAGCAATGCACTCCATTTGCACTAGGTACACAAAATGGTAAACGCCGCCACGGTATGACAATAAAAAGATGATACAGATAAAGCGATCAAGAAACGTATCGGCGATAGCCGCACTTAGCACGCTGTTGCTCGGCGCGTGCACGCCATCGCTCACGCAGCGCGACTTGTCGGCGGGTGTCATCGTACCAGAGGCCTGGACAGCGATTGCCGAGCGGACCGATGATTTTGGCCTCGATGGCTGGGCTGCAAGCTTTGAAGACACGGAACTGGTGGATCTTATTGCCATGGGCCGCGAGCGCAATCCGGATTTGCGCACAGCAGCAGCGCGTCTCAATCAATCGAAAGCCTCTGCACGCGTCGCTTTTGCAGACAGGCTGCCAACGCTTGATGCACAATTCACGCCGACGCGCTTGCAAAGCCGATTTACGGCACCAAACGGCCAGGTCGGTGTCGTTCGCCAGAATAACTTTTCCCTTGCTGGCAATTTAGCATGGGAGATCGATGTATGGGGCCGTGTTGCCTCGAATGTGGCCGCTGCAGACGCTGATCTGATGGCGAGTAAAGCAGACCTGGCGGCAGCGCAGCTGTCCTTTGGTGCCAATGTCGCCCGGGCCTATTTTGAGATTGTGGCGGCCAGCGAATTATCCCGGCTTGCTGCGGATTCGACGAATAGCTTTGCCCGTTCCTTAAACATTGTAAAGGCGCGCTATCGCAAGGGCATCACCAATGCGCTTGATGTGCGGTTGGCTGCAAATTCGCTCGAAAGCGCCAAAGCACTACAAGTCCAGCGCGCGTCCCAAAAAGCGGAAAGCCAGCGCCGGCTGGAGGTGTTGCTGGGGCAATATCCAGCTGGACTGATCTCAGCCGCACAAACCCTGCCGACGCTTGGCACCGCCGGGCCGACCGGCATACCGTCTGACCTATTGTCGCGCCGGCCAGACATCCGTGCAGCCTATGTCAGGCTCGCCGCGGCCGACTATCGGGTTGCTGAAGCCAAACGCAATCTGCTGCCGAGTTTTCAGATCACCGGCAGCGCCGGCAATCAGACGGAAATTTTTTCAGACTTTCTAGAGTTTGACAGCTTGGTCTGGCGTATCTCCGCAAACGTCACGCAGCCAATTTTTCAAGGCGGGCGACTTAAGGAGACTGTAAAATTGCGCCAGGCGCAGGCCGATGAAGCGGTTGCAAGCTATGCCGGCACTCTTTTGACTGCCTTTCAGGAAGTTGAAAACGCGCTCGCCAATGAGGACTTCCTGCGCGAGCGCGAGGCGTTTTTAAAACAAGCGGTAGATGAGGCTGCAGCTGCAACAGTACTGGCACAGCAGCAATATAGCCGCGGCCTCACACAAATCCTTAATCTGCTTGATTCCCAGCGGCGTGAACTCGATAGCCGCAGCCAACTGATCGATATTCGAAGCGCGCGTGTGCAAAACCGCGTGACGCTCTATTTAGCATTAGGTGGACCTGTCCTGCCTGAACCCACTGGCCAAACGCCCCAAGAAAAAGGCGCTGCTCTATGACCTCAACTGATAAATCCATTGCTGTGATCGTCGTTCTCGGCATCGTTTCAGTCGCGGTGACGGTGTTTTTGTTCATCGGCAAACCAAGCCCGAAGCGCACAGATAGAACCGCTTTCGTGCCGCCTGTTGAAGTTATGTTGACGAAAAGCGAGGACCTCACGCTCAGTGTGGCTGCGCAAGGCTCAGTTTCGCCGCGGCGGCAGATTGATTTGGTGACACAGGTCAGTGGCCGCGTTGTAAAAATTGATAATGACATGTTTGCCGGTGAGTTTTTCAGCGCCGGGCAAACCCTGATTTGGATTGATGAGCGCGATTATGTGAATGCGCTTAAACGCGCTGAAGCGGATGTGGCCAGTGCGCGCCAACGTTTGGCGCTTGAACAGGCCGAGGCAGACCAAGCCGCGCGCGATTGGGAACTCTTGGGCGGTGAAGGCGCGCCCTCTGAATTGGTGCTGCGCAAGCCACAACTTGCCGAGGCACAGGCACAGCTTGATGCCGCGCGGGCCACTCTCGCAGACGCAAAACTCAGCTTGGAACGCACCCGCATCAGCGTGCCTTTTGCAGGCCGGGTGCGCGAGAAAGCCGTGGACGTCGGGCAATTTGTCAATGTGGGCCAAAGGCTCGGCACAATTTATTCAACCGACATGGTGGAAATTCGCCTGCCGCTCACCGATCGTGAGGCAAGCTATTTGAACTTACCGCTCTCGCCCAAGCAAGACATTGAGCCTGTGCCAGTGACTGTTTCAGCCACGTTTACCGGCCAAAAAGTCACATGGGACGGCATAATCCGCCGTACCGACGGCGCAATTGATCCGCGCAGCCGTGTTTTGGTTGCGATTGCTGAAGTGGAAGACCCGTTTAACCTCATGGCTGGCGCCGATCCAAAAGCGGTGCCGCTCAGCGTTGGTTTGTTCGTCTCCGCTGATATCCGCGGCAAGCGCTATCGTAATGTGGTCAAAATTCCGCGTACTGCGCTGCGCAGTACGGGCGATGTTATTACTGTCGACGCTGCCTCCAAGCTGCATTTCAAATCCGTTGAAGTGCTGCGGACAACACCGGAATATGCGATCATAGCGCGTGGCTTAAACGCTGGCGAACAGCTGCTGATCACCAAATTGGACGCGCCCATTGAAGGCATGAACGTCAACGTAACCAACGCCAGCAGCGGCGCCTCCCAGTCTAATGGTGCGGTTTCCGTTGCGGTTGGGGGCGGCTTATGAGCAAGCTTATCGAATGGTTCACGGAAAGTCCGGTCGCCGCCAACCTACTGATGATGATGATCCTGCTGGGCGGGACCGTCTCTTATGTTGCTCAGGTTAATCGCCAGTTTTTCCCATCCATTGGGTCCAGCACGGTCAGTGTTGATGTGAATTACCTGGGCGCAGGCCCGGCCGAAGTGGAAGACCGGATTTTGATCCGCGTTGAAGAAGCGGTGCAAGACCTGGAAGGCGTGAAACAAATCACGTCGGTGGCGACGGAAGGCTCGGCGCGGATTTATATTAAAGTTGAGAATGGCTATGACACGCGCGTGTTGCTTGACGACGTTAAAGCGCGGGTCGATTCCATCAATACATTCCCGCAAGAATCAGAGCGGCCTGTCGTATCGGAATATTCAGCGCAAGATCAGCGCGAAATGTTTCTCGCCGTCTCCGGCAATATGGACGAACGCACCCTCAAAATATGGGCGGAGCGCATTCGCGATGACATCGCAGCGCTCGATAATATTGACAAGGTGGAACTCAATGGGGTGCGCCCTTACGAAGTTGCCATTGAAGTGCCGGAGGTCAATCTGCGTCGCTATGGCTTGACCCTGGAAGACGTGCAGCGCGCGGTTGCAACCAATTCACTCAACCTGCCGGCGGGCAAAATCAAATCAGCACAAGGCGACATTACGCTGCGCACCCGCGGCCAGGCCTATAATAAGGCTGACTTTGAGGAAATCGTGGTCCTACAGGCCGACGATGGCACCGTGATCCGCGTGAAAGACGTTGCTACGGTGATTGACGGGTTCACCGAGGATGATTTTCGCGCTCGGCTGAATGGCAAGCGTGCGATGATGATGAACGTCTTGTCCATATCAGAGCCAGATGTGACCCGCACATCACGCACCGTGCGCGACTATCTAGAAGACATCGCAACTCAGCTGCCGGACGGCTTGGACATCAGCATCCTCGATGACGCGTCCATCACATTTAAAGACCGCATGACCATGCTGCTCAACAATGGTCTTGGCGGCCTTGCTTTGGTTTTGGTGGTGTTGATGGCGTTTTTACGTCCGGCGGTCGCCATTTGGGTGGCGATTGGCATTGCCATTTCATTCTTTGGCGCCATGTGGGCCCTGCCCTGGTTTGGCACTTCGCTGAATATGATCTCGCTGTTTGCGTTTTTGTTGGTGCTTGGCATCGTGGTCGATGACGCGATTATCGTTGGCGAATCTATTCATGCGCACCATGAGCGCGGACTGCGCGGACTGCCGGCGGCGTCGCGCGGCGCGGCGCGGGTCTCAACGCCGGTTATTCTTGCCGTCGTCAGCACGCTCATCTTCTTCGCGCCCATGCTCGCCGTGCCGGGCGGTTGGCGCGACGCAGCCATCAATATTCCCGTGGTGGTGTTTGGCGCGCTGACCTTCTCGCTGATTGAAAGCTTGCTGATTTTGCCAGCGCACCTGAAAAAGCTAAAGCCGCTGCCAGAAAACCCCACTGGCCTTCTCAAAATTCAGCAAAATATCGCCGAAAGCATGCGCCGCTTTGTACAAAACCGGTACCGGCCGATGGTCGAAGGCGCGCTCAAATGGCGCGGCGTGACCATCCTAGGCTTTGTGATGGCCTTTGCGCTGTGCGCGGGCCTGGTTGGCGGCGGTTGGATCCGGGTAAGCTTCTTCCCCGAGATCGTGGCAGATTTCGTCTACGCGCAAATTGATTTGCCGGAAAATGCGGCCTTTAGCCGAACGACTGCGTTGCAAGACCGGCTTGAAAAGGCAGCTCTAGAGGTCGCTGACGAGATGGCTGAAGAAGGCTATACACCGCTTGACCGCATCCTAAGCTTCTCAAACAATTCGCGCGTTGAAGCCTATGCCTTTCCGCGCACGGAAGGCCTTGGCGGGGTCAACGCCGTTGAAGCGACCAAACGTATTCGCGAGCGTCTAGGTCCGATCCCCGAGGCTGAAGAAATACGATTTTCAACCAGCATCCAACCCGGGGATTTGCCGATTAACATTCAAGTGGCAAGCCCTGACATTGCTGAACTTGATGCTGCAACGCGGGCCATCAAAGCGGAGCTGGCAAGCTATGATGGGATTATCGACATCAAAGATACGCTGTCAGACCCGCAATCAGAAATCACGCTTAATCTGCGCCCAGAAGCGCAAAGTCTGAGCCTCGGCCTGAATGACCTAGCCCAACAAGTCCGCCAGAATTTTTATGGCGCAGAAGCGCAGCGCATACCGCGTGGTAAAGATGATGTCATTGTCTCTGTCAGGCGCCCGCGCAATGAGCGTGAAAGCGTTGAAAGCCTCTCTGAAACCCGCATTCGTGTCGGCAATGGCCTTGAACTGCCTTTTGATGCCGTTGCCGATGTGGACTACGGCGTTGGCTCTGTGATGATCAAGCGGGAGGATCGCAAGCGTGCCAATAACGTAAAGGCCGATGCGCTCGACAATGTCGACCCCAACCAAGTGCTTTCCCAAGTGCTTGGTGATAATCTGGCGACCTGGAAGCAGCAATTCCCGCGCACCGAAATTAAAATTGATGGCGATAAAAAGGAAGAAGGCGAATTCTTAGTGTCCGTCGTCATTAACTTGGTGTTCGCATTTATCGCGATCTACGCAATTTTAGCCATATGCTTCCGCTCTTATGGTGTACCGTTCATCATTTTAACGGCGGTTCCCTTTGGCTTTTCTGGCGCCGTCCTTGGCCATATGTTGTTGGGTATGAATATCTCCATGTTCTCCGTGCTTGGCATTGTCGCCGCGGCCGGAGTGGTGGTGAATGATAATTTGGTGCTGCTCGATCAACTTGGAAAACTGCGCCGCGAAGATCGCATGCCGGTGCATCAAGCGATCATCACCGCCGCCTGTGACCGCTTTAGAGCCATCATCTTAACCTCCCTGACCACATTTGTTGGCCTTGCCCCGCTGATGGGAGAGACCAGCGTGCAGGCGCAACTGTTGATCCCCATGGTGGTGTCACTGGCCTTTGGCGTGCTGTTTTCCACCGGCGTAACGCTGGTGTTGGTGCCATGCCTCTATAGCTCCATGTGGCAGTTTAAACAGTGGGTGCGGCGCAGCTGGCAAGACCTGTTTGGTGGGTCGCAAGAAAGCAGCGTCAGCACCCCTGCCGAATAACCGCAGCGTTCGCATGGGCGCTGCATGAGTGGTCAAAAGCTTGCAGCCGAGTGTATCGCATCGCTACGCGCTGATCTGACGGCCGCAAAGCCGCGCTTTCCCTGGCTCGCGGCGGACCTGCAAACTCTGCGCAACACGCTTGTTACCCCTCATATTGATATGTCGGTCTACGGCGAACAGGTCATCCCCATTCGCTTTCGAGACGGCGATGAAACACTGTGTTATGCACACGCCGCAATTCCCGGCCCAACGTCCACACCAGCGCCTGCCGGTGACGCAGCAGCATTCCACAAAGACTGCAGCATCATCATCATCCATGGCTTAGGCGGGGATGCGCGCGGCAGCGCCGTGCGCTATTTGACAGCGCGTTTGCTGGCCTCTGGTTTTCCAGCCGTACGCATTAATTTGCGCGGCGCGCCAGCGGTCTATCATCTGGCCAGCAGCATCGGCCATGCTGGCAAGACATCAGACCTGTATGACATCCTCAGCGGCCTGCAAGCCAGCCTCGGCAGGCGGCGCTGGGGTCTGATCGGGATTTCGCTGGGTGGGAATTTAACCGCCAAGGCGCTCGGTGATGGGGCATTATCGGATTTTGACATTGTTGCCGCGATGACGATTTGCGCACCACTTGACATGCAAGCCGCCTCAGACCGCATTCTTGAGCCGCGCAATTGGCTGTATGAGAAGTACCTGCTGCGCGATTTAAAAAACGCAGTCTTACGCACCGCAATGGGCGAGGCCTGGAAGGCCAAAGCCCGCGGCGCTCGAACCGTGTATCAATTCGACGACACAGTCACTGGTCCATTCCACGGCTATGGCACAGCCGCCAACTATTATGGCCGCGTCAGCGCTGGCCCGGTACTGAAGAAGATTTCAATTCCGACTCTTTTGCTTGCGGCCGCAAATGACCCTTGGATCCCGGCGGAGAGCTTTAACCCCTATGCCAGCGCCGCCAATGCTCCCGCACAAATCCTGGTGACGCCGCATGGCGGCCACGTGGGCTATCATTTTACAGGCACAAAAGAGCCAGCCTATTGCAGCGTGGCCGCCCGCTGGTTCACGGCAGTGACCAGCTAATCTCGCTGATGTCCGGGCGCGGGCGTTCGCTGAGCGGTGCATCAACAGTGCCAAAAAACAAATAAGCCGCAACCTTATCGCCAGCTTGCCCGCCAAGCACGTCAATAACGCCGTCTGCATAAGCCGGCCAGCCTGATAGCCATTGCCCATGATACCCCATCGCGTGCGCCGCCATCAGCATGTTTTGACAGGCCGCGCCGGCGGAGAGTTCTTGCTCCCACGCGGGGATTGTGCGCGCATGATCAACGCGCGACAAAACGGCCACCAGCGTTGGCGCCGCTGTTGCAAAGTTCCGCAATGTGGTGAGCTGCGTTTCCGGTGCATCAGGATTTTCATCTGTAAATAGGCGCACCAGTGCAGTGCCAAAGCGCTTCTGCGCTTCACCTTCAATCACGACAAAACGCCACGGTGCAATCTTCCCATGATCTGGGACACGCGCGCCTATGGACAAAATATCATGCAACTCTTGTGGGCTCGGGCCCGGCGCTGTCATATTGCGCGACTTGCCCGAACGCCGCGTTTTTAACAGCGACAATGGCGTCGTTAGGTCATTAAATTCATCTGGCGCTAGGGTCGTGGTGGGCACGCAAACATCCTTCGGTTAAGCTGTTGTTTAAATGGGGCGGCACAACTGCACGCTCGCTTCTATCGGCAACATGTGCTCTATCGCCGGTTTGTCAATTTCCATTTGCGCCGCAGACGTCACATGCTTTTTAAATCGCACCTTTTTTATGCTGCACAGCTCGGCCTCGCCTGCCTCTTTGTCAGCGCTGTGCCGCTGCGCGCGCAAAGTGCGGCCGAAGATATCGTGATCGTTGCCCAGCCGCTCAGTGGGCTTAATAAATCCGGCCAAGCCGGCACCAGCATTCTCTCCCAAGCGCGCCTCGCGAAGCTGCCATATGACCGGCTCGATGCCGCGCTCAGCGCACAGTCGAGTTTCTCCCTGTTTCGCCGCATCCCATCGCTCAGCGCTAACCCGACGATCCAAGGCGCAACGCTGCGCGGTATTGGGCCAAACGGCGCAGGGCGAGCCAACGTGTTGCTGGATGGCGCACCGCTCAACGATCCGTTTGGCAATTGGGTTAACTGGTCGGCCATTCCGGTCAGCAGCCTCAACGAAGTCCTCATCGAGCGGGGCGGGCGGCCGCTCAGCGGCGGCGCAGGCGCTTTATCCGGCCAAATCGCGCTTGAAACCGCAGTGCGTGAGCGCGGCCAGACGCTAAGCTTGGCTGGCTCGACACTGGCGGGTTTTAATGGGGCGCTGAGCCATGCAAGCCAACATGGCGACACGCAGGTGATCGCAAGTGTAAGCGGCGGGCGGCGCGACGGCTATATCCTCATCCCTGAGCGCCAGCGCGGGCCAGCGGATGTTTCAACCGAAAGCTATAATGCGGCAGCAAACTTTAAAATTGCCGTGCCAATTAGCAGCGGCTGGCGGGCGGCGCTGCAGCTGCGCGGCTTCACCGAAGGCCGCGACAATGGCCTGGCTGGCGCAGTCAACAGCACAGATGGATTTGACGGCAGCCTTCGCTTGACCCGCACAAGCGGATCAAATGGCGGGCAAGACAGCTCCGCTGAAAGCGGGCAATGGGGTGCTGACATATTGCTTTATGGCCAAGTGCGCCAGTTTGAGAACCTGTTTACCGCAACAGATGCGGCGCGCGCCGAGACGCGGCCGGTGCTGGATCAGTTTTCCGTCCCAGCGCATGCAGTTGGCGCGCGCGTGCAATTTGATCGGCACTGGCGCAGCGGCAGTCAAACCCTGCTGCTTGGTCAGTTCGATGCCAAATCAGGCGAAACGCGTGAAGCGTTTCGCAACCTCGGCGCTGGCTTCACGCGCGAGCGCAGGGCTGGCGGCAATCAACAGCTTTATGGCCTTGGCGTGCTGCACCGCGAACAGCTGCTTGAAACCGTGCGCCTCAACGCGGGTGTTCGGGTCGATATCAGCCGGCTGAGCGATGGCGCACGCACCGAAATAGATACGGTTTCTGGCGCCGTGCTGCGGGATGATGAATTTGCTGCGCGCAGTGACACCGAGCCCAACGGCGAACTTAGCCTGGTGTGGACACCGCAGCCGGCATGGCAGCTAAATGCGCGCGGCTACACTGGCTACCGCATGCCGTCTTTGAATGAATTTTTTCGCCCCTTCCGCGTGGGCAATGATATTACCGAGGCCAATCCACTGCTTGAAAATGAACGGCTCCGCGGCGTTGATATCGGCATCGCCTATGAGCCGCTGAGTGGTCAATTTGTGCGCCTTACGCTATTCCGCAATTGGCTGAAAGATGCAGTTGCCAACATCAGCATTGCCGGCACTGCCGGCGGCTTTATCGCCCCATGCGGTTTTGTGCCATCCGGTGGCAGCTGCCGCCAGCGCGGTAACTTAGAGCAGGTCAGCATTGCTGGCGTGGAACTGGAAACCGGGCTGCAGATCACCAAAGCACTGCGCATGGAAGGCTTTTATGGGTATACCGATGCAACAGTCGATGCCGCACCAGCGGCGCCGCAAGTGCAGGATAACCAGCTGCCGCAAGTGCCGCGCCACCGCGCAAGTTTGAGCGTTTTTTGGGCACCCATTGCAGCGCCGGTGACAGCATCAGCCATTGTGCGCGGGCAGAGCGCGCAGTTTGATGATGATTTGAACATCCGCCGCCTGGATGGGTTCATCACGCTGGATGGCAGCATACAGTGGCAGGTTATGCGGCGCCTATCCTTGCGGGCCGCCGTGATCAATCTGCTCGACGTTGAAATCGAGGCCGGTAAAACCGCCACTGGCCTGATCACGCGCGGCCAACCATTAACCGCAAGCCTGGCGCTGCAGCTGAACTTTTAACCCATGCAACCCAGACCGCGCGTGGCATCAACTGCGCAATTTCAATTCATCAGCTGATGCGCTAGCGTCAAACAAAATAACAATATTGATGTTTCACAAGTACCGCGCGTAGAGCACCCATATATGACTGATATGACAGCCGGCACGCCGGCAGCAACCCCGACTTTTCTCGGCCATCCACGTGGCCTGGTCATCTGCTTTCTCACGGAGATGTGGGAGCGCTTTTCGTTTTACGGCATGCGCGTTTTGCTGATCTTTTATCTAACGCAGCATTTTCTGTTTACCCAGCAGCAGAGCAGCCTCATTTACGGCACATACATTTCACTTGTCTATGTGATGCCGGTGATCGGTGGCTGGCTGGCTGACCATTATCTCGGCAGCCGCAAAGCGGTCACGCTCGGCGCAATTTTGCTGGTGTTCGGTCATGCCGGTATGGCTTTTGAAGGCGCGGGCGCGCGTGAATTCTTGACCATTAACGGCGCGGAATATGAAGTGATCACCAGCGGCCGGGGCGAAACAGCGCAAACGGCGCTACGCACTCCCGGCCAAGATATCCCTTTGATGGCAACACCTGAAGGTTTGGCCGTGATGCCTAAGACCGAAAGCGCTGCCGCGCTCGGTCTGCCGGATGTCTTGAAAGCAGGTGACTTTGAGCGGCGGATTGAACGTGACGGCGTCATCATGACCGTATTTTATTTTTCACTGGCACTGATCATTTCTGGCGTCGGGTTTTTAAAAGCTAATATTTCTACCATCGTCGGCGCGCTTTATGAGCCCGGCGATGCGCGCCGCGACGGCGGCTTTACGATTTTTTATATGGGCATCAACATTGGCGCGTTTTTAGCGCAAGTGATTTGTGGCTATATTGGTATCGTCTGGGGCTGGGCCTATGGTTTTGGCCTTGCCGGGATCGGCATGCTGCTTGGCCTTGTGATTTTTCTGTGGGGCCAGCCATGGTTAGCCGGACGCGCCGACCCGCCGGACCTGGAAAAACTCAAACAGCGCGGCCTAGGGTTCTTAAATGTTGAATGGACCATCTACGCCAGTGCGCTGATCATGATCGCAGCAGCATTTTTGCTGGTTCAAGCACCGCGCATAACCGGCGGCATTCAGCTCATCGCGCAATTTGCCGTGTTTGGCGCGCTGATTTTTTTCAGTTTTCGCAACTGCACGGCGACAGAGCGTGACCGCATGCTGGTGGCCATATTCCTCACGCTGTGTCAGGTGCCGTTCTGGGCCCTATTTGAGCAAACGGGCTCTTCCTTAAGCCTGTTTATCCGTGATGCTGTCGATCGCAACGTGCTTGGTTTTACCGTGCCGGCGACGCTGTTCCAGTCGCTCAACGCAATGTTTATTTTCACGCTCGCGCCGCTTTTTGCGATCACCTGGGTTTGGCTCTCCAAACGCGGTAAAGAGCCGTCAACGCCGGTAAAGTTCGGCCTTGCCCTGGTGCAGGTCGGGCTGGGCTTTTTGGTTCTGGTGGCAGGCATAAGTGCAGGCGCGGACGGCGCGAAAATTGCCATCGCTTGGATCGTGCTATTATTTTTGCTGCACACAACGGGCGAGCTTTGCCTCAGCCCAGTTGGGCTGTCCATGATTACCAAACTCTCCGTGGCCCGCGTCGTTGGTGCCACCATGGGCGGCTGGATGCTGGCGCAGGCGTTAGCGGGCTACCTTTCCGGCATCATCGCCGCCAATACAGGCGCTGAAACCATCGGCGGGCAAATCACTGACCTTGGTGCAGCAAAAGCCGGCTATGCGGACGTTTATAGCCAGATCGGCTGGCTGGCGATCAGCTGCGGCGCGGTGCTGCTGATGCTCTCACCAGTGCTTAAAAAACGCATGCACGGCATTCATTGAAGACAGCGACCAATTGGCAAAACCGCTATCTTTTGTCCGGACAAATTTGCTAAACCGAATGTAAGCAAAACATAGGAGACGGGCATGAAACACCGCAATATCCGCGGCACGATGCTATACACATCCAAGAAACCGGACCGGATGAATGCGCGGCGTGGGATTGAGCATTTTCATTTCAGCCATCACACCGATGGCAAGGTGGTCATGCGTGCCTATTGCGAGATTGAAGACCCACCGAGCGTCATGCGCGATATCGTCTATTCGCTGGATGCGCACGGTAACCCCATGAATTGCCACGTGCGCCTCAGCCTTGATGATGCATTTCTCGGCTCGGGCTGGTTCAACTTCACACCAGACTGCATTGAATGCGAAAGCATCTCTCCCGATCTCGGCCGTGTTAGCCAGCAAATGCCGCTGGATGGCCCGATTGATGGCTTTGGCACCCACCCGGTCGTCGCTGATGGCTATTTGATGAAGAAACTTGATATCTCCAAGGGCCCGCACAAGACCAAGGTCAATGTCTTTGTGCCATCGCCAGACCACCGCGGCGCGTCAGCACCGCTGCTGGCGCGCGTCAGCATTGGCGCGGAATATGTGGGCGATGAGGAGATTACTGTCGAAGCGGGGACCTTCCAAACCCACCACTTCCGGTTCATTGATGACGGCACTGCAGGTATGGATGGCCAGCACCCGGCCTATGACATTTGGGCCACGGCGGATGATGACTTCATCATGGTGCAAGGCGCGTGTGAAGCGCCTATGCTTACGCACTATGAGCTGGTTCACCTAGAGCGATAGGCACACCGAAAAGATGGCTGCTAATAGGCGGCAAATCATCTCTGCTGCGGCAGCTTGGTGCGTGATGGGGCGCATAAAAAACCTTATGGCAGCGCAGACTGGCGGCTTTCGCGTGCCAGCAGAAGATGCGCCGCATCAACGCACCTTTATGCAATGGCCAGTCAGCCGCGCGGTCTATAACGATAGGGGTTTCTTGGCGGTCATCCAAAGCACTATCGCCAACATTGCCAATGCGATCAGCGCGTTTGAGCCGGTCACACTCCTTGCAGATAAAAAGCACCATAAAGCCGCCCGCACCCAGCTTTCGAGCGATGTTGAGTTGTGCAACATCCCCACTGAGGACCTCTGGTGCCGGGATTCTGGGCCAATTTTTATGACCAATGCAGCTGGCGATATCGCCATCAGCCATATCCAATTTAATGGCTGGGGCGCGCGCCAGGTGCACACGCATGATGCACAAATTGCCGCCCGCCTTGCGCAGCGCCTTGGCATACCAATCTTTGATCCTGGCCTTTTCGGCGAAGGCGGCGCTGTTGAACAAGATGGATACGGCACTTTGCTTGCCCACGCCAGCAGTTGGGTCAATGACAATCGCAATCCTGGCCTCTCGCGCGCACAGATTGAACAGCAGCTCAAGGCTGCTTACGGGGCAAAGCGTGTGATTTGGGCAGAAGGCCTGGCAGGCCAAGACATCACTGACTATCACATTGACAGCCTAGCACGCTTTACTGCGCCAGGGCGCGTGCTGATGAATCTACCCTACGCGCCGGATCTAAGCGACCCCTTCCACGCGGCTGCGGTGCAAACCCATGACGCATTAATAAACGCGGGGCTCGATGTGGAGGTTATCCCAGAACCGCAAATTCGGCGTGTGAGCAGCATCGATTTCTTGGCGTCTTACGCCAATTACTACATCTGTAACGGCGCTGTGATTGCAGCCCAATTCGGCGATGAAGAAACGGACGCGCGCGCACATGCAGCGCTGAAAAAGCACTATCCAGACCGCGAAATCATCGCTTTAAATGTTGATGCGTTAGGCGAATGCGGGGGCGGCATCCACTGCGCCACGCAGCAGATGCCAGCGGTCTAGACCACCAAACGCGCTTAAAAAGCGTGCGCGTTGGCAGCTGCCTTAAACCCCCAACACTTCAGGCAGGGCCATGCAGAACCGATCCACATCTTCAAGTTTGCCCATGGAAACACGGCTCCAGTCCACATAGTCCATGGTCTTGCCACGAATATAAATATCGCGTTCTTTCAGGGCATCGCGTACGTCAT
>JBCCLR010000079.1:0-15135 GCA_039026755.1 Pseudomonadota bacterium | reverse complement strand
TAGAAGTCGAACTGATCGCGCCCATCGCCATGGACGAAGGCCTGCGCTTTGCCATCCGCGAAGGCGGCCGCACCGTCGGCGCCGGCGTCGTCGCAAGCATTATTGAATAGGCCGTTCGCTTAGGCGCCCTGGCGCGATAACAAATAGCGCCAAAGAACAACGCCAAAAGAACAACGATGGACCCGCCTCGGCACACCGCCGGGGTGGGTTTTTTCTTTTGTGCACCGGCTGAGAGATATGCGTTAGTGTACCGCGACGGTCAAAAGCGAAAGCGGGGAGGGCAGCATGCTTCGCATCCTGATTTTTATTGTGAGCGTACTTGTTGCGCCAGGGACTGCGCGATCCGATAACGCTCAGGCGCTCGCGGCGGCGATGGTCGGCAGCTTTGAAACCAAGCCGGGTGACCCGGATAATAACTTTCTCGATCAGCGCGCCGCGCTTGCGCCGCTTGGGCCCGGGCAGTGGGTGTATCTCCAGCTCAACTCAGGCCCGACGCGCAAACTCTATCGCCAGCGCGTGCTGCAGCTCACCAATCAAGCGGATGGCACCGTATTGCAAAAGGCTTGGACATTTAAAACGCCGGGCTTGTTCGCTGATATCCTTACGCAACCAGAAAAACGGACATCGCTCAGCTTAGGCGATCTATCTTTGTCGTTTGAAGAACAAAGTTGCGGCATGGTCTGGCACCGCGCGCAAAATGAGTGGGTGGGCCAGGTTGACTATCGGACTTGCCAGATTTTCTCAAAGCGCCGAAACACCATGATTGGTATCGGCGCGGAAACACGGCTTAGCGCGGGCAAGCTGCTGCAAACCGAGCGCGGCTACAATGCGGATGGTGAGCAGATTTGGGGCAGTAAGCCGGGCAGCTATGCAGAGCTACTGCGGCATGCTGACGTGCGCTAATCTCGCCTTTGTGATGTCCTGCCCATGCAGGTTTTCTCATGTCGACGCGAGATTGGATGTGCGCGCATTAAAACAAGGACCGTAGTTTAATATGCGGGTTTTTATATTTTTAATCGCGGCGGTGTTGACCGGCTGCGCTGGTTTGTCTTCAAGCGAGCGCGAACCGGCGCCGGCGGTCAGCAGCGATGCCGTATCCCCGCTTCTGCGTGAAGCCTGCGACTTTTCTGATGTGGTCTTAGGCAGCCCCGCGCATGAGCGTGAGATGCGCCGTTGTGAGGACTATATTTATGATCACCGCAGCCAACAAAACGCTTATGCACACCAAGATTTTGCACGCGCGCTGCACACAGGGGACTGCGAGACTGTCGCACAATTGGAAGCAGATGGGTTCAGTCCCGGGGGCGGCGCTGTTTACGAGGCTGGCGTGCTGCGCTGCGGGCTGTGCACCGCGAAGGACCCAAAGGCTGCTGCTGACATTTTGGAAACGGCCCTGCGGAATTGGCCGGAAAACCCGCTAGCCATGGCGCATCTGGGCGATATGCTGTGGCACGGTGAAGGCGTGCGGCAAGACCGAACACGCGCGCGGCAACTCTTTAAACAGGCGGTCAATTTATCGCTGCCGGACTATGTGGCCCGATTTCATGCGGCGAAAAAACAGGATCGCTCCAGCGTGCGAGATGAATGGTTGACGATCTCTGAGACCGGGTATTTTTGGTTTTTTTCGCGGCAACAGTTGGCCGCGAACTTTGCCGATCCAATCCTTGGCCCATGGATCTTCCCCGAACCACTCTATCAGGAGCGCATGCGCATGGAGGCGACACTATATGGCGCAGGCGATGCGATTGTAGCGAAAGCGAAGGCTTTGTTATCTGATGGCAGCAAACTTGAAGAAGAAGCGGCTGCTGGTTTGCTGTTAGAAGCATCCTATGCAGACGTGCATCCAGCGTCTTATGCGCTGGCCCAGTTTCTCAGTAGCCGGGATAAAGCATCAATTCCCGATGCTTTGTCTGCCCTCACCGCCGCGCCGCGCTGTGAGGCCCTCGATTTCCTGACTCGCGCAGCAAGGGATGGATATTACCCAGCCCTGCGAGAGTTGGTGCCCGTTGCCGAGCAATCGATGCGCGCCGCGCTGCCAGCAGGGGTGCTTGAGCGCGTGATGACCGACGCAAGCGTGACGCAACATGGGCTACGAGAGGCGGCGACTGGCATGGCGGAGCGAGATCGCGATTTGATATACGATATCCACGATTTTACTGCCATGTTTCTGGCGCATGGATTTCCGGTGCCGCAGGCGCTCGGAGTGGTCGCTGAGCGTATTTTGTTAGAGGTCTCAGACCCGGATTTATATTCTCCTGCCACGCCATCGGTTTATGGTGCCCGGCTTTTTCAAAGCGGCTGTTGAGGGCATATGCGGTGTCTTGGCGGCAAGACGCTGACCCTACGAGACTGAGCGCCGATGCGATCTCAGCACCCTTTTCATTGTTGGCGCTGCGTTATAACCTTTATCAGTGTATCAGGCGGTTGGAGGTAAAGAGTGCGGCTCACGGCGCTTTTAGTGTGTATTTTCGTCTGCGGTTGCGCAGCAGCGCCGTCCACTGACAACGTAGCAACAGTCCGCTTTAGGAGCGACGGTGTCTCGCCCCAGCTGCGTGAAGCATGCGATCTATCAGATGTGGTTGTCGGCACGCCCGCGCATCAGCGCGAAGTTAACCGCTGCCAAGATTTAACCCGGCAGCATCGCGATGATCAGCGCCGCTTTGACATGAGTGCGTTTGGCAAAGCGCTCTATGAGGGCGATTGTGATGCAGTGCGCAGGGAGCTCGATCCACTCGAAGGCAGGTATATGCTGCTTACTGCAGACGCGGTTTTCATGGCCGGCCGGCTTCGTAAGGGCCTGTGCGTTGACGCTGACCCGGCCAAGGCGGCGGCGCTGCTAGAGGAAGAGCTGAGCGAGCACCCCTACAATCCTCTTGTGCTTGCGCATCTTGGAGACATGCTCTGGAAGGGCGAAGGCGTAGCAATGGATAAGGCGCGGGCAAAGCGGCTGTTTAAGCGCGCTGCCGATGCCGCGCTGCCGCAATATATTGAGGACGTCCATCTCGCCAAAACGCTGCCGAGCACGGATCCGCGCAATAATTATTTTTGGCGCCCGACTGATGGGGCCCTTTGGTCTTATTCCTTGTTACAGCTATCGGCGAATTTTGCCCATCCGATCTTGGGCCCATGGCAATTCCCGCAGGCGCTGTATGACCAGCGCATGCGCATGGAAGCGATTGTTCACGCGTCTGGTGATGCAGCTGTGCGCGAGGCGCAGCAGCTGCTCAAGGGAAATGAAAACGCGCGCGAGATGGGGGCGTCCCTGCTGTTCTGGGCCGCTTCTGCGGGTTACCATCCCGCGGCACGTGTGCTAGCGGATATTCTCGCCAGTAGCGCGCCGGAAAACTTGCCCGATCAATTGTCTGTCTATGGCAATAATCCTGAATGCCACGCGAGATTTATATTGGGGCGAGCAGCATCTTATGGATATCTGCCGGCGATGAGCGCTTTGACGGGTCAAATCGTGGCGCGCGCGCGGCGTCAATTGCCGCCCGATATTTTTAAAAGAATGATTGAAGAGCCAAATGTGCCGATGTACGTCCTGCAGGATGATGTGACTTCAAGCACATATGGCCTTATCGCTGCGATGCATGACTTTGTTGCGCTATATTTAGCCCATGGGCTTCCTGTCCCAGATGGTTTGCAGCCGCTTGCACGGCGCATTTTGTTCGACGTCAGCGACCCATCTTCTGTAATGATTCCCGCACCATTTTATAGTGGTGGCACTCTGGCCGATGATGGATATTTCATTTAATAGCAGGTGCACCCGGCATCTTTCGCTTTCTTTTTGTATTATTGTTCCGGTTTCGGACCATAAACTGGCTGCAGGCTCAGAAGAGCGCATGGCAAGGCGCGAAGGGCGCCAAGTTTGTGCCGAAGAAGCGCTTGCGTGTCGGTGAGTTTCGCGCCACCTAAAGCGACGCGCAGCTGCTGGAACAAGAATCTTTGGGCTTTATGCAATTAGCTCTTGAAAAAGGTGCGCGAACGGCGCTATACGCGCGCCACTGATTGAGCGCCGAGGTAGAGCGGCAACGCTGACGCTCGTGTGCAACGCAATCATAACTCGTTGTTTGACGGTTTGAATAAGTTCGATAAGAGCGCCTGCTTGCACGCGCGCCTCTAACCTGGATGGCGCGATGGAAGGTTTGGCTGAGCCTGTTGGTTTGACCGGATCATTCGCTTCGATAGAAGCGTGCAAAATGGTGAGGCAGAGGATTTGCAATGGAAGCGCAGAATATACGCATCCGATTAAAAGCGTTTGATCACCGCGTGCTTGATCAGGCCACCGGCGAGATCGCCGGCACGGCGAAACGCACCGGCGCACAAGTGCGCGGGCCAATCCCGCTGCCGACACGGATCGAACGGTTCACCGTTTTGCGCTCGCCGCATATCGATAAGAAAAGCCGTGAGCAATTTGAAGTGCGGACGCACAAGCGCCTGCTCGATATTGTTGACCCGACACCGCAGACGGTGGACGCGCTTATGAAGCTCGACCTGTCTGCCGGCGTTGATGTTGAAATTAAGCTACAAGGTTAAGCGCCATGCGTGCCGGTCTTATAGGAAAGAAACTTGGGATGACGCGCCTGTTTGACGGCAGCGGCAATCATATTCCTGTCACGGTTGTTGATGTGTCTGGGTGCCAAGTGGTCGCGCAGCGCACGCCGGATAAAGATGGCTATAGTGCGGTGCAAGTTGGCATTGGCGCGGCAAAAGTGAAAAACGTGTCTAAACCGATGCGTGGGCACTTTGCCAAGGCTCAGGTTGAGCCGAAACAAAAACTGGTGGAGTTTCGCGTCGGCGATGATGCGCTGGTTGATGTGGGCGCTGAGCTTGCTGCGTCGCACTTTGTTGCTGGGCAAAAGGTGGATGCAACGGGCACGAGCATCGGTAAAGGCTTTGCGGGCGGTATGAAGCGCTGGAACTTTGGCGGGCTGCGCGCAACCCACGGTGTTTCCATTTCGCACCGTTCGCATGGGTCCACTGGTCACTGCCAAGATCCGGGCAAGGTCTTCAAGGGCAAGAAAATGGCCGGGCACCTTGGTGATGAGCGCGTTACGACACAGAATTTAGAGATTGCTGCGGTGGATGAAGCGCGCGACCTCGTTATGGTTAAAGGCTCCGTGCCAGGCTCCAAGGGGGGCTGGGTGATTTTGAAAGACGCGGTGAAGAAAAAGCAGCCGGAAGATCTTCCGTTTCCCGCCAGTATCAAAGCAGCGCCGGGGGATGAGGCTGCAGTAGAAGACGCGCCAGCGGAAGAGGCGGCCCCTGAGGCCAGTGAAGCGCCTGATGCACCGGCAGAAACTGGCGGCGAGGAGTAAGGCGCGTGAAAACGGATGTGAAAAACCTCGACGCAGGCGAAGCCGGTTCCATCGACCTGGATGATGGGATTTTCGGCGCTGATGTGCGCGCGGATATTATGCATCGGGTCGTGACCTGGCAGCTGGAAAAACGCCGCGGCACGGCGCGAGCAACGCGCGAGCGCAGCGATGTCGCACGCACAGGCGCTAAGTACGGTAACCAAAAAGGCGGCGGGCGTGCGCGTCATGGCGATCGCCGGGCTCCGGTTTTTGTCGGCGGCGGTAAAGCGCATGGCGCGCGGCGCCGTGATTTTGATCCCAGTCTGCCAAAGAAAGTTCGCGCGCTTGGGTTGAAAAGCGCGCTGTCGGCAAAGCAAGCCGCTGGTCAGTTGATTGTTGTTGATACCTTAGAAGTTGAAGCAAAAACCAAGACGCTTAAATCAAAGTTAGAAGCGCTTGGTGTGTCGTCCGCGCTGGTGATCGATGGCGCTGAAGTGAATGCGAACTTCGCCCGCGCCGCGTCTAATATCCCTCTTATTGATGTGCTGCCCGGCCAAGGCGCGAATGTTTATGACATTCTGCGCCGCGATATGCTGGTGGTTACGAAAGCGGGCGTTGAAGCCCTGGAGGCTCGGTTAAAATGAGCGACGTAAAGCACTACGACATCATCCAAAGCCCGGTGATTACGGAAAAGGCGACGATGGGATCTGAATTTGATCAGGTTACATTCAAAGTCGCAAAAACGGCCAGCAAGCCTGAAATTAAAGCGGCGGTTGAAGAGCTTTTTAGCGTCAAAGTCAAAGCCGTGAACACGCTGATCACCAAAGGCAAAACGAAGCGCTTCCGCGGCATCATGGGCCGCCGGGCGGACGTTAAAAAAGCGATTGTCACCCTTGAAGAGGGCCAATCCATTGACGTGACCACCGGTGTCTGAGCGCGGGTAAGGGAGAACTGACGCGATGGCTTTAAAGAGCTATAATCCAACCAGCCCCGGGCGCCGCGGTCTTGTCCTCGTCGACCGCAAAGAGCTATGGAATGGCAAGCCGGTCAAAATGCTCACTGAGGGTTTGTCAAAGTCGGGCGGACGCAACAACAATGGCCATATCACCGCACGACGTATCGGTGGTGGGCACAAGCGGACATACCGCAAAGTTGATTTCAAGCGCCGCAAGTTTGATGTGGTTGGCACGGTCGAGCGCCTTGAGTATGACCCGAACCGCACCGCTTTTATTGCTCTGATTAAATATGACGACGGCGAGATAGCGTATATCCTTGCGCCGCAACGCTTGGCAGCTGGCGATAAAGTGATTGCAGGCGAGCGGGTGGATGTAAAACCTGGCAATGCAATGCCGCTGTCATCCATGCCGATTGGCACGATCATTCACAATGTGGAATTGAAACCTGGTAAAGGCGGCCAGGTGGCCCGTTCTGCAGGCACCTATGTGCAGCTTGTGGGCCGGGACCGCGGGCTCGCCATTCTGCGTCTTACCTCGGGTGAGCAGCGCTACGTGCAGGCATCGTGCATGGCCACCGTTGGTGCGGTGTCAAATCCTGACAATCAAAACATTACCCTTGCAAAGGCCGGGCGCAAGCGCTGGCTGGGCAAGCGTCCTTCTGTGCGCGGCGTTGTGATGAACCCGGTCGATCACCCACATGGCGGCGGCGAGGGCCGGACGTCGGGCGGTCGTCACCCGGTGACGCCGTGGGGCAAGCCCACCAAGGGCAAGCGCACGCGCTCGAACAAGTCGACGGACAAGATGATTATCCGGTCTCGTCACATGAAGAAAAAACGCTAAGAGGCGGCTGAAGCTATGGCACGTTCAACTTGGAAAGGTCCGTTTGTTGATCTCTACCTGCTGAAAAAAGCAGAAGAGATGCAAGACGCGCCGAAGAAAAAGCCGATCCAAACGTGGTCACGGCGCTCGACGATTTTGCCACAATTCGTGGGCCTCACGTTCAATGTCTATAACGGGCAAAAATTTGTGCCGGTCTATGTGACCGACGAAATGGTTGGTCACAAGCTGGGCGAGTTTGCGCCAACGCGGACCTATTATGGCCATGCGGCTGACAAAAAAGCGAAACGGAAATAGTCATGGGCAAGGCAGCAAATCCACGCCGCGTTGCGGACAATGAAGCGCTTGCGGTCGGCACCATGATCAAAGGCAGCCCGCAAAAGCTCAATTTGGTGGCAGAGATGATCCGCGGCAAGAAAGTAGAGACGGCGCTTTATGATCTGCAATTTTCCAAAAAGCGCATGTCGAACGAGGTAAAGAAGATCCTCGAAAGTGCCGTTGCCAATGCCGAGAACAATCACAGCCTGGATGTGGATTCGCTGGTGGTCAGCGAGGCAAGTGTTGGCAAAGCGCTCACGATGAAGCGCTGGCGTGCACGCGCGCGTGGGCGCTCAGCCCGCATTATGAAACCATTTAGCCGCATTCGCATCGTGGTTCGCGAAGTAGAGGAAACAGCCTAATGGGTCAGAAAATTAATCCGATCGGGCTGCGCCTGGGCATCAACCGCACCTGGGATAGCCGTTGGTTCTCTGAAGGCGCTGACTATGGTCGCCGCCTGCATGAAGACTTGAAGATGCGCGAATTCTTGATGAAAGAAGCGTCCGCTGCATCGATCAGCAGGATCGTCATTGAGCGCCCGGCAAAGACGGCGCGCGTCACCATCTACGCTGCACGCCCCGGCGCCATCATCGGTAAAAAAGGCGCGGAGATTGAGCGTCTTCGCAAGAAGCTTGGGCAGATGACGTCCGCGGAAGTCGCGCTCAACATTGTTGAGATCCGCAAGCCTGAGGTCGATGCCCAGCTTGTCGCTGATAATATCTGCCAACAGCTTGAGCGCCGGATCGCCTTTCGCCGTGCCATGAAGCGTGCGGTGCAGTCTGCAATGCGGCTTGGCGCCGAAGGCATTCGCATCAACTGTGCTGGCCGGCTTGGCGGCGCAGAGATTGCACGCACCGAGTGGTACCGCGAAGGCCGCGTTCCGCTTCATACGCTGCGTGCGGATATTGATTATGCAGAATCTGAAGCGCTGACCGCTTATGGCATTTGCGGTGTGAAGGTTTGGATCTTCAAAGGCGAGGTCATGGAGCATGACCCCATGGCGCAAGACAAGCGCATACAAGACGCTCAAACCGGCCCCGTGAACACACGGCGCGACCGCTAGGGTTAGGGATTTAAAGTCATGTTACAGCCAAAGCGTACGAAATACCGCAAAGCCCATAAGGGGCGCATTCATGGTAATGCCAAGGGCGGGACGGAGCTGAATTTTGGCTCCGTTGGCCTGAAAGCCATGGAGCCGGCACGCATCACAGCGCGCCAAATTGAAGCCGCGCGGCGCGCCATGACCCGGCACATCAAGCGCCAAGGACGTATTTGGATTCGCATTTTTCCAGACGTTCCGGTGTCTTCCAAGCCCGCCGAAGTGCGCATGGGTAAAGGCAAGGGTTCGCCGGAATTTTGGGCCGCGCGGGTGAAACCTGGGCGCATCATGTTTGAAATGGACGGGGTGAACGGCCCGCTGGCGCGCGAAGCGTTTGAGCGTGCGGCCGCGAAGCTACCGATCCGCACCAAGGTGGTCACCCGCCTGGGTGAGAGCATTTAAGACGGAGCACGATGAGATGAAAACTGCGGACCTGCGTGCGAAATCTGCCGACGAGCTTAGTGACGAGCTCGTTAAGCTTAAGAAAGAGCAGTTTAACCTGCGCTTCCAGGCCGCTTCTGGCCAGTTGGAAAACACTGCGCGGGTGCGCGAAGTGCGTCGCGATATAGCCCGCATTAAAACGCTGCAAGCACAAGCAGTGGCCGCAGGCGCTTAGAACGAGGGACGAAGATAATGCCGAAACGCATATTGCAGGGCACGGTGGTGTCAGACAAGACCGACCAGACGATTACCGTTCTGGTTGAGCGCCGGTTCATGCACCCTTTGTACAAGAAAGTGGTGCGCCGCACGAAGAAATTCCGGGCGCATGACGCGGAGAATAGCTGCGCTGCCGGCGACGTGGTGCGGATAGAGGAATGTCGACCGATTTCCAAGACCAAGTCTTGGACATTGGTGGAAAAAGTGTCCTGAGTTCAGGGCGAATTGAACTGAAAACGGATCAAACAAAGCTGCCATGCAGCATGTGATAAAGGACTAATCCGATGATCCAAATGCAAACCAACCTTGATGTCGCCGATAACAGCGGCGCGCGCAAGGTGCAGTGCATTAAGGTGCTTGGCGGATCGAAGCGGAAGACCGCATCGGTGGGCGATGTGATCGTGGTGTCAGTGAAAGATGCCATTCCGCGTGGCCGCGTAAAGAAGGGCGATGTGCAACGTGCCGTCATCGTGCGCACCAAGAAAGACGTGCGCCGCAAAGACGGCTCGGTTATTCGCTTTGACAGCAATGCCGCGGTGCTCATCAACAAAAACAATGAGCCGATTGGTACGCGTATTTTTGGCCCAGTTGTGCGCGAGTTACGTGGTGCCAACTTTATGAAGATCATCTCGCTCGCTCCGGAGGTTCTGTAAGCCATGAGCCAGCCAAAATTTAAAATAAAAAAGGGTGATACGGTTGTTGTTCTTGCAGGCCGCGATAAGGGCAAAACTGGCGAAGTCACAAAGATGCTTCTAAGCGATGGTAAAGCGATTGTTGGCGGTGTGAACATGGTTCAGCGGCATCGCAAGCCGAGCCAGCAGCAGCCCGGCGGCATTGATAGGAAAGAAGCGCCCATCCATATTTCGAATCTGGCAATTGCCGACCCCAAAACGGGCAAACCGACACGGGTTGGCTATCGCATGGAAGATGGCAAAAAAGTTCGTTTTGCCAAAGCGTCGGGAGACGTGATCAATGGCTGATACACAGAGTTACGAGCCGCGCCTGAAAGCGCAGTACCGCAATAGCATTGCCAAGGCGATGCAAGAGAAGTTCGAATATAAGAACGTGATGCAGGTGCCCAAGCTTGAGAAAATCGTGCTCAACATGGGCGTCGGTGAAGCCGCGCAAGATAAGAAAAAGCTTGAAAAAGCACGCGAAGAAATGGGCCTCATTGCAGGGCAAAAACCTGTGGTCGCGCGCGCTAAGAAATCTATCGCCGGGTTTAAATTGCGCGAAGGCATGGCGATTGGCTGTAAAGTCACGCTGCGCAAAGATCGCATGTATGAGTTTTTAGACCGGCTCATCACCGTCGCGTTACCGCGCGTGCGTGATTTTCGCGGTGTAAACCCCAAGAGTTTTGACGGCCGAGGCAATTATGCGATGGGCCTGAAAGAGCAGATCGTCTTTCCAGAAATTAGCTACGATAACATCGAAAAAGTACGTGGCATGGACGTCATCATTTGTACCACTGCTCAGACAGATGATGAGGCTCGGGAGCTTCTCAGAAACTTTAACATGCCGTTCCAGAAAGCCGAATAAGCGGCGGACCGGTAAACGAAAGTAAGGGACATATGGCAAAAGTCAGTGCAATTGAGAAAAACAAACGCCGCGCCCGGTTGGTTGCTAAAACCGCTGGGAAACGCGAGCGTTTGAAAGCGCAGGCAAATGATGAAAGCTTGGCTGAAGAAGAGCGCTTGCTCGCCCGGCTGAAGCTTGCCGAATTACCGCGCAATGGCAACCCGACACGCGTGCGCAACCGCTGCGAAATCACGGGCCGGCCGCGTGGGTATTATCGCAAATTTCGCATGTCGCGCATCGCACTGCGCGATCTTGCCTCGGACGGTTTGGTCCCTGGCGTCGTGAAGTCGAGCTGGTAGGAGGAGACCGTTTATGTCGATGTCTGATCCGCTTGGCGATATGCTGACCCGCATTCGCAACGGCCAGCGCGCCCGCAAAGAGAGCATTTTGTCCCCGTCGTCGAATTTGCGCGTTCGGGTGCTGGATGTGCTGCAGCGCGAAGGGTTTATCCGCGGCTATAATGTAGAAGAGCAGCAAAATAATCACCGCGAAGTCCGTATTGAGCTGAAATATCATGAAGGTGACCCCGTCATTCGTGATATTGCGCGCGTGTCAAAGCCCGGGCGCAGGGTTTATTCCGGTGTTTCAGATTTGCCGCGCATTTTGAACGGTCTAGGCATTTCCATTGTTTCGACGCCGAAGGGCGTGCTGTCTGACGCGGAAGCGCGCGAAAAGCACGTGGGCGGCGAAGTCCTGTGCACCGTGTATTAAGCTTCGGCGCGGCAGAGAGGATTTAACATGTCTCGAATTGGCAAAAAACCGGTTGAAATCCCTTCAGGCGTGACGGTTGCGCTTGACGGTTCGGCACTTGAAGTGAAGGGGCCTAAGGGTCTCCTTGCGATGACGGTCCTGGACGACGTCAGCGTCGAAGTCAAAGACAATGAGATCAGCGTTCAGCCGAAGTCAAAGTCCAAGGCGGCTCGGGCAGCATGGGGCATGCAGCGGACGCTTGTGGCCAACTTGGTTGAAGGCGTTACGCAAGGGTTCAGCAAGAAGCTTGAGATCAACGGTGTGGGGTATCGGGCGCAAATGAAGGGCAAGAGCCTTAATTTGCAGCTCGGTTTTAGCCACGACATCGATTACCCGGCACCGGACGGCATTGATATTAAAACGCCAGATCAAACGACGATTGAGATTTCCGGCATCGACAAACAAAAAGTCGGTCAAGTGGCCGCTGAGATCCGCTCCTATCGTCCGCCTGAGCCTTATAAAGGTAAGGGTGTGAAATATGAAGGCGAATACATCTTCCGCAAGGAAGGCAAGAAGAAGTAATGGCTGAGAGCTTATAGCGAGCGCGAACGAGAATACCATGAAAAGAGCAATGACAGCATTTGATCGCCGCCGCCAACGGGTGCGCACGTCGCTGCGCCGCAATGCAGGTGGGCGGCCCCGGCTTTCTATTCACCGGTCATCAAAACACATGTATGCGCAAGTGATTGATGATAAAACCGGCGTAACGCTTGCCGCGGCGTCGACAGTTGAAAAAGCTGCGCGCAGCGCTTCTGGCGCGACGACTGATGCCGCGTCGGCGGTGGGTATGCGCGTCGCGGAACGAGCAAAGCAGGCCGGTGTTGAACAAGTCGTGTTTGATCGCGGCGGATTTTTATACCATGGCCGCGTCAAAGCCTTGGCCGATGCGGCGCGCGAAGGCGGGCTGGACTTTTAAAGAGAGAAGGTAAGGCTAAGCGCACTACGCTCAGCCCTGTGAGAGAGAAAAATATGGCGCGTCCTGATCGCAAAAATGATCGCGAAGACAGCGAATATGTTGAAAAGCTGGTGCACATTAACCGGGTTGCCAAGGTTGTAAAGGGCGGCCGCCGGTTTGGCTTTGCAGCACTTGTCGTGGTTGGTGATGGAACTGGCCGGGCCGGCTTCGGCCATGGCAAAGCCCGCGAGGTGCCCGAGGCAATCCGCAAAGCAACTGACGCGGCGAAAAAGAATATGGTGCGCGTCCCGCTGCGTGAAGGGCGCACCTTGCATCATGATACCAACGGTCGCTGGGGCGCGGGTAAAGTGTTTCTGCGCTCCGCGCCTCCGGGAACAGGCATAATTGCCGGTGGACCGATGCGGGCAGTGTTTGAATCGCTTGGCGTGCAGGATGTGGTGACCAAGTCGATGGGCTCGAACAACCCCTACAACATGGTACGCGCGACATTTGCTGCGCTCAGTGCCTCGGCAAGTCCGAAAATGGTTGCGGCCAAGCGCGGCCTGAAGGTTGCTGATATTGTATCGCGTCGTGGGGACGCAAAATCTGGCAGCGAAGTTGAACTGGAAGCGGCGTCAGCTGAATAAGGCTGGCCTAGGCTAAGATTTGGAGCCGTCATCATGGCAGCGAAAAAAACCATCATTGTCGAGCAGATTGGCAGCCCCATTCGCCGGCCGAAAGAGCAGCGCGATACGCTGATTGGGCTTGGCCTGAATAAAATGCACCGGCGGCGCGAGCTTGAAGATACGCCGTCTGTGCGCGGTATGGTCGATAAAATTCCGCATCTCGTGCGGATCGTCGAAGACTAACGACCGGGGACGTGCATCGTCCCCAGCGACTGAGAGGCAAAAAGGCCGAGTTAGCGCACCTGCGCTGGCGCAGTAGGGAAACGCAGTCATGAAATTAAACGAATTAAGCGATAAGCAAGGCGCGAGAAAACCGCGCACGCGTGTTGGCCGGGGCCTGGGTTCGGGCGTGGGTAAGACAGCGCGGCGCGGTCAAAAAGGTCAGAAATCCCGCTCAGGCGTATCCATCAAGGGTTTTGAAGGCGGGCAAATGCCACTGCATATGCGCCTGCCAAAACGCGGTTTTAAAAACACAAAGTTTGCCAAACGCTACGCGGTGGTGAATGTGGGCCGCCTTCAAAAAGCGGTCGATGCCGGGAAGCTGGATGCAAAAGCGGATGTCGACACAGCGGCGCTGATTGCGTCCGGTGTGGTCACCAAGCCGCGTGACGGTATTCGCTTGCTGGCCAAGGGCGAAATCAAAGCGGCGCTTAAGATTGTTGTTGCCGGCGCTTCGAAGGCGGCGATTGCAGCGGTTGAAAAGGCTGGCGGCAGTGTTGATATCCAAGTGAAGGCAGCGGCCAGTGAGGCGCAAGCCTAGACCACTGCGGGACCGGAGAAGCGCATGGCATCGTCTGCTGAACAATTTGCAGCCAACTTGAACTTTGGTGCTTTTGCGAAAGCAAAAGAACTGAAGCAGCGCATCTTGTTTGCGCTCGGCGCGCTGATTGTCTACCGGCTTTGCACCTATATTCCGCTTCCGGGTATAGATCAGATTGCGCTTAAAAATCTATTCCAGCAAGCTCAGGGCGGTGTCCTTGGCATGTTTAATGTGTTTGCCGGCGGCGCGCTTGAACGCATGAGCATCGTGGCGCTCAATATCATGCCTTATATTACGGCATCGATTATCATGCAGCTCATGACCAGCATGTCGCCGACTATGGCGCAGCTGAAGAAAGAGGGCGAAAGCGGCCGCAAAAAGATCAATCAGTATACCCGCTATGGCACGGTGGCGTTGTGCTTGGTGCAAGGGTACGGTGTTGCGATCGGACTAGAAAACTGGGGCGGCAGCGCCGGTCTGCAAGCGGTTATTGACCCGGGCTATTTCTTCCGCGTGTCGACGGTTATTACGTTACTGGGCGGAACGATGTTCTTGATGTGGCTGGGTGAGCAGATCACCAGTCGCGGCGTTGGCAATGGTATTTCACTGATCATCTTTGCTGGCATCGTCGCTGAACTCCCAAAAGCCCTTGGCGCAACACTGAGTTTGGGGCGCACGCAGGCCAGCTTTGGTGCGATTGGCATTTTAATTCTTATGGCGTTGGTCGTTGCAGTGATCATCGGCATTGTGTTCTTTGAACGCGCGCAGCGGCGCATTCGCATTCAGTATCCCAAGCGCCAAGTGGGCAATCGCATGTTTCAGGGCGATAGCAGCCACTTGCCTCTAAAGATCAATACTGCAGGTGTTATCCCGCCGATCTTCGCCTCGTCCATCCTTTTAATGCCATTGACGCTTGCAAACCTGTCGGCGGGCGAAGGCGCGGAATGGCTCACCATCATTACCACAAACCTGTCGCATGGTTCGCCAGTGTACATCACCGTTTATGTGGCGATGATTATCTTCTTCTGCTTTTTCTATACTGCTGTCGTTTTCAACCCCGATGAAACGGCCGATAACCTGAAGAAGTATGGCGGTTTTGTCCCGGGCATTCGGCCTGGCAAGCGCACGGCGGAATATCTTGATTTCGTGCTGACGCGCATCACCGTTGTGGGGGCGATCTATCTCGCCGTCATTTGCGTCATCCCTGAAGTGTTGATCAGTAAATACGAGGTGCCATTCTACTTTGGTGGAACGAGCCTTTTGATTGTTGTCTCCGTAACGATGGATACGGTAAGCCAAATT
>JBCCLR010000078.1:0-15152 GCA_039026755.1 Pseudomonadota bacterium | reverse complement strand
GCTGTTGCGAAACTGAACTTCGTGATCAGGTAAAGTAGGAAACCTTCGACGGCGAGAACCGAAAGGAGCAAAGACCATGCGGTGCGTCTGTCTTCTGACACCCAATACGGTTTGACCAAATTGAAAGTGCGGACCAGAAAAGCCCAGAACGCGCGTATACGGTTTACTTTATCTTTCAAATTTGGCTCCACATGTTCAGCATTACCAGATGCTGACGCGCTCCTCGGGCGGCAGATACATCGGCGCGTCAGGCCCAATATCAAAGGCGTCGTACCAAGCATCGACGTTTCTTAAGGCACCGTTCACGCGGAAGATGGGCGGCGAGTGAACACCCGATTTTAAGCTTGCCAGTTCCGCCTCTTCGCGCATCTTCATGCGCCAAATTTGCCCATAAGATAAAAAGAAGCGCTGATCGCCCGTCAGCCCATCAATGATTGGAGCGGCTTCACCCTTCAGGCTCAGCTTGTACGCATGATAGCCAAGGGTCAGTCCGCCCAGGTCAGCGGTGTTTTCTCCAAGGGTGAGTTCACCATTGACGAATGCACCCGGCCTTAATTCATATCGGCTAAATTGCTTCACAAGAACATCTGTGCGTTCCTTAAAGCGCGCGATGTCGTCCTCTGCCCACCAACTTCTGAGGATGCCTTTTTCATCGTATTTGCGGCCTTGATCATCAAAACCATGGCCCATTTCATGGCCAATAACAGCGCCAATAGCACCATAATTGACGGCTGGGTCGGCGGCAGGGTCAAAAAATGGGGCCTGTAGAATAGCAGCGGGAAAAACGATCTCATTAAACAGCGGATGATAGTACGCGTTGACCGTTTGCGGCGACATTAACCACTGCGCGCGGTCGGTTGGTTTGCCGAGCTGATCCAGCTTTTCCTGATAAGCAAAGCGTTCTGCTCGGCGCGCGTTGCCATAAAAATCATTCGCTTCAATACGAACGCTGCTATAATCCTTCCACGTGTCCGGATAGCCAATTTTAGGCAGGAATGTAGCTAGCTTTTTCTTGGCCATCCCGCGCGTTTCTTCACCCATCCAAGGCGCTGTGTCTATGCGCTCAGAAAAGGCGGCCATGACGTTCGACACCAGCGCATCCATTTGCTCTTTCGCTTCCGGTGGGAAGTGCCGCTCGACATACAGCTGGCCAACTGCGTCGCCTAGATGTTGAGAGACCAACCCAACGGCGCGCTTCCAACGCGGCAAGCGCACTTGTTGGCCGCTAAGGGCGCGACCATAAAAATCAAAGGCCGCTTCTGCAATTTCATCGGATAACAAATGAGACTGGCTCACCAGGAGCTTGTAGGCCAGATACGCACGCCATACTGTAAGCGGCGTATCGTAGATAACCTCAATCACGCCTGCGACAGCGCTCGGCATGGTGACGTTAAGTTTGCTGATTTTCGGCAGCAGCGCTCGGTTAAAAAACGCAGCCCAATCGATATCTGGATATGCCTGACACAGCGCTTCAAAGCTGTACATGTTGTAGGTTTTGTCCGCGTCACGCATCTCAGTTCGCGGCCAATGCGCCTGCGCCATCTGTGTTTCCAGCGCCAGGATATGCTCTGCGGTCGCTTTCGCCTGATCAGTATCGAACCCCGCAAAGGCTAATAGGTTTTGAACATTCTGAACAAAGGCGGCGCGGATATTTTTAAAGTGCTCCACGTCTTCTAAGTAGAAGTCGCGGTCCGGCAGGGATAGAGGCCCTACTCCGACCATAAGGATTTGGCTGTCGGGGTCTTTCACATCAGGGCCGATATTCCAGGAAATCGGCGAATAAAAGCCGTCAAGGCTTGAGCGAGCGAAGATATGAATAAGCGACTCTACAGAAGCGATTGCTCGGATCTCCTCCAACAGGCTTTCGATCGGCTCTAACCCGCGCGCATTGATGCACGCCTCGTCCATAAAGCTGACGTAAAAATCTCGAACTTTTTGCTCAGCCGTTCCAGACACGGCTTCGCCGTCAACCAACTCTTCAATAAGCGCATGTACCCGGTCTTGAGATTGATCAGCCAGCGCATGGAATGCCCCAAACGCCACTTTGTCAGCCGGCAACTCGTATTCATTCATCCACTTGCCATTGACATAGCGAAAGAAGTCTTCACCCGGCGCCACGTTTGGGTCACCAAAGCTAAGGTCAACACCCCAAGAGCCAAACGTTGGCTGCTTTGCTTTTTCGGATTTCAAAGTACCCATATCTGTCCTCAACACTCATTTCAGCGACGTCAGCAGCGGTTTTAAGGCCCTAAGCTGTTCAAGCCTCTGCTGCGCCAGTTCGATTTTTGGAGGAAGCGTCTCTTCAGCGAGGGTCTTAGTGAGAGCCTGCACATTCGCCTCATAGGGCGTTTCGCCATCGGTGTTCGTCTCCGATGGGTCTAGGCCGCGGCTGATGAGGAGTTCAATGACGTCTTTGTCGGTCACCATGGCCGCAAGATGCAGAAGGGTTCCGCCATCTCTGTGGGTTTTACGCTTTATATCGGCGCCCAAATCCAGCAGCTGCTCCACAAGCACTGAATTTTTTTGAAAAACGGCCATTTCAATCGGTGCAATGTCTGAAACATCGTGCCCCGCCCAATTGGGGTCTGCGCCCACGCTTAACAACAGCTCAATAGCTTCGTTCTGACCGTTTAATATCGCAACCATAAGCGGTGACATGCCGTCTGCCGCTGGCTGATGAATAAGCTCAGGGTTCGTTTCTAGCGCAGCACGCGCTTCTGCTATACGGCCCAGACCAATAAGCTCGTCAAAGCTCAGCGGAGAGATGTAGGAGGCGAACAGCTCTTTTTTGTCTGTCGGCAGACCGTGCCTCAAAGCGATCCCAAGCGGTGTCAATCGGTCCTTTATTGGAGCGGTGGAAAGGCCGGAATGGCGCTCGAACACGCCGCGGATGTCTGCAACACTGGCGGACAAAAGAAAGCCAAGCCTGTCCTCTGGGTTTTGCACGCGCGCATCTGCCAATGCATCGGCATTTGCGCCGACGAGAATGCCGTCTAAAATTTGTTTATATGCAGCATGCGTTTGCGCACCCACTATACGCGTTACCGGCTCACCAGCCTTGAATATGATGACATTCGGGACCCCGCGGACGCCATATTGTGCAGCAACTCTTGGCGCTTTATCGATATCGACTTTGGCAACTTTGACATTGCCAGCAAAGTCGGACGCCAACCGATCCAAGGTTGGCGCAAGCGCAACACATGGGCCGCACCAGGTCGCCCAGAAGTCGACCAAGACGGGGCGTTCCGCGCCCAACACCTCATGCGCAAAACGCGCCTCATCTAAGTCAACAACATGTGCGCCGGTCATTGATACGGCGTCCTCACATTTGCCGCCCTACCATTTCTTGGTGATTTCAAATGACATGAACCGCAGCAAGGGGCTGGCATTTGTTGGGTCATATTCAAACAGGGCTTGGCCAGGGTTACCTGGGGTTTGAGGAGGGTTTTGATTAAACAAATTGGTGACGGACAATCTGAACACAGTATCTTTCAAGACGCCGCTAGTGACCTTTTCGCTGGTGTCGTACGCAACGTTCAAGTCAACCGTCCACCACGCATCAATGTCGACGGCGTTCGGCGTATTGTCCGATTGATAGCTATCGACGTAATTTATAAACAGGTTGGTCGACAACCCACCGCTTGCGTACCCAGCACGCGCCCGCATATTTAAGTCAACGGGATTGAAAAGAGTGCTCAGCGATTCCACCGGCGGTGCGGTCGTCGCTGCCTGGCGTATAAAATCGATCAAATAGGTTCCATCGATGCCAAAGGTCAGTTGCCCCGGATCCAAGTCATAGGTGTAGGACGCGCTGAAATCTAACCCGGAAACATCCGTTCGCGCTAAGTTCGTCGTCACCAAAACACGGCTGATAATCTCAGCATCTGCTGGATTGGTGCCCGGGAACGGGCCGATGTTAACAAGCGAATCTAAGAGGCTTGTGACTTCCGCCTGCGACGGGTTGAACGTCACTGTGCCAGCCGGGAAAGCGTCAGGATCGGAAAATGCAATAAACGGAGCTAAAAATGGGCTCCCGTTGCCAGGGATAGGGACCGTCCCAAGCTGGTTTTCAAACTGGATATCAAAGTAGGTGGATTTCAGAGAAATGCTGTGTTTGCCCCAGCGTTGATCGAAATCTGCCCCAACAGTAAAGGCGGTTGATGTTTCGGGATCTAAGACAGGATCCGTGCCCGAAACACTCAGGAGCACAACATTAGCAATGGACGGATCGGGGGCCGGTGTCATGGTAAGGAAGCTCGCGAACGATGTCGGCAAAGCTGCCGCTGATAAGTCGTTTGCGCCAACCCGGCCCAGCGAAGGTGGCTTGAACGATGTGTTAAACGACCCCCTGAGCCGCAGTGGCTCAATAGACGACCAAACAACGCCTATCTTGGGATCAAATGTCGAGCCAAAATCGCTATAATCTTCAAACCTACCGGATACGTTGACTTCAAGGCGATGAATGCCTGGTATGTTTTGGTCTGGCCCGACAAGTGGAATATTCGCTTCACCAAACAGGGCGTAGACTTCGCGGTCAGCTTCGCGGTCGACCCTGTCAAATAACACATTGAAATTGCTGAAGTCTTCTTTGCGAAAGTGGGCGCCGATGGCAACGCCTATTTCGCCTGCTGGCAGCTCAAATACTGAACCCGATGCAATGAGATCCGCCGTCCACACGTCGGAGTCGAGTTCAACTGAAATGGGGTTGCTTGGCCCTATGGGCATTGATGTATTTTCGCTGGTCGCCGTGCTGTAGCCACCTGAGAATTTTAAATACCAATTCTCAGACATGTCCCAGTCCAAACCGATGCCGAGATTAAAGTTGTCCACATTGGCTTCAGAATCCGCGCCCTGGAATGGCGTTCGCACGGATTGCAGGGTTTTGCGTGTTGAAAATGACGCATCGATGGACGCCTCAAGGGACGGCGTAAATTGGTGTTTCGCGGACGCGAGTAGACTATGCCTGTTCTGACTTGGCGTCAGATCGTTCGGGAGCAATGCGTTTTCTGAGAAAGACCGGTCGGCGGCACTCAAATTGTCCCGATCAAAAAACTCATAGACAAACAAGCCGTTGCCTTTGCCCCAGTCTTTTCCAACCGTAATATTAGCCCGAAACTCGTCCAAATTTCCTTCGGTCACAGTGCCGTAGCGGCCACTGGTTTCTATGCCATCGAAGTCATCACGCATGATGAAGTTGATGACCCCGGCAACCGCGTCACCACCATAAATAGACGATGCGCCATCCGTTAAGACTTCCACCCGTTGAATAGCAGACGCAGGGATCATCGAAATATCAACGAAATCACCGATAGCGGATGATGGGGCAGTCCGGCGACCGTTCAGCAGCACTAAAGTGTTGCCCGACCCAAGGCCTCGCAAGTTTACGCCGGTACCAATGGAACCGCCACTAAATCCATTGTTAAACGGCGCGTTAACATCTACGCCCAAAGGAAAGGTCGCATTGGCAATCGCGCCGCCGCCAAAGTTTTGCGTGAGCGTTTGAATAAACTGTTCCGCGGTAGACGCACCAGAATTTAAAATATCTTCCCGGTCAAAACTCAAAACGGGAGAACTCTCTGGCGCCATGCCTCGAATGTTTGTCCCGGTGACGACAATGACTTCGTCTTCAACCTCGTCATCTTCATTGATGCGGGGTTGCAGGTTGCGGACGCTACTCCCTTGATCTAACTGCGCCACACGAAAAGGCCGAAGATCAGGCTTATTGAGCGCGTTTGACTGTTGCACGGATTCATTCCCAACGAGCAGTGTGCCGTTGTCGTCAATGCGATATTTAACGCCGGTGCCTTCCAGCAGCCGTTTTACGGCCTCTTCTGACGTATAGGTGCCATCCAGCCGTTTCGCCGTTTTGCCCCTAACGTCTGCGTCCTTAAAAAGCACCTGCTGCCCCGCGGCGATACCATATTCTGTAAGGGCCTCCCCAAGCTCCTGACTTTTAATATCAAATTCAAACGTTTCACGCGCTTGCGCCGCAACTGGCGACGCCATTGCGATGACTGAAAGCGCGCATCCCGCCAGCGCCGCATTTCTTAAAGTATTCAGAGTGTAGAACGTCATGAGCCCCCCTGGCTTTTCAATTGACTGGTATCCAGTACTTTTTCCTTGCCAGTGCGCGTAAAGCGCGCCTGCATTTTTACAGACGTGGACGCGTTAAAATTGCTTCATCAAAAATTTGGGGATTTATCGTGCGCGCGCCGAAACTGTGTTATTCGCGCCACACAAGCTTGAGCGTATCCCGGCTGGACCGGCGTGCTTCAAGCTGGTGCATGGCCTCCAAAGCATCCACAAATGCCGACGGAGGACCACCATTATTAAACACGCCGCTCACTTTCAGCGCCTGTACGCGCTCATCCACATCGAGGACCAGTTGCTGGATACTGTAGCGGTTCATTTCAGCAACAACCTCCGAAAGCGCGCGCTGGCGGAACACGAGCTGGCCGCGCCGCCAACTGGTTTCCTCTATTCCGTCTGTTTCAATGATTTCAGGCGCTGCGTCCGTGCGGGCGACCAAACGCTCGCCAGGACGAAGTTCAATGGTAGCCGGCGCTTCGGCAGAGCTGTATCCACGTATTGCTTCACTCGGCTCGGCTATCGCATTCGCGTCATCCACTTCAACCTTGCCTTCGACCAGCGTGACCTGGACTTCATTTTGGTCATCAAATCGAACGTCGAATACGGTGCCGAGCGCCACGACCCTCGTCTCGCCAGCCACCACCACAAAGGGTCGATTGATATCCTCCGCGACATCGAAATAGCCCTGCCCTCGGATAAGCGAAATCTCGCGCTGGTTATCCGTATAGTCAACTTCAATCCTGGAATTGGTGTTGATGGTGACAACGCTGCCGTCTGACAGCGTCACGGTAGATCGCTCACCAATCTGGGTTTCATAGGATTCAATAGCGCGCGCTACGGTGACGGATTGGCCGTTAAACTGAGGCCGAGAAATGACAACGACGCTTGCCGCTAGCAGCACCAGACATGCCGCAGTCGCAGCCATCCAGCGCACGCTCATGCGCTGCCAAAATGGCGGCAGTGTACGCTGACGTGCGAGCTCTATGCGGTCCTGGAATTCAGGCGCTTCCATGAAGCGATCAAGATAATCATTGCCACGCTTAATTTTCTGATACGCAGCCTGATGCGCCGGATCTTCGCGGTACCAAACGTCAAAAGCATAGCGGTCTTCTGGGCTGCAGTCTTCCGCTCCCAATCGCACCACCCAGTAAGAGGCGATGGCGTCCATGTCCCCTTCAAAGTCTTGCAATCTCCGCGGCGTCATTTCAGTTCACCAAATACCTGTCCGACCCGTTTGGTCGCAGCCATCAAATGCTTGTCGACAGCGCTTACTGATATACCCAGGCGTTTGGCCACTTCATGGCGCTTATACCCGTCAAAACGGCACAGGATGTAAATGTCCTGAGTGCGTTCTGGCAGGCGAGACAAGGCCGCAAAGATCTGGTTTATCGCCTCTCTACCCTCATAGACGCGTTCGGGCGAAAAACCTTCAGGCGAATGGCTTACATCACCATATTCATCATGCTCTGCGGTGTGGCGGACCTGCCCTGCGCGCAAATGATCGTTCCAAACGCTCGATGCGGTCTGCATAACATACGCCGCTGGATGATCGATCTCACCAGACTTTTTGCGCCTGAGAAGCCGCACAAAGACATCTTGGACGAGATCATCGCTGAGATCAGGGGACGCACATCGGCGCATGAAAAAAGCTGTGAGAGCAGGCTGAAACTCTTGCGCGTAGCTGTCAATCTGTTCGCGATCAATTGACCGCCGACCCGTTTTCATCTCTATCTCACGCGGCCCGCCCATTCGACTTCGCGTATCGCCCTCTTTAATGTTCTACGCAGCACTATGTTGACGCTTCCCTCTGGGGTCGTTGCACCAACCCTATGCTGCACCGAATTTGACGTTCAAAACGATCCACGTAAAGACCCGTGTGAAAATTACAAAGACGTTCAAGGCGCCAAAACACTGCACTTGTTTTTTTAAAAGGAATTCACGGACCCACTAATATTCGAACATGCAACCGTCTTGCACGCTGGTAAATCTAGTTTTTTTTAAGCCGTCATACCTCTTGCGTTAATGCAAGGTCATAACCGTGTAGCATCGATCAACATGTAAGACTGGCCAGCTATTGACATGTTCTGTCGCCATCCAAATGTGTGCCTAGCCGAAGCGTTCGAGACCGCTTGAAGCAGTTTCAGAATATCATTGCGCGGATTGGCAAAGAGGAACACGCCAGCGTCTCATTTGGGAGGCAGTTTGAATGCCCTCAGGCGGCCTTTTCAATCATCCCAAACAGATCACGCGGATCGTCTGGATCTGGAATGAGGCCAATCATCTCGACGAAATCACCGTCGATGGTTTTCGAATAAAGATAGCGCAGCGCCGATAGATCCTGGATCGCAAAGCCAACAGAATCAAAAATCGTTGTCCGCCTTTTGTCGCGTGGAGCTGCGATTTGGCCAGCAATCACCCGCCAAAGCTCCGTCACGGGGTGATCTTGCGAAAGCTGCTGAATGTCGCCTTCAATGCGGGTCTGAGGCTCATATTCGACATAAAGGTCACTCTTACGCAGCAGCTTCGTATCGAGTTCGGTCTTGCCCGGGCAATCACCACCGACGGCATTTACATATTGGCCGGGCCCAACCATGTTTTCACTCAATATGGTGGCGTTCTTTTTGTCTGCGGTTGCTGTTGTAATAATGTCCACGCCCTCAATGGCTTCACATGCTGAGCCGCACATCTCAACCTCAAAACCCAGGCGCCAAAGGTTTTCAAAACACTTGTGCGTTGCAGTGATATCAACATCGAAGAGCTTAAGACGCTGCACGCCGAGCACGCCCCTAAATGCAAGTGCTTGAAATTCGGATTGTGCGCCATTTCCAATAAGCGCCATTGCCGCTGCATCCCTCGGCGCTAAGTGCTTGGCGGCAAGAGCCGACATAGACGCGGTACGCAGAGCAGTCAGCAGCGTCATTTCTGACAGCAATATCGGATAGCCTGTTTCAATATCTGCCAGCAAACCGAAGGCGCAGACAGTCTGCAAACCGCGCTTGGTATTGAGAGGGTGGCCGTTGACATATTTAAACGCGTATTGAGAGCTGTCTGAGGCCGGCATCAACTCAACAACGCCCTCAGGGCAATGCACTGCATGGCGCGGCGATTTATCAAAACACTCCCAGCGCGCGTAGTCCTCTTCGATCACGCTCGCAAGCTCGGTTACAAAAGTCTCAACACCGATTTTGCGCAGTACCCGAAGCATATTATGAACACTCACAAAAGGTATGCTGCCCGAATGCCGTTCGAGTGGGATTGCGCTCATAGTGTGTTCCTCGTTAATGTGCAGAGATCGGTTCGCCCTCACCCTTCCTAGCAGCCGTATCGCTTACTGGATTTTCGGCGTAGGACCGTCCGGCGAGATAGAAAAACAGAGCTGAAAGTGGGAATGTTATCGTCCCGACAATCATGGCACTGCGTAGCGGTGCATCCAAACCGGCTGCCGCGAACGCATCACTTATAATGCCAATTCCCAGCGGCCCGAGGCCAAGGCCAACAAGATTTAAGATGAACAAGATAAAGGCACTTGCTGTCGCGCGCGTCCCTTGCGGCGCCACAGATTGCACCATGGCCCAATGCGGCCCCATCCAAGACAGATAAAACAAAAAGGCACAGCCCAAGAAAACAAGCGTCATCACGTAGCTTGTGGCGAGGAAGGCCATCAGAAAGAGCGGACCAGACAGCACAGTTGCGAGCGCTGCGACTTTAAATGGACCTTTCGGGTCACGGCGCGCCGCTCGATCTCCCAGCGCGCCGCCGCCGAACGTGCCCAATCCGCCAATGATCCCATTCAGCAGCGCGAGCGCCGTACCAACAACCGCCGTCGTCAACTGATACTCCCGCAGTAAGAGCGGCGGCGTCCAACTGAGCACTGCATATCCGCCCATGGACGCGAAGGTGGATGCAGCCGTCAGATAGCGATACGTCGGAATACTCCACAGGCGCTTTAGGTCAGCAAAAAAGGTGCTTTCTAAAGCAGCAGCAGTGCGCCGTGCTGGCTCTTTTACAGTCAAATAGACGATTGCAGCTAGAACAATGCCAGGCACGCCGACGACAATAAGCGTCTCGCGCCACCCAAGCCAAGCGTTGACCCAGCCGCCAATAAGAAAGCCGAACAGCACGCCAGCTGGCACGCCGAGTTGAAAAACTGCCATGGCGCTAGAGCGTTCTTCGGGTGCAAAACGATCGGCTATAAGGGAATGGCTGGCAGGCATAGCGCCAGCTTCACCAACGCCAACACCAATGCGCGCCAGCGCCAGATGGGCAAAGCTGCGCGCCATACCAGCCGCCACCGTCATCACGCTCCACAACGTCAGGCATACAGCAATGATGAGAGTTCGGCTACGACGCTCGGCAAGCCGTGCAATCGGGATGCCTAACGTTGCGTAAAATAGTGCGAACGCCAGCCCGGTTAACAGCCCCAGCTGAGTATCGGAGAGGCGAAGATCCGCCTTAATGTCTTCGGCAAGGATGGAGATAATCTGGCGGTCTAAGATGCTAAACGTATAGACCGCCATCAGGAGCCAGAGTGTGTAGCGCGCGCCGGTCATGACCGCACGCTCGCCTTGAGCGCTTTTTTATCGATCTTGCCAATCGGCAACAGCGGCAAATCAGCGGAAATAGTGATCTTTTTAGGGACTTTGTAATTTGCCAGTTTCGTGCGGGCAAAATCACTGAGCATTTGGTCGGTCGGCTGCGCCGCGCGAGATGGCAAAATATAAGCATGGCCAACTTCGCCAAATACCGGATCTTTCGCCGCAACAACAGCGGCCATTGCCACAGCCTCATGCCCCTCAAGCACTTGTTCAACTTCACGCGGATAAACATTGTACCCGCCTGACTTAAACATATCTTTGGCGCGGCCCGTGATGGTCAGACGGCCGGCTTCATCAAGCTTTCCTAAATCACCTGTTTTGAATGCGCCGTTTGCATCAAACGCGTCTGTATTGGGCGCGTTGAGATAGCCGCTGAAGATCGCGTCATCTTGAATGCAAATCTCATCGGCGCATAGGCGCACATTGCGTCCCGGAACGGGCCAACCCGCCGTTTTGGTCAAGGTGTCCAGGTCATTCATCAGCGGCGTCATACTGATCGCGCCAATACTTTCAGTCATAGAGTAATCGGTCGCGAGCATTCCTGGAAATCTGCGGCGCAGCTCTTCAACCAACCCTAATGACGCTGGCGCGCCGGACCACACAACGGCCTTTAAGGAGGATAAGTCCGCTGTTTCAGCCTGCTCTGTTGCCAAAGAGAGCTGTAATTGCGTCGGCACTTGAAACCACAATGTAAGCTTTTCGCGCTCAATCATATCAAGGCTACCGGCCGCATCAAAGCGCTCCATAAACGCATAGGCGCCGCCTGCTAGGAGAACAGTGCAGCATAAATCGCCAACCGCGCCAATGTGATTAATCGGCAAGTTAACCAAAGTGCGCCAGCCATCGTGCTGCCAGGCCCGGATGCGGTTTTGCGCTGCCTGGATCAACCCATATTGGGACAAAAGCGCCGCTTTGGGCTGGCCACTTGATCCAGAAGTAAAGACCATGAATGCCGGCTGGGAGGCATCTTCCGTAGGCCACTCGACAGGTTCAGCCGAGGCGAAAAAAGCGCTGCGCGCGGCCGTGTCATCCAGGAACAGTGCGTCATGGCTAAGCGCCGTTTCATAGTTGCGATCAGCAAGCGTGCGATAGCCAATAATGAGTTTGGGTTTTGCCTGACCAAGCACATAAAGGAGCTCTTCATCGGTGTGTTTTGGGTTGAGACCAAGCCATGTTGCGCCAATACGCACAGTGCCGAGAAAGCACGCAAGAAATTCGGCATTGGAATGCGACAGCATAGCGATGGTATCGCCCTGCCCGGCGCCATATCTGACAAGTCCATCTGCATATTCTGAAGCGCGCGCTTGCAGCATTGCCCAAGTCCAGCGCGTTTGCCCATCAATAACAGCTTGCGCATTTGGCTTCGCGCCTGCGTGATGCTCTAAATATGCCCATAGCGTTGGCAAGTCTGGCGCAAAGGGCTCCGCCAAAATCGATGATAGTGGATTTGCGTCAGGCATGCGTCGCACGCATTACCGATTGGCGCCCTTCATCTGTCACCCACATCATAAGCCAATCTGCAATCAAAGCAGGCTTGGCCTTGCCTTTGATCGATATCGTCGCTGCAACAGTAACAAGCAGTTCGCCGCTGTTGCGCTGTTCCATATCACTCAAAATAAAGGTTCCCTGTATCTCACTACCAACGGTCACCGGAGACAAAAGTCGCAAATTATTGAAACCATAGTTCAAGGGGAAGTCTTGCGTCGCCTCTCCGCCAGAAAATAGCCCGCCTGTCGCCGTGTGGAACAAATGCGTAAGCAGCGACATTGTCTGGAATCCATAAGCAATCGGTTTGCCATAAGGGCTGTTATCCAGGCACCATTCGGGATCCATGTGCAACGGCTCAACATCACGCGTCGCTGTCCCAAAGCTGTCTATCATATCTTGATCCACAAGAAGCCAAGGCGACCTGCCAAGACAATCGCCTTTAATTAAATCGGTCTCGCATAGTGTGTTCGGCACGATTACGCCTCCTGTGTATCCGAGCAGTCGGTAACGCACATCTATCACGTCCTTAACTCTTGTTCTTGAAACAGCATGCCATTGATTAACCGATGTGTAAAAAAATATTTTTGACTGATGAGTAAAAAATGTTAGTTGGAGTTAGGACGGAGGAGACAAGATATGCATGACATGGATAAAACAGCTCAAACTTTGCCGACTGACAAACAGCTTCTAGCTTTTGAACACGGGTTTATTTACCGAGCACAACAGGCAACGTCGCTTCGCACGCGCCGCCATCCAGGCGTGATCTTGTTGTCTCCGCCTGGCCAACCAATGCGCCTTGAAACGCGCGACAACAGCTATGTATCCAGTGCGATTATTGTGGGGCCGCGTGTGGAACGCAGTCTATTTGTAAAAGATACACCCTTTGCTGCACTGCATGTTGAACCCTCACATGCATCTTATCGAATGTTCGAATCGCTGGATGATTGCGGCGGCGTCAAAGCGCTTGGTGGCAAAAAACACCCTTATTTTGATGCTGCACAAAGCCTCTGCCATGGTGCTGCACCAGACCTGAAATCTGCCGAAGCCGTGTTTGACTGCGTTATTGACCAAACGCAGGCTTATCTTGGTCAAGCGCCAAAACAAGATGTACGCATGACGCATATCCTTGATATCATTTTAGGCCAAGCACCCGAAGATTATTGTTTTCAATCGCTACTGGAGACAGTGCGCTTATCCGCTGGGCGCTTGTCACACTTATTCACCGAAGAAATTGGCCTGTCTCTGCGCAGTTTCCTGATTTGGCGCAAAACTAAGGAGGCGCTGCGCCTGCTGTCCGGGCAAGACACGCTAACAACCATTGCATATGCCAGTGGTTTTTCAGATTCAGCACATTTTTGCCGGACATTTCAAAAGTCCTTAGGCTTGGCGCCATCACGTTTTCGCGGTGACAGCTGTGTACAAGTCTATACTGCTCCGACACACTAAAGTGTTCGCGATGATCCAGCACAGCAAAAAGGTGCACCGTCTTGTCCATTGCAGTTTTAATCTTCGACGGCGCTGAGGAACTAGACTTCATCGGCCCATGGGAGATGTTGACCATGTGGGCCAGCTACGCTGATGGGCCGCGCTTGATCACTACAGTGGCCGAGCGGGCCGGACCGGTCACCTGCGCCAAAGGCCTTAAGGTTATTGCTGACAATGATTTAAGCGGCAGCTATCACATTGTTCTCGTGCCGGGCGGGTATGCGGTTTTTGACTTACTGAACAGCGCCCCAATCAAAACCTTTTTACAGCGTCATTATGCCAGCGGTGCGCATATTCTATCGGTTTGTACTGGGGCGTTTTTCCTGCATGAGGCGGGCCTTCTTAAGGGCCGTGAAGCAACCACCCATTGGAAAGCGATGGATCGCTTGCGCGCACTGCCAGATGTGACCGCAGCGCACACACGGTATGTAAACAGTGGCCAGGTGTGGACGGCCGCCGGTGTGTCAGCTGGCATTGATATGGCGCTTGCATTTATCGCACATATGGCGGGTGAACATGCCGCCCATATCGTGCAAAAAAATGCTGAATACTATCCAGAACACAAACTCTATACGGCGAGCGGCGAGACATGAGCAGGAGCAGTGTTTCAGGCAAAGCCCAAACCGTGCGCGGCGTCATCGATCCTGAGGACCTGGGGCCAACCTTGATGCATGAACACGTGCTTTGCGACATTCGGCCCCCAGCCTGGAACGCGCTTGGTGATTTTGGGCGCCTGATTGCGATTGAAGACCATTGGCCGATCAATTACGGCGAAGTTGATGCACCTGGCAATTTGCAATTGGATGAGACCGACATTGCCATCGCTGAAATGAAGGCCATGCGAAACGACGGTGGACGAACAATCGTAGACCTAAGCTGCGGCGGCTTACAGCCCGACCCAGCCGGCTTATATGCCGTATCGCTGGCCAGCGATGTCAACATCGTTATCGGCTCTGGCCAATATGTTGAAGAGTATCAAGACCCAGAGAACGCCAATCTATCGGTCGCAGATTTTCGTGATGAGATCTTAGAACAATTGTTTGTTGGCGCATGGGGGACCGACATCAAAGCCGGCATTATCGGCGAGATTGGCTGCCAAACGCCATGGACGGAGCTTGAAAGGCGCGTCATGGAGGGTGCTGTGGAAGCGATGCAAGAGAGTGGCGCCGCGCTCAATATTCACCCGGGCCGAAATGCCGACCAACCCCAAGAAGTCGCCGATTTTTTAACCGCGCGGCAGGTGGATATGTCGCGCGTTATTATTAGCCATATCGATCGGACAATTTTTGACGATGATCGATTGTTCAGGCTCGCCGACAGTGGCTGCGTTATTGAATTTGACCTCTTCGGAATGGAAAACTCTTATTATAAATGGAACGAGGACGTTGATATGCCCAATGATGCCCAGCGACTTCGAGACATTAGAAGACTGATTGATCGCGGCCATCTTGATCAAATCGCAATCAGCCAGGATATCTGCTACCGTTCGCGCCT
>JBCCLR010000077.1:0-15186 GCA_039026755.1 Pseudomonadota bacterium | reverse complement strand
TTTTAAAGAACGCTTTGCGGCCATGGGCTTTGACGCATTGATGACAGAGTTTCGCAAATATGATGTTCCAGCAGGCGCCGTTGTGCGCCGGAAAGACTTGGCAACGCATCCGCAAATCCTCGCCAACGGCACAATTGCGACGGTCAAGCACCCAGTCGCTGGCCCGATGCATGCGGCCCAGCCACCCGCGAAGCTTTCCCAAACACCGCTTGCCTTGCGCAGCGGTGCACCTGAGCGCGGCGCCGATACCGACGCTTTGGCAAAAGAATTTGGTTTCGCGCCACCGACAAACGTCGGGTAATGCCAACCGCTTCTGTGCGGCTCTAAAGTCTAAACCAGTCTGCTTTGTTTAATGGCGGCGTGGATAAAGCTGGCAAACAGCGGGTGCGGCTCAAATGGCTTTGACTTGAGCTCTGGGTGAAACTGTACCCCAATAAACCAGGGGTGGTTTGGGTATTCGACAATTTCAGGCAACCGGCCATCCGGCGATAGGCCGGAGAAATCCATGCCAGCGTCGCGCAGCCGGTCCATATAGCCAATGTTGACCTCATAGCGGTGCCGATGCCGCTCCGATAGCTCGGTCGCACCATAAATGTCAGCAACACGACTGCCTTCAATCAGCGTTGCTGGATATGCACCTAAGCGCATCGTGCCGCCGAGATCATCTTCGCTATCGCGGGTTTCAACACCGCTGCCAGTTTCCCACTCTGTCATTAGGCCAACAACATGTTCGCCGTCGTGGCTAAATTCTGATGAAGTTGCGGCGTCAATGCCAAGCAAGTTGCGCGCAGCTTCAAGCACAGCCATTTGCATGCCAAAACAGATACCGAAATAAGGCACGCCTTTTTCGCGGGCGAACTTTGCAGCGGCGATTTTACCTTCAGAGCCACGTTCACCAAAACCGCCAGGCACCAAGATGGCATGCACATGCTCAAGCCTGACCGCAGCGTCTTCTTTTTCAAACACCTGCGCTTCGATCCAGTCGATGTTGACTTTCACGCGGTTGGCGATACCGCCATGCGTGAGTGCTTCTGAAAGCGATTTATAGGCATCTTTAAGGCCGGTATATTTGCCCACCACCGCAACCGTCACCTCCCCTTCCGGTTTTGATACGCGGTCCATAATTTCGGTCCAACGGCTCAGGTCCGGCGACGGCGCGGTAACGATGCCAAATGCGTTTAAAACTTCGGTATCAAGGCCTTGCGCGTGATACTGCAGCGGCACGTCGTAGATTGATGTCGCATCAAGCGCGGGGATCACTGCGGCTTTATCAACATTGCAGAACAGAGCAATCTTTGAGCGCTCACTGTCCGGCAAGGGCTGTTCGCAGCGGCACACCAGTACGTCCGGCTGGATCCCAATGCCGCGCAACTCTTTTACGCTATGCTGGGTCGGTTTGGTTTTGAGTTCGCCAGCTGCCGCCAGATAGGGCACCAAGGTGAGGTGAATGTAAACCGAATTTCCGCGGCCTAGCTCATTGCCAAGCTGGCGGATTGCTTCAGTAAACGGCAAGCTTTCAATGTCGCCAACCGTGCCGCCGATTTCGCACAAAACAAAATCCACATCATCGGTATCGGCTGCTGCAAAGGCTTTAATTGCGTCCGTCACATGCGGGATGACTTGCACCGTCCCGCCAAGATAATCGCCGCGCCGTTCTTTTGCCAGAATGTCTGAATAAATCCGGCCAGAGGTGACATTGTCACTCTGGCGACTCGGCACACCGGTATAGCGCTCGTAATGGCCTAAATCTAAATCAGTTTCAGCGCCATCATCAGTGACAAACACTTCGCCATGCTGGTACGGGCTCATGGTGCCCGGATCGACGTTTAAATAAGGGTCGAGCTTACGCAGGCGAACGCTAAAGCCGCGCGCTTGGAGCAGCGCGCCCAGCGATGCCGACAAAAGACCTTTACCAAGGGATGAGACCACACCGCCGGTGATGAAAATGAACCGCGCCATGGACGGTTGTTATAGCGGATTTTAGCGCGCTGGGAATAGCTGAAATATACTTGTCCACACAAAAGCCGTGCGGCTATTGCTGCCCATCACTTGGAATGGCGGGCGCCGCCTCAGCATTTGCGTCAAATGCTTCAGGTACGCCGGGGATATCCGTACTTGGGCTATCGGACGTCTCCAAATTTTGCATCAGCGGCATCGTGTCGGTATCGCTTGGCAGCGCCGGGATCCCGCTTGTGTCTTCCATCCCAATCGGGTCCGCGTCTGCATTAAAGCCTTCCATCTGACTATCGCCACGGCCAATACCGCTGCGTACCGCTAACAAAATGCACATTCCAAGAAACAGGACCGCAAGTATGGTGGTTGCACGGGTCAGGAAGTTACCAGCGCCGCGCGCAGACATCATCCCGCCAGGCCCACCGCCAATACCCAGTGCACCACCTTCTGAGCGCTGCATCAAAATGCTTCCAACCAACGCGAGGGCGATCAGCCCCTGCACAACCAGCAGTATTTGATCCATGTTCCGTTCCGTTAAATCACGCGCAACGCGCGCTCAAACCTTAAGGCAAAGCTTGCGTTTCTGTACTGGTGCATAAGGCGTGGTCTTCGCAAATGCAAAAAATATTTATGTACAAACCGCGTCAGGCGCTGCGATAGGCATTCAAAATGCCATCGAAATCACTCGCTTTGAGCGATGCCCCGCCGACCAAAGCACCATTCACATTGTCTGCGGCCATCAGCTCCGCCGCGTTACCAGGTTTCACCGATCCACCGTACAAAATGCGTACCTGGGTGCCCGTTACAAGGCGCTCTGCCAGGGTCTCGCGGATAAAGCTGTGCACCTGCGCGACATCGGCCACTGTCGGCGTTTTGCCTGTCCCGATGGCCCACACCGGCTCATAAGCGACAATCGTATTGTGCGCCGACGCCCCAGGCGGGATTGAGCCAGCGATTTGATCTGCAACCACGTCAAGTGTGTGTCCCGCATCGCGCTGTTCTTCGGTTTCACCAACGCACACGATGGCGCTGAGCCCTGATGTGATTGCCGCGGCAGCTTTGGATGCGACGATATCATTGGTTTCATGATGATCAGCTCGACGCTCGCTATGGCCAACAATGATGTATTGACCGCCAAGATCCTTCACCATTTCGGCGCTGATGTCACCGGTATGCGCGCCCGATGTGTTCATATGGCAATCCTGAGCACCAACTGCGATGGCCGTGTCTTTTAGTTTCGCTGAAGCCTGCGCGATCAATGTAAACGGCGGGCACACAAGGATATCGCATCCAGCTGGCGTTGCGGCGGCGAGGCTCGATAGCGCGTCTAGCTCGATCAGAGACGCGGCTGTGCCGTTCATCTTCCAGTTGCCTGCGACCAGCGGGCGAATAACGGGTGTGGCCATGGGGTATCCTTAGTTCTTTCATTTCTCGGCTGGCTGTTTATACAGCCATCTACAGAAATTCCAGCTTGTTGCAGCGGTTTTAGCGGGTGTGCGCCAACCAATGCATGAGCGCATAGGTCAGCTAGGTTATGATTGAGTTTATTCGCAAACGTCTCAATTCAGTTTTCGTGTTGCTGCTGCTGGGCGTATTAGTCGCGTCATTCGCGTTTTTCGGCATCGGTGATGTTGTGCAAGTTGGCCAAGGCGATAGCGTGGCGCGCGTCGGCGACAGGCGTATTACCATTGTCGAGCTTGCTCGAGCATTTGAGAATTTCGTTGACAGGCAGAAACGCGAAAACCCTGAAGTCACGGCGGCAGTGGCACTACGCCAAAATATCGACACCGCAATTTTACGGCAACTCATCCAACAAGCGCTGCTCATCCAATCTGCAGAAAACGTCGATATCACAGCGTCACCAGAACAAACCAAACGCATGGTTGCTGCGTTGCCAATTTTTCAGATCAACGGCAAGTTTGATGTCGCCACGTATAAGTCAGAACTTGTTCGGCTTGGCGTCTCAGAAGATCAAGTATTTGACGATATGGCGCGCCAGCAAATTGTCTCGCAAATTGAAAATGTGCTTGCCGATGCGGCCATTGTGCCAAAAGCGATGGCAGACGCACAAATTTCTGTATTGCTAGAAACGCGAACGGCAGATGCCATCTTGGTGCCTATCGAGCCTTTTGAGGCGCAAGTGTCCGCGCCAACGGACGAAGATCTAGACAGCTTTTTCAATACCGTCCGCAGCGCGTATCGCGCGCCGGAATACCGGTCTTTCAGGGCACTGTACTTGACCCCCAGTGCTGTGGCGGACGAAATCTCCGTATCCGATGCCGACGTTGCGCAAGCCTATGCGCTGCGCAAAACAGAGTTTGGCAACCTTGCCACGCTTGATCTGCAATTGGTGACCTTTGATACACGTGAAGCGGCCGCAGAGTTTAAAGCAAAAGCGATTAACAGCGTGCGCTATGTGGCTTTGGCCGAAGCAACGGGCGCCAATAAGGAAGACATCAACCTCGGTACTCTGGAGCGACCGGAAATCGAAAATCTATATGGCGCGGAAATCGCAGATGCCCTTTTCGCCTTGCCAGTGGGTGATGTATCAGAGCCCTTAGAAGGGCCATTTGGTTTCCAAGTCTTCCGGCTGGTCTCAAAAACCGCTGAGAAGTTCGAAAGTTTTGATGCCGTTAAAGATGATTTGCGCGCTGATATCGCCAAAGAGCTCGCAATTGATAAGCTGAGCGATCTCGGAAACGCTCTGGAAGATGAATTTGCGGCAGGCGCGACACTTGAAGAAGCCGCCAAAACCTTCGGTCTTTCCGTTACCGTTTATGCTGATGTCAGCGACACCGGCGTCACCCAAGCCGGTGGCCTTGCTACGCAGCAAAGCGAGTTACAAAGCATTTTGCCTGATGTGTTTGGTTTGGACATCGACAATGAGCTGGAGGTGAACAGGCTTGGAGAAGACGGCTTTTATATTGCCGTGCTGGATGACATTACACCAACGCGGCTGAAAGACCTGGATGAGGTTAAATCCGACGTGACGGAAGCCTGGAAGGCAGCTGAAGCGGATCGATTGACCCTAAATGCAGCGGATGCATTGGCCGAGCAGGTGCGCAGCGGCGGCGCTCTTGAAGCTATTGCCGCAGAAAAAGGCTATGAGTTGCTTGATGATGTGTCTTTCAACCGGGTGCAAGCGCAACAAGGCTCTCTGATAAATGGGGATTTGGCGACACTGCTTTTTTCAATGACTGTAGGAGAAGTGGATGTTGGGCGTGCAGGTGACGGCAAAGCCTATGTCATAGCAAAACTGCTACGCGACACACCTGGCGATGCCAGCGCGAATGAAGCGCTGGCCCAGCAGCTCAGCGTGCAGCTTAAAGGTCTGGTGGCCCAAGAACTCCAGCAGCAGTACTTAACCGGTAAAGCAAGCACCATAGAGACCAAGATCAATGAACGGTCGTTGCAGACCCTTCGAAGGCGCTACGACCCCACCTTATAGCAGGTCTGAAGAACATGTCTGAACTGCCGGACAATTTCACCACACGATATGCGGCTGGTGAGGCGCAAATCATTACGCGCACACTACCAGCTGATTTAGAGACTCCGGTGTCCGCCGCTCTGAAGCTATTGTCGAATGAAGACTACAGTTTTCTGCTCGAATCCGTCGAAGGCGGCGCTATACGCGGTCGCTATAGCTTCTTGGGTTGGGCGCCGGACCTTATCTGGAGTTGTAGCAAGGGCATTGCCGCGCTTGCACATGGCCCATTCGAGACCACACCATGCTTTCAGGCGCTTGAAACGCCAGCTCTGCAATCACTGCAAGAGACCATTGATGCTGCCAAGGTCTCACACCTAGGCGGCATTACTGCGCCGATAGCCGGGCTGGTTGGCAACCTTGGCTATGACATGGTGCGACTAATCGAAGATCTGCCGCAACGCAGACCCGATTATTCCGATCTGCCCGATAGCATGCTGATTCGCCCAACCATGCTTGCAGTGTTCGACAGCGTTTTTGACACACTAACGCTGGCGGCAATCATCCGCACCGCCCCTGGTGTTTCAGCGGACGCGGCCCATCAGCAAGCCTCTTTGAAATTGCAAGCCGCCGAGGCAGCCCTAAGTGGAGCTGTGCCTAAGCAAAAAGAACATCCCGCCACGGTCGATATCGCCGAGCCGGTTTCAAACACACCTACCGTTGACTATCTAAAAATGGTGGACACGGCGAAGGACTACATTGGCGCCGGCGATATCTTCCAGGTGGTCCTCTCTCAACGCTTTAGCATGCCCTTCCCGCTCAGCGGATTTGAACTTTACCGCTCTTTAAGGCGCACTAACCCTTCGCCTTTCTTGTTTCATCTCCACTTTGGTGAGGCCGATTTAATCGGGTCCAGTCCCGAAATCCTGGTGCGGGTGCGCGATGGCGAAGTGACCATCCGGCCGATTGCCGGTACCCGGCCGCGTGGCCGGACTGATGCTGAAGATGCGCAAAACGCGGCGGATTTGCTTGCCGACAAAAAAGAGTGCGCGGAGCACCTTATGCTGCTTGACTTGGGCCGCAATGATGTCGGCCGCGTCACCCGTGGCGGCAGTGTGGCAGTCACCCAGTCTTTTGAAATTGAACGCTACTCACATGTCATGCACATCGTCTCCAATGTTGTGGGCTGCATCAAACCAGACGAAACAACGGTTTCAGCGCTCTTTGCCGGCTTTCCCGCGGGCACGGTCTCAGGCGCGCCAAAGGTGCGAGCGATGGAAATTATCGATGAACTGGAAAAGGAAGGTCGCGGCCCCTATGCCGGGGCGGTCGGCTATTTTGGCGCAAGCGGTGATCTCGATAGCTGCATCGTTTTGCGCACTGCGCTGCTATACAAAGGTACGCTGCACATTCAAGCTGGCGGCGGCATCGTCGCGGATTCCAGCCCGCGAAGCGAGCACGAAGAGTGTGTCCATAAAGCCAAAGCAATCGTTTCCGCGGCTCAAAGCGCCTTAAGAAATGCGCAGCGCCGGAATGCGCCGTACGATAGCTAAACAGGTTAAAGCGCGCCGCGATCAAACCCTTTTTGACGGTCAGCGCGCGTAAGTTGCCGCCAATAAGGCGTCGCACGATCGCGCTGGATTTCACTTGGCGGGACCAACGCAAGGCCTTTGCCAGGCAGTGTCTTCTCCCACCGTTTGATTTGCTCAAAGGTCACCTGGTGCGGATGACCGATGGCGATGGCCGATCCGTTTTTGCGTGCCAGCTCTTCAAGTTTGGCAAGCTGTGCGTCAACAGCGCTGGCTTCAACGGCATTGTCTAAAAACACATCGCGTTCAGCCAGCGGTACGCGGTAGCGCACGGCCATCTCAACTGACTTGGAATGCGGCGTGGTGCGCGAATCGAAAAACGCCAGGTCCCACCTAGCAAGTTCTTCAAAGAGCATCTGCATACCAGGCGCATCTTCGGTAAAGGCGCTGCCCATATGATTATTAACAGCGTAAATGCCGTTGATTTGGCCAAGGTTCCAAACGATACGTTCGCGCAGTTCTTGTGTTGGCAAGCGGGTCATGAGCGCGTTTGGCCCAGGATCAATATCAGCGCTTTTTGGCTGCATGGGCAAATGTAAGATCAGTTCATGCCCCCGCCGCCGACCGTCTGTGGAAAGTTTGCTCGACGCCTTACCATAGGGCAAAATGGCAAAGGCCACTTGGGTGGGCAAGGATAAGGCACCCGCGTTATCGACTGAGTTGTGCCCCAAATCGTCGATAATAATCGCCACTTTCGGCACGTCTTGTTCGGCCAGTAAAGGCGCTCGGGGCACTGGCTTTAAGGCAAATTTAAAGGGCTTAGGCGGCTCCAGCGCGGCTTGCCTTGACGCGTCAAAGGCTGAAATCAGGCTGACACCGGCGAGCGCAAGAACGCAGCCGCACAGCATGGGGGCGATGATGTCTTTAAACAGGGACAAACACCTCACAATATCATTTAACCAGCGCTGTACGCGTCAGACTTGCGCCAATCGCAGCTGTGCGTCACATATGCACCCAAGCATGAGGCCAGTATACTAAAAATGATCCTTCTGATCGATAACTACGACAGTTTTACCTACAATATCGTGCATTATCTCGAAGAGCTGGGCGCGGATGTTGAGGTTTGCCGCAATGACGCCCTGTCAGTAGCAGATTGCTTTGAGAAAAATCCCAGCGGTCTTGTGCTCTCGCCGGGCCCGTCAAACCCCGACAACGCTGGGATTTGTCTGGAACTCATTGCCGCGAATGAGCAGCACCAGGTGCCCCTGCTTGGCATTTGCCTTGGCCATCAAGCCATTGGACAAAGCTTCGGCGGCGAGGTTGTGCGCGCGCCAAGCCTGATGCATGGCAAGACATCTGATATTTTCCATGACGGCTCGGGCGTGTTCGGCGGTCTGCCTTCGCCTTATGAGGCGACCCGCTATCATTCACTGATTGTGGCGCGGCAAACCCTGCCCGCCTGTCTTAAAGTCACGGCATGGACAGATGACGACTTGATCATGGGCTTTGCGCATGAAAGCCTGCCAATACATGGCGTGCAGTTCCATCCAGAAAGCATCGCGACAGATCACGGTCACGCCTTGCTCGCCAATTTTATGCGTCTCGCCGGCCTAACGCCGAAACAGCGCGGCACGGCGGCGGCCTAATCGTGCAAGACTTTGAAGATATGAAGCAGGCGGTTTTGCGCGGTGAAGTGCTGGACAGCACAGCTGCTGAAACCGCTTTTGCACATCTTCTCAGCGGCACCATCGATACGATAGACATCGCTGCATTCTTAACGGCATTAAAAGTGCGTGGTGAAACACCAGCTGAAATTCTTGGCGCAGTGCGTGTTTTAAGGCGGGGCGTTGATGCCGATCTTGCCCCTCATGGCGCGATGGACACCTGCGGCACCGGCGGCGATGGGCTCAACACCTTGAATGTGTCCACGACAGTGGCGCTGGTACTTGCTGCCGGCGGCGTCCCTATCGCCAAGCACGGCAACCGCTCCGTGTCGTCAAAATCAGGCTCTTCAGACGTGCTGGCAGCGCTTGGCGTTGCGGTTAAGCAACCCAAACAGGCCATTGCGGAGGCCTTAAGAACCCTGAACATCGGGTTTTTATTCGCGCCGTCCTTTCATGCAGCCATGGCCACTGTTGGGCCAGTGCGCGCGCAACTCAAAACGCGGACCATCTTTAATTTGCTTGGGCCACTGGCAAATCCCGCGGGCGTTAAGCGCCAGCTGGTTGGCACTTATGACGCACGCTGGTGCCAGCCCATGGCAGAAGTTCTGCGCGATTTGCACGCCGAGAAAGCATGGGTGGTACACGGCACAGATGGTTTGGATGAAATCAGCATTTCCGGCCCCACAATCGTCACCGAGCTGTCGACCGGCGCGCTCGACACCTTTGAAATCACACCCGAAGATGCCGGCCTTAAAGCCCATCCACTCAGCGCCATTGCCGGCGGCGATGCCCAGCACAACGCGGCCGCAATGCGTGCCGTACTATCGGGCGAACAGGGAGCTTATTTTGACGCCGTCGCCCTCAATGCAGCAGCAGGCTTCCTCATCGCCGGTAAAGCTGCAAGCCTGGCCGAAGGCGCCGCGCTTGCAGCGGAGATTTTATCCAGCGGCGCAGCGCTTCATCTCCTGGGCAGCTGGGCCGCCTTTACAAAGCAGCACGCCGCATGAGCGTTTTAGACACAATCCTAGAGGCAAAACGCGCGCACATTGCTGACAAGAAAGCGCATATGTCTATGGCATCGCTAGAAGCGAGCATCTCAAATGTACCGCCAAAAGACTTTGCTGGCGGCCTGGCCAACGCCATCGCCAAGAGCGGCTATGGCGTGATTTGTGAGGTCAAGAAGGCAAGCCCGTCAAAAGGCGTTATCCAGCCAGACTTTGAACCGACACGCCATGCCCAAGGCTATCAGGCCGGAGGTGCGGGCTGTATCTCGGTGCTCACAGATACGCCATTTTTCCAAGGCGAGGATGCTGACCTTCAAGCTGTGCGCGAGGCCGTCGATATCCCGCTGCTGCGCAAGGATTTCATGCTGGACCCCTACCAAGTGGCAGAAGCACGGGCGCTTGGCGCAGATTGTATCCTCGTTATCCTGGCGGCAGTATCTGTAAGCCAGGCGCAAGACCTAGAAGCTGCAGCCCAGCACTATGGGTTACAAGTCTTGGCTGAAATACACGCGCTTGAGGAGTTGGACGCTGCACTTGAGCTCAAGACACCGCTGATTGGGGTGAATAACCGCAATTTAAAGACCCTCGATGTGGATACCGCCACGACGGCAAATGTCGCTGCGCGGATCCCATCCGACCGCTCGATTGTTGCGGAAAGCGGTTTGACCGGCCATGACGATCTGGTCTCGCTAAAAGCGATTGGAATTGAGCGGTTCTTAATCGGTGAAGCGCTCATGCGCGAGAATGATCAAGCCGCAGCGCTGCGTCAATTCCTAGGAACATCGGCATGAGCGATAAGAAACTCAGTCACCTCGACGATAGCGGCAAAGCGCAGATGGTGGATATTACCGCCAAACCCATAACGACGCGCCATGCGATTGCGTCGGGTGACCTGTCCATTACGCCGGAGATTGCGGCGCTCATCAGAGACGGCAAGACGCCAAAAGGCGATGTGTTTGCAACGGCGCGTATCGCAGCCATTCAAGCGGCAAAAAAGACATCGGAACTCATCCCGCTTTGCCACCCGCTTCCGCTAAGCGGTATCAGCTGTGAATTTACCCTCGAAAAGCAGCGCATCAGCGTCAGCTTTAGCGTTAAAACCACGGGGCAGACCGGCGTTGAAATGGAAGCGATGACGGGCTGCAGTGCGGCCTTGCTGACGCTTTATGACATGCTCAAAGCCGTCGACAAATCAATGGTGATGTCCAATATCCGCCTTGAGGCAAAAAGTGGCGGCAAAAGCGGCGATTATCAGCGCAGCAGCGAGGCATAGTATGCGCAGCGTCAAACAGGCCTTGGCAGACATACTTGCCTCTACACCGATAATTGATACTGAAATTATCACATTATATCAAGCATTAGGACGCATTCTTTCAGATGATACCTTCGCTCTTTTAACGCACCCAGAGCATGATATTTCTGCGATGGACGGCTATGCTGTGCGCAAGGACGATGTCGGCACACTGCCCTGCCGTCTTGAGGTCATTGAAGAAATTCCAGCCGGCACTTTGCCAGTAAAAGCCCTCAATGCAGGCCAGGCGTCACGAATTTTTACCGGTGCGGCGCTTCCCCCGGGCGCCAACCAAGTGGTGCTGCAAGAAGATGTTGATGTGACTGGCAAGGGTGAAATACGTGTGCGCGGCGTTGAAGCCAAATCGCATGTGCGCCTGCGGGGCCTCGATTTTCAAAAAGGCGGACTATGCCGTAAAAAAGGGACCATGCTTGCCCCGGCAGACATCGGCCTGCTCGCCGCCGCCAACGTTGCCGAAGTCGCTGTCTATCGGCGGCCCCGCGTGGCGATTTTATCAACGGGGTCAGAACTAGTTCGGCCAGGCGAAACCCCTGGCCCCGGCCAAATCGTCAGTTCAAATGGCGTGATGATCTCAGCGCTGGTCGCACAAAGCGGCGGCATACCCCTCGATATCGGGCCGGTGCCTGATGATGAAGCGGCTATGATCGACGCTGCCGCCGCGTTTGACGCTGCGGACATCTGTGTCACCATCGGCGGGGCAAGCGTTGGCAAATATGATTTGGTGCAATCTGTCCTGTCTACACAAGGGCTGAACGTCGGCTTCTGGAAAATCGCAATGCGACCGGGAAAACCGCTCATCTTTGGCGATTTTAAGGGCGCGCCGTTCTTTGGCTTGCCGGGAAACCCTGTGTCCGCCTTTGTCTGCGCTTTGTTGTTTTTAAAACCTGCGCTGCAACAGATGGGAGGGCGCAGCCCCTCCGCGTTGGTCGCAGAACATACATTGAAAACGCTGCAGCCGCTGCCAGCGAATGGCAAACGCGAAACCTATTTACGTGCTGCACAGTCCATCGAAAAGCCAGGTTGGGTTGATATTCTGCCGATCCAAGATAGCGCGATGCTGTCTGCGCTGGCCGCGGCAAATTGTTTGGTGGTGCGCCCAGCTGACGCTGCTGTAGCGCAGGTCGGTGACGGCGTTTCTGTTTTGTCCATAAAATAAAAGCTTGCTCCAATCTCAGAACTAAAATAGAACATAACATTAACAGCAAAAAATGCTGGGGCTGAGACAAACACTTGGAGCATCACCATGCTAACGCCGAAGCAACACGATCTCTTGATGTTCATCCATGAACGATTAGAGCAAAGCGGTGTCTCGCCATCTTTTGATGAGATGAAAGATGCACTTGGCTTAAGATCAAAATCTGGCATTCATCGCTTGATCACCGCGCTTGAAGAGCGTGGATTTATTCGCCGTCTCGCCCATCGGGCCAGAGCGCTTGAAGTCATCAAGCTGCCGGACGTTTACAATACGAAGAAGGCAGACAACGTCATTGTTGGTCCATTCCGCCTTAAGCGACAGGAAGAGCGCACTGAAGTTGACATCCCGCTGCATGGAAAGATTGCGGCAGGGACACCCATTGAAGCCTTAGAAGATGTAGATCGGTTTGTAAGCGTACCGCCATCTATGATCGGCAAGGGTAGCCATTATGCACTTGAGGTGTCCGGTGAATCGATGGTTGAAGCGGGCATTTTAGATGGCGACGTCGTGCTGATTGAACGCTGCGAAGCGGCACGCGATGGCGAGATTGTTGTTGCCCTTGTAGATGATAACGAGGCAACGCTTAAGACCCTGCGCAAGCGTGGCCCGGATATCCTGCTTGAACCTTCTAATCGGGATTATCAAACCCAAGTGCTGCCTGCGGACCGCGTGAGGATCCAAGGGCGACTGGCGGGCCTTATGCGGCGATACTAAAAAGCAAGGCCGCTGGCGTTTTTTGGCGCAATCCACCTGATGAATGTGAGTCTCATGGGTAGCGACGCTTGCAGGCGCTGAATAATTGCGCAAGGCTTACTGTTCCGCCTATCACACCGTAAAACTGGCAGTCGCCCGTGTGTTTCCTGATACCGGGAGGAAACGCTAAATGCCCACGGCGGCGACCTATTAAAGCCCGAATACGCGCTTGAAGCACTTGTCCCTACGCTTGACATATTTTTCAAGGCACCCATGGTCTGCGGCTGGCGCGCGCATAGGATATCTTCATGTCAAGGATATACAGCGATGCCTTTGCTGTTGATACGGACGCAGATAAAAAAATGCTCGCCGGGCCGTCGCGCGCAAGCGTATCGGCACTGATGTATCCAATGGTGCCTTCGCAGCGATGGTGTGCATCATAAGCCACAATAATGAACGACTTTGAGCTGCATGCGTCGCTCAGGCCCGCCGGATGTTTAACGTATTCGAGGCGATAAAGCGCTGCGGATGTTGCGGCGTGTGGCGGCCGGTTAAGATCTGCCTGGGGCACCGCAGCGAGGCCACCATCTGTATTTAATTCTAATTGAATCACGCAGCCTTCCATATCGCAGCGTTGATAGCGCTCTTTCATGTCTGAAAAGCCCGCCTGCCCCATTTCGCGCGCCCAAACTTGCGCAGCAAAGCTGGATCGTTTGCCGTGTAAAAGGACGTAACCATCCCGTGTGGTTTTAACGGCAAACGCATTTGCTGATGGCGACAGCAGCAATGTCGGCATTTGATAAGAAAACGCGACGAAAGGAATAATCAGGAGTACAGGAACACTCAGGTAGCGCAGTCTCGTGCGCCATAGGCATAGCCATAACCCAGCGCAGCAAAACACCAGAAGCGCTACCGTAGATGGGCTCTTAAATGCCAAATATGCGCCTGGCGCCGCGGAAATGTCTTGCGTGAGCGCCGTCATGAGGTCAAGCCCCAGTCCCATCATATAAAATGCAGGGTCAGCCAGCCCAAAGGGCGTGAGGAGAATTCCCACTAGACCTGCCGGCATGACCCAAAAGCCAGTAATGGGCACTGCAAACGCGTTTCCAATAAGCCCGTACACCGTTATCTCATTGAAGTGATACAAGCTGAGCGGAAGTACGGCGATTTCCGCAAGTATCGTCGAAAGCATGATGCCAAGCAGGTAATTCAGCGCTCCGCCGCGCACAGGACCATAGCGCACACGCAGGCGCGCAAATGTCGTTGCCGCGGCCTCATAGCCACTGACCAATGCCACAACAGCTGCAAACGACATTTGAAAGCCGATGTCCGTGATATTTTCGGGCCACAGCACAAGCATGGGGATTGCCGCTAAAGCAGCCGTGCGCAGTGAAATTGCCGAACGACCAACAATAATGGCAAGCATCACGCACGATGCCATGAGTGTTGCGCGCTGCGCGCTAACGGGCGCACCGACCAGCATCAAATAGCAGATAAGGGCGGCAATGGTTACGCCCGCGGCAATCGATTTGAGCGGCAAAATCAAGGCAAGCCGAGCGCTGCAAGACAGCCCTTGCCGAATACACAAAAATACACAGCCAGCGACCAACGCCATGTGCAGTCCAGAGATGGCCAATAAGTGCGCCAAGCCCGCACGGCGATAGGTTTCGCGAACATCGCGCGGTATTTGCGATTTATCACCAAGCAAAAGCGCTTTGGCAAGGCCAGCAGAGGGGCCAGCAAGAGCCTTGTTAATGGCTGCGTCTACGCTTTTACGCGCCCGCGTTATCACGCTCACTTCAAGCGCTTCATCTGGCCCGGTGAGGACTGTGACGGCCGAAACGGCAAATCCCGTTGCGCCATAGCCCTTTAAAAAGAGTGCCCGGCCAAAATCGTAGCTGCCTGGCAAAACTGGGCGCGGCAGCGGCGTTAACACAGCCCGCAAGGAAATGCGTTGTCCAGCCCGCAATGTAGCGGGTACGTCCGTGCGCGCGACGAGCCTGACTTTTGCCGGCAACTTAAGTGTCTCGCCAGGACTGGCTAAGTCGCTCAGATGGATGCGCCAGCCTCCTTCGAGCCTTTCCTCGACGCGCTCGACGCGCGCGATATAGGTCCGTGCGGGTTGCTGCTTGGTGATCACCGATGGGCCGAAAGCGTGCGTTTTTACTTGCGCGCCGCAAAAGCTCGCGCAGATTAACCCGATAAGCAGCGCAATGGTTCTATAGGTAGGCAAGAGCCACGCCAGCAAAACGCTTACCCACAGCGCAAAAATGCCTGCTGCGATGGGCGGTTCAAAAGGCAAGTTAAAATAGAGGCCTGCGCCAGCCGCCAGACCCGCAGGCGCCCAAAGTAGGCGCTGCGTGTGCTCACGTTGCCAGGCCGCAGTGAGAGCGCGGCGAAGCTTTTCAAAAT